>JBJXDR010000028.1:0-5945 GCA_046155245.1 Rhodoglobus sp. | reverse complement strand
CTGCACCTCGCCCACACCGAACAGCAACGCGCCCACGTCGTGCAGGAAGGTGAGGTCGCCCACGAGCACCCGGGTCGTGCCCTCGCTCCCCGCGAGTTGGCTGGCCAGCGCGATACCCAGAGCCGTCGAGATGGTGCCGTCGATGCCGGCAAGCCCGCGGTTGGCATGCACGGGAACGCGCTTGCCAGGCAGCACTTTGTCGGCCTCGCGGATGAGCCGCGAAGCCCCGAGCACCAGCCGATCCTTCGGCCATGTCGCGCGCCAGACCGCCTCGACCAGTGCGTGACGAGTGACGGGCGCGCGCACGGCGGCAAGCTCGGCACGAGCGTGCGAAGCGGGGTCGGCTGTGATGTCGGGTGCGACGTCGATGTCCTCGACGAGGTCGCGGGATGCCGCGACCCAGCGACCGAACCACGAACGCGCGTCCGGCTCGCCCTCGACGCGCACGGCGTCGGCGAACGTTGCCACGCGTCGACCCGGGTTGTAGTCCTCGGCACTCGCTCCCCGCACGACGATCGTCTCGACTCCGTCGCGCTGGATGAGCGCGGGCACCTCCCGGCTGAGTGTCGGATGACCGAACACGATCACCCGCTGCACCCGGTCGCCGAAGTTGGCGGTGCCGAGCAGCTCGCGGTAGGCGACCACGAGGTTCGGACCGAAGTGAGCGCCGCTCGCGATCTCGGCAAGCAAAGGAGCGCCAAGCTCGCGCGCGACCTCCTCGGCGCGCGGTCCGGCGCCGGTGCCGGCGACGACAACGGTGCCCGGTACGGCGGCCAGCGTGAGCGCATCAGGTCGATCGAGCAACGCGGAACGCGTATCGGGACCCGACGCCTCGACGACCGAGACGGCCTCGGGCAACGCACGGTCCGGCAGAGTGAAGGGCGAGGACAGGGGCTCGGCAAACGCCAAGTTGAGGTGCACGGGGCCGGATGCCACGGCAAGTGCATCGCGTGCGAGGGTGGCTGCGGCATCCGTCTCACCCACAGCACCGGTGGGCGGCGCGACATCCCACGACCGGCGCACCGCCGTGCTGAAGATTCCGGGCTGCTCCGTGGTCTGGTTCGATCCCACTCCCCGAAGCGACTCAGGTCGGTCGGCAGTGATCACGATGAGGGGAACTCCGGAGTGGTGCGCCTCCAGGACCGCGGGGTGCAGGTTGCCCACTGCCGTGCCGGAGGTGGTGATCAGGATCACCGGCCGCCCGGTCTCCACGGCGATGCCGAGAGCGAGGAATCCGCCGACCCGTTCGTCGATGCGCACCCGCAATCGGAGGAGCCCGAGCCGCTCGAACTCGGCGGCCGCGAGGGCGAGCGCTTGCGATCGCGAGCCCGGGCCAAGCACGATATCGCGCACGCCGAGCCGATGGAACTCCTCAAGCAACGCCACGGCAAAGGCCGTCGCGGGCGACTCAGTCTTTGGGTGGGTCATCGTCGAGGTCGGCGAGTTCCTGTTCCAGGCGGCGGATGCGCTCATCCTGTTCCTCATCGCGACGCAGGTTCTTCAAAAAGCTGGGATCGTCGTCGGGAGCAATCACTCGACGCTCGCCGCCCCGAGTGCCCCAGCCGTGGCCGACGAAGAACCACAACAGTGCACCCACGAACGGCACGACGAGGATGATGATGCCCCATACCCACTTGGGAAACGCCCGCACGCGCGCCTTCTCGATCAGCACGAGGTCAACGAAGGCAAATACGTCGAGGATGACCGCCGCGACGAAGAAGATCAGCAGCCGTCCCATACGTCGATTCTACGGCTCCTGCACAAACCTCGGTCGCAGGCTCCCTCGGCGCTGGCGTCGCGGCGACGCGATGCGTCGCTCCACGCTCCAGCGCGGATGCCTACACTTGCAGAGTGAAACCTTGGGTGCTTTATAGTCTGGTGCGGGTCGGCGTCTTTGCGGTGGTGCTGGCGATACTCCTCGTGGTGGGTGTTCCCTGGTGGCTCGCCGCCATCATCGCGGCGGTTGTGGGACTCTGCGTTGCCTACATCTTCTTCGGCAGGCTTCGGGATGCCGTGGCTCTCGACATCGCGGATCGGCGCTCACGCACCACGAAAGACGCGGACCAGGTCGCCGAGGACGCCGATCTTTAGAAGGCGATCGCCCACCCTAGGCCCAACCCGTAGGCCAGAGCCGTCAGGGCTGTCAGCCGAAGCGCGAGCACGAGTTCGGGTGCCGTCTTGGCGGTCAGCGTGATGCCGGTCGCGGGAAGCGCGGCCAGAAGGGCGAAGTACACGAGGTATGCGTTCGCGTAGAAGATCACGAAGAAGGCCAGCAGCACAAAGGGCAGCAGCATGAATACCGCGTAGGTGATGCGCGCCGCTCGGTCGCCGATCAGCACCGCGAGAGTGCGCTTGCCGGAGAGTCGGTCCTGCGTGAGGTCGCGGATGTTGTTCACCATGAGCGCGGCACAGGCGATCAAGCCGATCGCAGCGCCGGCGATCCAGCTCTCGGTGGTGACAGTTCCCGCAAGTACGAAGGTCGTACCGGCAGTTGCCACGAGCCCGAAGAACACGAACACGAACAGTTCGCCGAAGCCCGCGTAGCCATACGGCCGCTTGCCTCCGGTGTAGAACCACGCGGCAAGGATGGACACCGCACCGACGGCGATAAGCCACCAGTACCCGGTGCGCCAGACGATGATCAGCCCGGCTGCGGCAGCGAGCGCGAAGAACGCGAGCGCCACGATGAGCACCGTGCGCGGCTTGGCGGCGCCCGACGCCGTGAGGCGCTGCGGGCCCGTGCGGTACTTGTCGGTGCCGCGCACGCCGTCCGAGTAGTCGTTGGCGAAGTTCACACCGATCTGGAGGAAGACGGCCACGGCAAGGCACGCCAACGCGCGCAGCCAGTGCCATCCCGGTCCCGCGTCCTCGTTCGGCAGCACGTACGCTGCGGCGGTCCCCAGCGCGACGGGGGCGATGGCCAGAGACAGGGTTTGCAGCCGCATCCCGCCGATCCAGTCGCCGAGGGTCGCCTTGCGCACTGTCACGACCCCGGGCGGCAGTCCCGGTCTACCCTTGTTCTTCTTATTCTTCTGGGCGGCCTGTTTGCGAGCCTGCTCGGCCTTCAACTGGGATGCCACACTCGGTGCGGGCACCGAATTGGGGTTGATGCGCTGCTGCCGGGGATTCGCCACGACAGGAAGACTACTGCCTCGGCCCGTAGGCCTACTTCAGCGGCCACTACTTCATAGCGAGGGCAGCGATGGCAACCCGGTCGGGCTTGCCGGAGGCAAGCAGGGGAATCGCGTCCACGAGCAACACTCGATCGGGAGCGGCCGCGGGGCCGAGCCGCGAGGCGACCTCCCGACGTAATTCCACGAGGTCAATGGTGGCGCTGGTCACCACCACCGGCACTTCCCCCCATTCGGGATGCGGCGCCGCGATGACCACCGCATCGGCCAGCCCGGCAAGGCTCCGCACTGCGAGCTCGACTTCAGCAAGGGAGACCTTGATGCCGCCCGAGATGATGACATCGTCGACCCGTCCGGTGACCGACAGGCGGCCGTGATGCACCGCGCCCGTGTCGTCAGTGCGGTACCACCGGCGGCCGTCGTGCTCGCGGAACGCGTAGGCGGTGCGCCGCGGATCGTCGAAATACCCCTCCGCGAGCGCGCTGCCCGACAATTCGATGCGCCCGTCAACGATCGCGATCTCGGTGTTGCCGATCGGCTCGCCGTCATAGACACATCCGCCGCAGGTCTCCGTCGAGCCGTACGTGCGGATGAGGCGCAGGCCCTTGTCCAGGGCGGCAGCCGCGAGCGCGGCAGGGGTCGCCTGGCCGCCGACGAGGATCGCCTCGAATCCGCGCAGGGTGTCGACCGCGGCATCCGAATCCAGCAGGCGGGCGAGCTGGGCGGGCACGAGGGAGACGAATCGCGACGGATGATCGAGCCGAACTGCGGCCGCGACGAACGCTTCGGCCGTGAAGGTGCCGTTCGACGCGTCGGTTTCGTTCGACGCGTTGGGGCCCAGCACGACCGGGTCGGTGCCCGCCGCGAGCGATCTCACGAGCACCGCGAGGCCGGCGATGTAGTGGGTGGGCAGCGCGAGCAGCCACTGTCCGGTTGACCCGAGCGCGCTCTCGGATGCCGCGGCGCTGGCCAACAGCGCGTCGGCGCTGAGCATCACGCGCTTGGGTCTCGCGGTGGAGCCACTCGTTTCGATTACGACCGCAACGCGCCGCTCGATCGTGTCGGACAACCCAGTGGGCGCCCCGCCATGCGGCAGGATCGCCGGTCCGTCCCCAGCGAGCGCATCGCGCAGGGCACCGAGCACCCCGGTCACATCAGCCGAATCGACCACTCGCAATTCGCGCATAGAGCCCCCGCTTCCCGGCACCCTCGGTGTCAGTAAAACGTTACAGCGCGACGGTGAGTGGCCGAGTCAGGTGCGATCGGCGAGCCACTCACGGGCGGTGGCCAGTTCGCCCGCGGTGATGCCATGCCCGCCCGCGCGCCCCTCGCGGGTCGCCTGCGCGCCGAGTGCAGTCACGACCGACTGAAGCCGATCGACGCTCGCGCGAGGTGCCATCGGGTCGTCGTGTCCGTTCAGTAGCAGCAGCTGCAGACCGCCGAGGGGCCCTGCCGGGGTGCGGTCTGCGAATGGGTACATGCCCGAGAACGCGATGGCCTGTGCCACTAGCCCGGGGTGGCGGATCGCGGTGGCCAGCGCCATGTTGGCTCCGTTCGAGAAGCCCGCGGCAACGAGCATCCGAGCCTCGAGCGCGTACTCGGCGACCGCGGAGCTCACGAACTTCGCTAGCTCGTCGGCCCGACGCTCGACATCGTCGACGTCGAACACTCCCTCGCCCAGTCGGCGGAACCAGCGGTTCATCCCCTGCTCGGTGACGCGACCCCGCGGAGCGATGACGGTCGCTCGCGGGGCGAGCTGCGAGGCAAGCGCGACCCCGTCGTGCTCGGTGCCTCCGGTGCCGTGTAGCGCGATCAGAACGGGCGCGTCGGGCTCGCCCTTCACATACAGGTGCGGCCACTCGGCGACGGTGATGTTGCCTACACTCGTCTCGCTCATGCTGCGTCCACAGCCGGGTTGTTCTCGTAGGGCACCGTGATCTGCGCCACCGAGTGCTCGATCTGCTCACGGCTCGGCTCGAGCCACGGCGGAAGCTTGAGCGCGCGCCCGAGTTCGAGCAGCGGCTCGTCGATCGAGAATCCGGGAGTATCGGTCGCGATCTCGAGCAGCACCCCACCCGGCTCGCGGAAGTAGATCGCGGTGAAGTACTGCCGGTCGAGGATTCCCGTCACCTGGTGACCCTTGGCTACGAGCTCCTCGCGCCACGCCGACTGGGTGGCGTGGTCGGGCACACGGAAGGCGATGTGGTGAACGGTGCCCCCCGCGCCGAGGCCGTCGGGAGCCAGCGATGAGCCGATGACGTCGACGATAGTTCCGGCTGAGCCATCGCCCGCGGCGAGTCGGGTGCGATCGGCGGACTCCTCGACGATCGCGAGCCCGAGGTCGTTGGTGAGAAGCGCAATGGTCTGCTCAGGATGACGCACCGTGAGCACCGAGGAGTGCTGCCCGCGAATCGCGTACTCGACCGGAACGCTCGCCGAATCCCACGGGTCGCGAGGGTCAGTCACGGATGACGCGACCAGCTCGATCTGCAGACCGTCCGGGTCGCTCACCAGCAGCCGCTCCTCCGAGCTGGACGTCGACGTGATGCGGGACTCGGCGCCGATCGATGCGAAGTGCTCGATCCACCAGCCGAGGCTGCCGGCCGGCACCGAGAACGCGGTGGATGTGGACTGACCGGCACCGACCCGACCCCGCTGAATGCCCCGCCACGGGAAAAACGTGATGAGCGAACCCGGTCGGCCCGCTTCGTCCCCGTAGTACAGGTGGTACGTGCCGGGATCATCGAAGTTGACCGTCTTCTTGACCAGACGCAGGCCGAGGCCCGTGATGTAGAAGTCGATGTTGCGCTGCGG
>JBJXDR010000027.1:0-5060 GCA_046155245.1 Rhodoglobus sp. | reverse complement strand
CGGGCAGTTGCCCCGTGATGTGAAGCCACACCGTCGACCAGGCGCGACCCCACCGCCACCCTAGTTCGACAGGCTCGAAGCTTTGCTGGGCGGCGTGCGCGAAGGGCACCGGTTCGCGCGGCACGCTCCACGCGCTCGCACTCAGCGGGCGTGCATCCCGGTACAGGGCAGGGGCGAGGTGATCGCGGACGAAGCGATCGAGTCGGGCTTCGACGAGGGCGTGATCGTTGTGCATGGCGGCTTTCGCGTGTCGTCAGTCGGTCAACGGTTCGACGAGCAACAGCCACGACGTGACGGATCCGGCACCCTCGATTGGGATGCCCGGCGTCGTGAGCTCTCCACCCGTCATCGTCTTGGCACTCCCGTCGGTGAGGTCGGTAACCCGGTAGGCCTTGGCGGCATCCAGCGAGCGCACCGCAAGGGCGTCGGGCCGGATGCCGCCGTCAAGCACGAACGCGGCGACGACGTGTCGGTCGCCCGGCGCGACGAGCTGGTACGAGGGGGTGCGCTCGCCGTACCCACCACGCTCGGGCGGCGGGGTCGGAGTCAGCAGCACGCCGTCCCGCACGAAGGGCACCAGCACACCCCGGAACAGCGCAACATGCTCACGCAGTCGCTCGGTGAGTTCCGGGCGCAGCTCGATCAGCCGGAGGCTCACACCGAATCGGTGGAGCATCGCCGCACGAAGCATGGTGTCGAAGGCGTCGACCGCGAGCGTTGACCAGTCCAGTTTCGACGGCGGATAGTCGCCCCGCCACTGCGACCACGACCAGTGCAGGATACCGATGGGGGGCAATAACCGTGCCGCACCCGCGAGCACTTCGAGGTGATGCTCGGTGTAGTCCGGATCGCTCAGAAAGAACCCGTGAACGTGCTGAGCCAGCCGCAAGTCGATGCGCAGCCCACCCGACGAGCACGACTCGAGCATGATCTCCGGGTGGCGTTCGCGCACCTCATCAAGCACGGCATACAGGCCTTCGTAGTGCCTGAAGAGACCGTCACCCGCACCGTGCCCGTGGTCGGTGCGCGTGCATCCGGCATCGGGGTCGATGTTGAAGTCGAGCTTGATCCAACGAGCACCGGTCTCGGTAATCAGGCGGCTCATCGATTCGAGAACGTGGGTGCGCCCCGCCTCGGACCCCAGGCACACGTAGCCCAAGAAGGTGTGGTCCTCAGGGTCGAGCGAGACCGTCATCAACCGGTAGGAGGGATCGTGCCGCCGACCGTCCACCGCGAGAGCGAGCAACTCCGGATGCTCGGCACGAAGCCGCGCGCTGGCACCGACCGCCTCGGCCTCGATCCACATGCCGGGAAGCACCCCAACGGCGCGGATCGAGTCACCGAGCGCCTTGAGGCCGGACGGGAATCGCTCCGTGTTGACGCTCGCCCAATCGCCGCGCTGCTCCTGCCAGTCGCTGGCCGCATCGGCGGAACCGAACCACCCCGCGTCGACCGTCGCGATCTCGATGCCGAGGTCGTGGGCCGCAACGGCATTGTCGGCGATGATCTGCTCGGTCACTTCCTGGTCTTCGTAGGGCCACCAGTGGTTCCACTCGACCGGCACCGAGTCGGTGAATTCGGTGCGAGGGAGCAGGTCGCTCGCGACGGCACGCTGCAATGCCACGCTTGCGGAGTCGAGGTCGTCGGCGACAGTGAGTACAACGCTCGGCGCCGTGACCGACTCCCCAGGCGCCAACTCCACAAAGAACTGCCAGGGCGAGATGCCGGCGGAGATCATGCCGCCGGCCATCGCGTGGATGTGCCAGTTGCCGCTCCATGCGGGAGCGATCGTGATGGCGCGGCCGGTGCCGTCGGCGCGGTGTTGTTCGAGGCCGAGCCACGGGATCATCCCGTGGCTGGATCGGCCCGACCGCGACTCGAGCACGAGGTCGTGGCCGGTGTGCCCCGACTCCGGGCGGAATTCGTCACCCCACGCAGAGCGGTAGTTGTGGCTGCGCCAGACACCGGATGCCCCGTCGGTGTCGTTGCTCGCCGCTCGTCCGTGATCGGCAAGCGCGAGCGACAGGGGGTCCATGCGGGTGATCGTCAGCGGCTTGTCTGAGTCATTGCGCAACACGAGAGCGAACTCCCAGACCGGTTGGTCAGCAAGTTGGCGGGCACTCCACCGTGCGTTGAGCTCGGTGCCCTCGAGAAGGCCGTCGATGACGACACTGGCCCCATCGTCAGTCACGGTCGGATGCTGCCAGCGCGAAACGGGATGACGGTCGATCTCAACGATCAGCGCCTCGGCGTCGCTCACGACCTCGTCGGTTTCGGACCTCGTGAGTGTGACGCGGACGCGTCCGCCCTCGTCTGAGAGCGCGCGCACCATTGCGTGGGCCATAGCGGGTCCTCCCGTATAAGATTCTTACATCATACCTAAGGGCCCAATGCCCGCCGCAACGACGCAAATGGAGGCGCGCGTGCCCTCGCCGATAACTCCCGGTCCGCTCAAGGTTGGGGTGATCGGGCTCGGTATCGGGTCCGTTCACATCGCCGCGTACGCGGGCATCCCCGACGTCGAGGTTGTCGCTCTCGCGGGCGAGGAAGCCGAGCGCCGCGCCGCGCTGGGGTCCGAGCACGGGGTTACTCACCTGTTCGAACGTTGGCAAGATCTCGTGGCGCTTGAGGAACTTGACGTGGTGAGCATCGCAGCGCCCAACCTCCTCCACCACCCGATAGCGCTTGCCGCACTCGCGGCGGGCAAACACGTCTTCTGTGAAAAGCCACTTGCCCTCAACCAGGTGCAGGCACGCGAGATGGTCGATGCCGCGAAAGCGAACGATCGCGTGCTCGAGGTGTCCTTCAACCACCGGCAGCGCGCGGACGTTCAATTCGCGCGCAATTACATCCAGACGGAAGGGCTCGGCCGGATCTATCACTCGCGGGCATCGTGGAAGCGGCGATCGGGCATCCCGGGGCTTAGTTCGTGGTTTACCAGTCGGGAGATGTCGGGCGGTGGCGCGCTCATCGACCTCGGCCCGCACGTGCTCGACTCATTGCTGTTCCTGCTAGGAGAACCGCGCGTGGTCTCGGTCAGCGCGGTGACCCACGGAGAGCTCGGGCGGGCCGGATTCGGGGCGATGGATCGCGCCGAACAGATGGCCAGCGACACCGGTGAGTTCGAGGTCGAAGACCTTGCCAGTGCCCTGTTCCGCCTGAGCGACGGTTCGAGCGCGTCGTTCGAGATCAGCTGGGCGGGTCACACGGTCGACGACGAGGACATCTCGATCGAGCTGCTGGGCGTCGAGGGTGGCATTCGGCTGTTCATTCCGCGCTACCAGAAATACGACACCCTTCGCATCTATCGGGATGCCTCGGGCACGCCGATGACGATATCCCCCGACGTGCGCGTGGTGGGCGGCGACCACGCCAGGGTCATCTCGTCGTTCGTGGACGTGGTGCGGTCGGGCGACTGGACCGACCATCGAGGCGAGCTGGCCCTGCACCGCACCGCGGTGCTCGACGCGTGTTACCGTTCTGCGATCGAGGGCCGTGAAGTGCTGGTGGAGGAATCATGAAACCCCTGCGGGTGACCGTCTGGAACGAGAATCGGCACGAGAACTACCCCGGCTCCACGACCGCGAGGTGGTTGTACCCGGACGGGATGCACGGCGCGATCGCCGCGGGCCTCACGAGTATCCTCGCCACCGACGTCGCCGTGCGCACCGCGACGCTAGACGAACCCGAGCACGGGTTGACCGCCGCGGTGATCGAGCAAACCGACGTCTTGATGTGGTGGGGACACGAGGCCCACGGCGAGGTGGCCGACGAGATCGTCGACCGGGTAGTCGAGGCCGTACTCGGTGGCATGGGGATCGTAGTGCTGCATTCGGCCCACTACTCGAAGGTCTTCAAGCGACTCATGGGAACGACCTGCTCGCTGCGCTGGCGCAACGACGGTGACCGCGAGATTGTGTGGACGGTCGACCCGACCCACCCCATTGCGCAGGGCGTTCCCGACCCGCTCGTCATTGAGGCGCAGGAGATGTACGGGGAATTCTTCGATGTTCCGACCCCCGACGAGTTGATCTTCATCTCCTCGTTCACCGGAGGAGAGGTCTTTCGGTCAGGTGCGACGTGGACGCGCGGGCACGGCCGCGTGTTCTACTTTTCGCCCGGAGACCAGGAGTATCCGGTGTACCACGACCCGAGCATCCACCGCATACTCGCCAACGGCGTGCGCTGGGCGGCGCCCACCCGCCGCGGGCCGTCACTCGACGCGACGTTCCACCCGCGCGGGTGGTTCGTCGGCGCCGAGTCCAGCGGGGAATGACTAGCGGCTCACGCCCACCTGAAGGCCCTGCATGATGTACTTCGACGCGAAGGCGAGCAGGATGAGCGGCACCGACGCGGTGATGAACAAGCCGGCCGAGACGAGCGGCTGATCGGTCAGGAAGCGCTCGCCTATGCTCGCGAGCTGTGGCGTGAGCAATCTCATTGACTCGCTGGGGATGAGGATGAACGCAAAGATCAGCTCGTTCCAGACACCGAGGAACTGAAGTACCGCGAGTGTTGCAAGACCGCTTGACCCCATGGGCGCGATGATCGACCACATGATGCGGAAGAACCCCGCGCCATCGATCCGGGCGGCCTCGATGACCTCGTCAGGGATCCCGCGGAACGACAGGGTGAGAAAGAATGTCGCGAACGGCAAGCCTGTCGCCACGTAGACGATGATCAGGCCCGTGTAGCTGCCGACGAGCTCGAGGCGAGCAAGCATAAGGTAGATCGGGATGATGAGCACGGGCCCCGGAATCAACATGACCGACACGAAGGTCGCAGTGATCGCCTTGGTTCCCGGCACCGGCAGCTTCGCTAGCGCGTACCCAGCGATCGACGCGAACACGAGCACGATCGCGACGGCCACCGAACTCACGAAGAGGCTGTTGAGAAATGCCTGGCCGATGCCGTAGGAGTTGGCCAGCCGCAGGTAGTTGTCCCAGGTCCACGCGCCCGGCAGCCCGAAGGGATTCTGCAGATAGTCCGAGTTGGGGCGAAGAGACGTGATGATCACGAAGTAGAGCGGGTACACGATTGTGGCGGCAACCAGCACGAGC
>JBJXDR010000026.1:0-38904 GCA_046155245.1 Rhodoglobus sp. | reverse complement strand
CCGACGGCGTGCGGACGAACGCGGCCCAGCGATCCGTCAGCACTCCGAGCCGGGCCAGCTCGAATGCCGCGAAGCCGCGGATCGCGCCGTGCACGTCGACATCGACGACTTCCAGCCCCGAAGAATGACCCGTCGGCACGCCGATGTTGGCGCGCGGCCAGCGCGCCCACCAGCGGGCAACCTGGCGCAGCTCGGCGCTTGCCTCGTGGAATCCTCGTTTGGTCAGCGGCCGCTTGCCGCCAGCGACGCAGGGGAACACCGGAATGCCCGCCTCCGCGTAGCGGCGTGCCGCCTCGCTCGGCGGGAGCCCGGTGACCGAAGCGAGCAGGGCAGCGGCATCCAGCGCCTCGTGCTCACGGCGCGAGGCTTCCGGAATCGTCATCTCGGCACACCTCCTGTCGCTTGGTCGTGAGCCGTGGGGCTCTTGTCGATCAGGTACGCCAGGGCCTCCGAGGGGTAGTGGGGGCCATATGGGCAGCGCGTTAGCATCGCCGACTCCGGGTCCACGGTGAGACGATGCGGCACACGGGAGCACCACCGGCCAGTACCCGACCCCATGCCATGTCCTGGCGGCTGCGGGATGGCGTTGTGCTCATGGAATCGTCTCCTCTCGCCGACCGGGCCGCGCGTTGAGCATGCTCAAACTGTTCCGAGTCCCGTTCTAACATCGGGTGTTGAGCATGCGCAACAGTTGATTTGTGCATGCTCAAACGGTAGGTTTGGGCATGCACAACCACCCTTGGGTGGACTGCGCCCATGCCTTGGCCCTGGCATAGGGAAGGGGGTCAGCGAGGATGAGCGAAGACGAAAGTCAGGCTGCGGCTGACGACCTCGCCAAGCGCCTGCGACTTCTGATGGATGTCGCCGTCGCTGAGTCTGGGTCCGAGCCGACCTACACGCAGATCGCGGATTACTTGAGACGACGTGGCATCAGTCTGTCGCGGTCACGATGGACGTACATGGTCAACGGCCACCGATACGTTCAAGACCCCGCCATCTTCGAGGGGCTCGCTGCCTTCTTCGATGTCGATGCTGCCTTTCTCTCGGGTGAGAGCGGCGCGGCTACTCCCGAGAAGGTCTCCGCTCAGCTCGATCTCGTGCGTTCGATGCGCGCGGCGAAGGTGAAGTCCTACGCCGCCCGCACTCTCGGCGACATCTCGCCGAGAGCACTTCAAGCCATCAGCACGTTTCTAGATGAGGAGTTGACGCGTACACCTGAGCCCTGACGGGCTTCGCGCGCCGCAGAGCCGAGATCAGTACATGCTCGGCCGAAAGGAGGCAACCGTGAACACCGAAGAGACCGTTTCGGCGGCCGTCGCCGAACTTCGGCTCGGCAGCAGGTTCACCCTTGAGCACCTTCTCCAGGCCGTTCAAGAGAGGCGCCATCGCAGACTCCGTGTCGTAGAACTCGCCGACCTCGACACCCGCGACGGCATCTGTGCGCTCTGGTTGGTCACCGACACCGAAGACTTCGTGCTCCACGCATGCAGCGACTCCACGCTGCACCGCCAGCAGTTCGTCCTTCACGAGTTCGCCCACATGATCCTCGGTCACACGGAGGGCGATGACTGCACGGCCGGGGATGTCTTGCTGCCCAACATCCCTCCCCACACGCGCGGACGCCTGCTCAAGCGGCAGGACATTGACAGTGAGACGGAGATCGCTGCCGAGTCCCTCGCTGATCGGTTGGCTGCGGGCATCCGAGGATCGGTGTTTGCCGAGTCGCGCTATTCGGAGATTTTCGGTTGATCCAGACGCTCGTCGCGACGCTCATGTGGGCGCTCGTGGCGAGCCTGCTCATCTTCCGCCGCAAACGGGCGGATCGGAGTATCACCTACGCCTCCGTCACGATCGCCGTCGCGATGACCCTGAACATCGACGCCATCTACCTCGCCACCGATCCGCTTCTTGGTGGAACGAATGTCACGACCCTCGTTGCGGATGGGCTGCTGATGACCGGGATCTTCTTCCTCGGTCGAGGCGTCATGAAGGCCGACGAGTACCGACCCAGGTTCGTGCGGGCCGCCGTGGGCATCCCGGTGCTCGTCATCTCGCTTCTCGCGATCACCACGACATTCATGTTCATCGACCGAGGCGCAACCACGACTCGATTCATGATCGACTTCGGCGCGCAACCCGCGGCAGCGACCTACTCGATCATCAACTTCAGCTACTTCTTCCTCGTAATCACGACGATGATGATCCTCGCCGCGCGGCAGTACCTGCGGAGCTCTGGCATCCAGCGACTCCCCGCAGGGCTGCTGAGCCTGGGATCGGCGCTCGGCGGGGCACTGTGCCTGGCAGTGCTGACGATGGACGTCGCACACGTCACCGGCCAACTCGATCTCATGCGTGCCGTCCAACCAGCCTATGAACCGCTCTCCCTGCTCGCGTTCTTATTCCTATGCGCGGGCTTCGCCGTGCAACCAGCCGTCCGTCGCGCCCAGCACGACATGCGGCGGAAGCGCACCGACGGCCTCGCGACACAGTTGGAGCCTCTGTGGAAGCGGGCGTCCCTCGTGCGGCCTGGGCTGAGCCAAGCAGACCCGCTCGCTGCGGGCGCGGATGACCCGGAGAGCCGTCTACACCGAGAGATCGTGGAGATCCGTGACGCGATGATCGACCCGCGCGTCACCTTCGACATCAGCGCAGCCGAGCGCGCGCTACTAGAGAGCGCCGAGCGCCACCTCCTCGGACTCGACACGAGGACGACACGGACCACCGCTTCACCAGTGACCCGGGTCGACGACGGGGGCAGCTCGTGATGCGTCGGGTCGCGCTAAGTGCCGGACTCGTTGCGGCAGCCGCGTTGGGTGTCGGCTGGGTGATCGCTCGGCGGCTGACAGCCCCCAGCACGCGAAGATACGACCTAATCGTCCGCGATGTGGAATACGACGGCGACGCCTGTCTCATCGTGCTCGACCGAACTCACCAAACCGCAGCTGAAGGCGCTTATAACCTCTGGTTCCAGAACGGAGGCTGGGCGCAACTCTCTGCGGACGTGCTCGACCGCGGACCGGGCCTGATCGCGCGACCGGTGACGAGCACTGCACCGGAACTCACTCTCAGGGCTGGCGATCGCGTCTCGTGGAGCGGCATCTACTACGCGACCCCTCGCGACGCCGGCCTCCACGCACACGACATCACCATCGATACTCCCGCGGGGCCTGCCCCCGCCTGGCGCATCGACGGCGACAGCGCCAGTTCGACGTGGGCGATCCACATACACGGCCTCGGCAGTCTCCGCCCCGGAACACTTCGCGGTGTGCTCGCCGCAACCGAGCGCGGCTATACCTCGCTCATCATCACCTACCGGGCCGACGGCGAAGATCCGGGCGTCGGCAGCAGTCGCTCAACACTCGGCTACACCGAGGCCGAGGACGCCGCAGCCGCTATCGAGTACGCAATGCGGCACGGAGCCCGCCGGGTCGTGCTGTTCGGATGGTCGATGGGTGCGGCCATCGCGCTCCAGCTCGCTCACCACCCGTCATATCGACGCAGCATCGCAGGTCTCGTGCTCGACTCACCCGTGCTCGACTGGACCGAAGTCATCAAAGCGAACTGCACCCGCAGCGGACTCCCCGCAGCCGCGGGCAGCCTCGCGATCCCGTGGCTGACGCTCCGCCCGCTGGCCCACATGGTCGGCCTGCCCGAGCGCGTCCCGCTCCGATCCTTCGACTGGACGGTTCGTGCCGAGGAACTCACCGCGCCCACGCTCATCCTTCATGGCACCCACGACGACTCCGTACCGATACGGCTCTCACAAGCACTCCGAGATGCTCGCACTGGCCTTGTTTCGCTGGAGACCTTCGAGGCGGGACATACGCTCTCGTGGAACTCTGACCCCGACCGATGGCAGAGCGCGGTGATCGCCTGGCTCGCCGCGCACGTCCCATCCTGAACGTCGGTACTCGTCGGTAGTCTCGAAGTCGGGCTTCGAGTCGGAAGGGTCGCCGTGCGGCTAGAGGACATCGCCGCGACTGCGCGGCTGGCAGGCATCGTGCCGGGGCGTGCCGTGACGGTGCTGGCGGCGCAGATGCATGGCGCGAATGCGGTCGAGGTCACTTATCAGGACGACAACGGCGCGCTCGGGCAGGTGGTGCTGTTCCGTGACGACGAGGCAAAGATCGCGCCGCATCTGGAGTCGGGCCGTCCGTTCGACGCCGATCCGCGCAACTTCCGGCTCGCTGCGGAGGCGCAGCGCATCATGCTCGCGGGACTGCACGACCCGATGCTGGCTGTGGCGACGAGTGATGTGCAGCCGCTGCCGCATCAGATCCGTGCGGTATACGGGGAACTGCTGCCGCGCACGCCTCTGCGGTTCCTGCTGGCTGACGATCCCGGCGCAGGCAAGACGATCATGGCCGGGCTCTATATCAAGGAGCTGATCCTCCGGGACGACGTGCGCACCTGTCTGGTGGTAGCCCCTGGCGGGCTGGTGGAGCAGTGGCAGGACGAACTGGCGCTGAAGTTCGGCCTGGAGTTCGAGATCCTCGCGCCTGGCGCGGAGGACACCGTGCCAGGCAAGAGCGTGTTCGATCAGAAGCGGCTTCTCCTCGCGCGGATGGATCAGCTCGCCCGCAACGAGGTGCTGCTGGAGCAACTGGAGCAGGCCGAGTTCGACCTGGTGGTCGTGGACGAGGCGCACCGGATGAGCGCGTCGTGGTTCAGCGGAGAGATGAAGGCGTCGAAGCGGTTCCAGCTCGGCGAGCTGCTGAGCGAGCGTGCCCGGCACTTCCTGCTGATGACGGCGACGCCGCACAACGGTAAGGAGGAGGACTTCCAGACCTTCCTCTCGTTGCTCGACCGCGACCGCTTCGTCGGTCCTGGTGACCGGCACGCGAAGACGGGCACCGCCGACGGGCTGATGCGGCGCATGGTGAAGGAGAAGCTCGTCACCTTCGAGGGGCGTCCGCTGTTCCCCGAGCGGATCGCGGAGACCGCCTCATACCGGCTTTCGCCGGATGAGCAATTCCTCTACGAGGAGGTCACGGAGTACGTCCGCAATGGGATGAACCTCGCCGACCGGCTGGAAGGCAAGCGGAAGAACACGGTCGGCTTCGCGCTCACGGTCTTGCAGCGTCGTCTCGCGTCGAGCCCGGAGGCGATCTTTCAGTCGCTGCGCCGCCGCACCGACCGGCTGGAGCGCACCCGCGCCGACCTGCTTGACGGCATCCTCGACGCCCCGCCGCGCGAGGCTCCCGCGTCCTTGGTCGGCGATGATCCCGACAGCAGCTACTTCGACACCGACGAACTCGACGCGGCCGAGCTGGAGGAGGCCGAGGAAGAACTCGTCGACGCGGCGACCGCGGCGCGCACCGCGGCCGAGCTGGAGATCGAGATCGTCGACCTGCGCCGATTGACCGAGCACGCGCGCAGGCTGCTGGACTCGCAGCAGGACGTGAAGTGGCGCGAGCTGCGCGGCGTGATCGAGGGTCAGGTACTCACGACGGCAGACGGCAAGCCGCGCAAGCTGATCGTCTTCACTGAGCACCGCGACACCCTGAACTACCTGGAGCGGCGCATCACGCAGCTCCTCGGCAGGCGCGAGGCCGTGGTCACCATCCACGGCGCGGTGCCGCGCTACGAACGCCGTCGTGTCACCGCCGAGTTCACCTCGAACCCCGAGGTGCAGATCCTCATTGCCACCGACGCCGCAGGGGAGGGCCTGAATCTTCAGGCCGCGCACCTGATGGTCAACTACGACTTGCCGTGGAATCCGAACCGTATCGAGCAGCGGTTCGGTCGTATCCACCGTATCGGCCAGACCGAGGTGTGCCGACTGTGGAACCTCGTCGCCGAGGACACCCGCGAGGGCGAGGTGTTCATCCGCCTACTCGACAAGATCGAGGAGCAGCGCGCCGCCTACGACGGCGAGATCTTCAACGTGCTCGGCACCTCGCTCGGTGACCTGTCGCTGACCCGCGTGCTGCGCGACGCGATCCGCTACGGCGAGCAGCCCGAGGTGAGGGCGAAGATGTGGGAGGTCATCGACGAGGGCGTCTCCGCCGGGCTGAAGGAGCTGCTCGACGACCAAGCCCTCGCCAGCGAGGCACTCGCACCCACCGACCTGGAGCCGCTGCGTCGCCAGATGGAGGACGCAAAGGCCAAGCGCCTCCAACCGCACTTCATCCGCGACGCCTTCCTCGAGGCCTTCGACCGTGCAGGCGGACGCATCGGGCGGCGCGAGAAGGGTCGCTACGAAATCACCCACGTCCCCGCCAACATCCGCGAACGCGCCGGGCGCGCACCTGTTGCCCGTCGCTACGAGCGCATCACCTTCGATGCCGCCACCATCGATGTGCAGGGCACGCCCCGCGCAGAACTCCTCGCACCGGGCCACGCGCTGCACGACGCCGCGCTCCAGCTCGTGATCGACCAGCACGGGCCAGTGCTCGACCGCGGCACCGTGCTCACCTCCGACGCGGTGACCGAGCCGACCCTGCTCGTCGGCGTGCTCAACGAGGTCCGCGACTCCACCGGGCAGACCGTCAGCAAGCGATTTGGGTACTCCGTCGTCGGCGCCGACGGCATAGTGCGCGAGGCCGGCCACGCCCCGTACCTCGACTACGCGCCCGCCGACGAGCCGCAGCGTGCCGCGGGCACGAGCCTGCCGTGGCTCACCCAGCGGGAGAAGGATGCCGTCACCTGGGTGATCGCCGAACAGCTCCCCGTGTTCGCCGCCGACGTGACGACCCGCCGCACACACGAGTACGAGCGCGTCCGCGAACGCGTCGCCACCCGGCTGACCCGCGAGATCAACCGCCTCTACACCGAGGCGCTGAAGACCGACGCCGATGCCGCAGCAGGGAAGAAGGTGCGCTACTCCGCCGAGACCCTGCGCCGCCGCGCCGAGGAGCTGGAGCAGCGCCGCGAGACCCGGCTCGCGCTCATCGAACGGCAGCTCGCCATGTCGCCCGTCACTCCGCGCATCACCGCCATCGCCCTCGTCATGCCCGCAGCCACCGAACCGAGCGCGCCCGGCGATGTGGCCGCGAACGCGCTCGCCCGCGCGGCAGTCGAACGTCGAGGCGTCGGCGCTGTACTCGCCGCCGAGCGCACCCTTGGCCGTACACCTGAGGAGCAGTCGCACAACAACCCCGGCTTCGACGTTCTTTCCCGGCCCGCCGAAGGCGCGGGCATTCGCATCGAGGTCAAGGCCCGCATCGAAGGTTCCGACACCTTCACGATCACCCGCACCGAGGTGCTCACCGCGCTCAACGCCGCGCCCGACCACCGGCTCGCGCTCGTGCGGGTCAGCGCGAGCGGGCCGCAGCACGATCAGGTGCGCTACATCGGTAACGCCTTCGAGGGCATCGAACCCGCCTGGCTCACCGACTTCGATGTCGTCTCGCAGAACCTCTCCTGGAACGACTGGTGGGCACGCGGCGGGGGGCCGTTCTGAGGCCAAGTGCCCACTCGCCTCAGCCCTAGGCGAAGATTCTTTCGAATGCCCGCGTGTCGTGCGCCGCGGTGTCGTAGGCCAGCAATACGTTGATCTACTACCCAAAACGCCGCCGGGTGCAACCGGCGGCGTTCTCGGGCCTCGTGGACGAGGGCGGAACCTGGAAAGTTCACCTGACTCTAGCGAGACAAGCGGCAATGTGCCCATACGGACACGCCGGATGTCGAGCGGCGAGGCCCCCGACCGCCGGACCCGGTTCCGGCAGAAAGGAGCCGACAATGACGCTCTTGGACATCCCGAACCGCACCAGCATCAGCACCGTGGAGGACGTGCTCAACGAAGCGCGTACCCGCATCCAGGTAACCGCCGAGGAACTCGCCGAGGCGCGGCAACGGCGCGATGCTCTTGCCGCCGCGCTGAAGCATGAGTTCGGCGGGCGCACCTACGTCAACGGCAGCATCGCCCACGGCGACGCGCTCAACCCCCTGACCGACGTCGACCTCGGCATCGTGATCCCCGACCCCGACGGGCTCTACGGGCCGGGCCTCCGTGGTCCCGGCGCACTCCAGGAACGCGCGGCCGATGCGATCCGGCGCAAGCTCAAGGATGAGTATCCGAAGCTGCGGGTCGAGCACCTCAACCGCCGCCGCTCCATCCTCGTGCGGTTCGGTGACCCCGTGACACCCGGCCAGACCGACTTCACCGCGGATGTCATCACCGCGATCGACAACCGCACCGGAGCTGGGCTCGACATCCCGAACTACCGCACCTGGGATCGCAGCCACCCGGAGCGCCACACGGAGATGGTGAAGCAGGCGAACGCTGTGACCCGCTCGACGTTCGCGCGCGGCACTCGGCTCATGAAGCACTGGAATCGCAAGCATGACCGGCCGATCTGCTCCTGGAACATCAAGGCCCTCGCGCTCGGCTGCATCACCGGGCCGGTGACCATGACGAGCTACATCAGCACCTGGCTGAACCACGCCATCGCGCAGCTCAGCATCGGCGAGACGCCTGATCCCGCAGGAGTCGCCGGGCCGATCAAGATCAACGAGAAGTTCACCCGGCTCCAGGTCGTCGCCGCGTTCAGGCAGGCGAAGGCCGACTTCGACCTCGCCCTCCAGTACGAACGTGAGGGCTACCCGATCCTCGCGCTCAACCAGCTCGCCATCTTCTTCGGCGACGAGGCTGTGATGCCCAAGCCCGATCAGGACGAGGTGAAGCGCGTCGCGCGGGAACGCTGGCGGGAGAAGAACCCGTCGCTCGTGCCCGCGCCCGCAGCCACCGCGTCGACGTCCGCTTACGGGGATCGCCTCCCCGTGCGTTCGTGGGCGTGTTGATGCCCAACCCAGCATGGTACGGCGCGGACGCCGCCTGGTTCGTCCCGTTCGAGCGTGACGCCTTCCGCTTGTTCGGTCGCCGTCTCAGAGTCGAGTACACCTGGGAGGTACTGCGCCACGCGAACCCTTGCGCGGTCGCGCTGAGCTGCGGGAGCTGGATCGGGCTCGGCTTCGGGCCGCCCCAGATCGAGGCCGTGCCGAGACGGCGATACCACCTCGATGGTGTCGATGTGGTGGGAAGGACGGAGCGCGTCCCGGTCGTCATCGAGTTTCGCCCGCAGCGGTACTTCCCCGGCGGAGGGGTTCGAGACGGCCGGGACTTCCCCGTCGTGTACGCCGGAGAGATGCAGGACTCCCCGCATCGCTATGAGGACGGGGCGCTGTGTCTCTATTACCCGGACGACCCCGCCGAGCAGCGATGGACGGCTGACGCGAACCTCGCCGAACTGATCGTCCTCGTGCAGGACCACCTGTTCCTCGAGGATACGTTCGCTGAGACCGGCGAATGGATCGCACCCCAGGCGGAACACGGCTTCACCGAGGAAGCGAGGCGCGCCGCATGAGCTGGCTCCTTTCGCTCTTTCCGCCCGCGCCGATCACTTGGGACGGGATTGCCACCATCGCCGCGGCGATCCTCGCGGCGGGCATTGTCATGCTCGGCTTCCTGCACGAGCGCCGCCAGCGGGCGCGCTCGCGCCGTGCCGAGGCATACGCCGGGGCGCTCCAGGCCGTCAGCGACTATCTCGAAGCGCCGTATCGTGTTCGCCGACGGACGGGCACAGCCGCGGATCGGTTCGCGCTCACGGCGCACGTCAGCGAGATTCAGTCCCGCCTCGACTTCTACTCCGCACACCTCGCACTTGTCGCTCCCAAGGTACTCGCTGGCTACACCGAGCTGGTGTCGGCAGCGAAGGCAGAAGCGGGGCCGCAGATGAGCGCAGCCTGGAAAGCACGTCCGACGCGACGCGACCGCGACGTACCGCTCGTGGTGGCTTACCCGCATCCCCGCGCCGATACCGCCCGCTCGGCTGTGCTCACAACGATGAGGGCCCATCCGTGAGCACTCGCCGCCTACCGGGACCTCCGGGCGACATCCGCCCCGCCGGTAGGCTCAAAACCGCACTACGAACAAGCGCGAGAGCGCGCCCGAGAGGAATGCAGTGGCAGTCAAGCGCAAGCTGATCGAGGTCTCGATCCCTCTCGACGAGATAAACAAACAGTCAGCGCGAGAGAAGTCGATCCGTCACGGCCACCCGAGCACGCTGCACCTGTGGTGGGCACGGCGACCGCTGGCGACCGCGCGGGCGGTACTGTTCGCGCAGCTCGTAGATGACCCGTCAGTGCGCGAGGACGAGTTCCTCGCCGAAGCACGCGAGAAGGGCTACGAAGACCCCGAAGGCTGGGCCGGTCACCGCATCAAGCAGGAGCGCGAGCGCCTGTTCGACCTCATCGCGCGGATGGTCAACTGGGACAACCTCAACGACGAGGTACTGTTCGACGCCGTGCGCGCCGAGATCATGAAATCCACGAATGGCAACCCGCCCGCGATCCTCGACCCGTTCGCGGGCGGTGGCACCATCCCGCTGGAGGCGCAGCGCCTCGGTCTGGAAGCCCACGCGAGCGACCTCAACCCCGTCGCCGTGCTCATCAACAAGGCCCTCATCGAGATCCCGCCCAAGTTCGCCGGGCGCGAGCCGGTGTTCCCCGGCGCGGCAGGCACGCGCAACGACTGGCCCAAGGCCACGGGTCTCGCGGAGGACGTGCGACGGTACGGCGAGTGGATGCGCAATCAGGCGGAGAAGCGCATCGGCCACCTCTACCCGAAGGCGAAGCTACCCGGCGGTGGGGAAGCCACCGTCATCGCGTGGATCTGGGCGCGCACCGTGACATGTCCCAATCCAGCTTGCGGGATTGGGATGCCGCTCGTGCGCTCGTGGTGGCTGGGGAAGCAAAAGGGCAAGGAAGCATTCGTCGTTGCGCGGGTCATGGATGGAAAGGTCAGATACTCGGTCGAGCATGACGCAAACTCGGCTCCGACTGACGCATCAGACGGAACGGTGAGTCGCCAAGGCGCTGTTTGTATTTCATGCGGGACGTCGGTTCCCCTGAACTACATCCGGGAACAAGGCAAGTCGGTCGGACTCGGTCAGGCGCTCATGGCGACTGTTGCCGAGGGTGATCGTCAGCGCATCTACCTGTCGCCTACAGCCGAGCACCTAGCGTCGGCGGACGTGCCAAAGCCGGATGACGCACCGGAGGCGACAATCTCCCTCGACGGCCCCGGCGCGAAGAATGTTCCCCTCTACGGTCTGAGCACCTTTGCATCACTCTTCACGACTCGGCAGCTTGTTGCGCTGACGACGTTTAGCGACTTGGTGCAAGATGCTCGTGAGCAAGTCCGCCTCGACGCCGCCCAGATGCGCGGGTCGGCCTCCGAAGGGGAGCTGCAGAAATATGCCGACGCTGTCGCAACCTATCTTGGACTCGCCTTGAGCGGTCCTCTCGCGAGGAACTGCACGCTAGCAACATGGGATTCGGGGCCGTCGGGGACCAAGTCATCGACAGGCGGGTCTGCGCGAACCGCGTCCGTTCGTACCGCCTTCTCTCGCCAGGCATTGCCAATGACGTGGGACTTCGCAGAAGCGAATCCTCTCAGTGACTCCGGCGGTTCGTATGCTTCCGGATTTCGCCAAGTGGTTCCCGCGATCGAAAATCTTGGCGCTGGGGTACCTGCCCGAGTCGAGCAGGCCGACGCAGCGCATCGGTCGTATTCGGGCCTTGTCGTGTCAACGGACCCGCCCTACTACGACAACATCGGATACTCCGACTTGTCGGACTTCTTCTACGTATGGCTGCGCAAGTCCCTCCAGTCGATCTATCCCGCGGTTCTAGGCACGATGTTGGTTCCGAAGGCGGAGGAACTTGTCGCGAACCCAGCTCGGCACGGGGGCAGAGGGGGTGCCAAGTCCTTCTTCGAAGAAGGGTTTGCTCACGTGTTTGCGCGAGCTCGTGAAAGCGCTAGCGACGACTTCCCCATCACCGTGTACTACGCGTTCAAGCAGTCCGAGTCGGACGATGGAGGAGAAGCCTCGACTGGATGGGAGACGATTCTCGGCTCGATGGTGCACGCCGGATGGACCGTGACTGCGACTTGGCCAGTTCGATCTGAGCTGTCCACGCGGATGATCGGCTCCGGAGCAAACGCGCTGGCATCATCCGTTGTCCTCTCTCTCCGCCCACGTCCCACGGAGGCCCCAGTGACCGACCGTCGCGGCTTCATCGCGGCGATGAAGCGCGAGCTCGGCACGGCGCTGCGCGAGTTGCAGCAAGGGGGAGTTGCACCCGTCGACCTGCCACAGTCGGCTATCGGGCCCGGCATGTCGGTGTTCTCGCGGTACGCCAAGGTCATCGAGTCGGACGGCTCCGAGATGACGGTGCGCTCGGCGCTTGCGCGCATCAACGAGGTGCTGGATGAGCTGCTGACCGAGCAGGAGGGTGACTTCGACCCGACCACGCGGTTCGCCATCGCCTGGTATCGGAGCAACGGCTACGAGGCTGGGGCGTTCGGCGATGCCGAGAACCTGGCGCGTGCCCGTGCAACGGCTGTCTCGGCGATGGAGCGTGGCGGCGTCCTGAGCGCTCGCGCGGGCAAGGTGCAGCTATACCGTCCCGTCGACCTGCCCGAGGACTATGACGTGACGACCGACCAGCACGCTTCGGCATGGGAGGCGCTCCAGCACACGATCCGTATCCAGGAGACGAGGGGCATCCCCGCCGCGGGCGCGTTCCTGCATGACGCGAGAGGTCGGGCCGACGGCGCTGTCGACCTCGACCTAGTGAAGGAGCTGGCCTACCTGCTGTTTCAGGTCGCCGAGAAGAACGGCTGGACGAAGGACGCCATCTCGTTCAACGAGGTCGCCACCTCCTGGTCGGAGCTGCTCGACTCCGGGCGCACGGCTGTGCCCGTGAGCACCGCGGCGGCGCTCGACTTCGACGCGCTCGATGACTGAACCCCGCAACCTGCTGAAGGGTTGGTGCCCTGTCGGGCGTTCGTTCCCGGACGGTATGCGAGAGTTTGGGGATGATTCGCGTATCCAGAGTCTTGACGCGCATCTCAAGGCTCTGACCGGGCTACGGTCGGGCGAGCCTGGCGCGGCCTGGGCGCTCGCTGCCCACACGGGGCTTTGGCCGGAGCCGCGGGACGGGGCCGAGCCAGGTCAGCGGCTGATCGACTTCGTGCTACGGGGAGAGGGCGACCATCTGGAAGCTGCCGAGGTGATGCAGACGACGGACCCCGCGTTCATGCGCCGACTCAGGACGATGAGCAACGCCATCGTTCCCGCCGTTCACGCGGCGTATCGCGGCACCCACTCCTGGGGGCTCCAGTTCGAGCGTTTCATCGAGCTGCCGTCGAGCCAGCGCGACCTTCAGCAGCAGGTGTCAGTCTGGGCAGAGTTGCTCGGGAGCGCCGACCCGGAGGCAGGGACCGTGGAGCTGGGGCCGGGGCTGAGCGCCTGGCCCTTCAGCGATGAGAGGCCCGCTGGCATCTACTTCAGCAGTGCCAACGCGGAAATCGCGGAGCGCCGAGAGACGCCCTACCTGGACCGACTCTCCGAGTACCTCACGACCGACGGCAACATCGCGCGGCATGTCGAGAAGCTGCGCGCCGAGAGCGAGATCCTCGCCGCTCGCCGCAGCCATCTGTATCTCCCCATCGCCGCGAGCGGCGAGAATGGCGACCTGCTGGCACTCTCGCCAAGCCTCTTCACTTGGGGCACGTTCACGCCTATCGCAGGCGTTACCGATCTCTGGCTGGCGAATGGGCTCGATGTCTTTCACTGGTCGGCCGAAACGGGATGGGTCTACCACCCGGACACTGATGAGCGCGCGGAGAACGCGCGTGCCCACGTCGACGGGCCGAACTCCTAGCGCCGCGCCACGCCGACCACGCCTCTGTCGCGGGCCCCCGGTAACCTGGGAAACAATCAGGAGGCTTTCAGTGGCGACATCAAATCGTGACCGCATTGGGCGGATGTTCGAGATCCTTGCGGAGGCGCTCGACCCGTTCATCGCGGAGGTGCTGGAGCCGCAGATTGCTGACTCCGACTGGGCGTTGGTGATAAAGCTCGCCGATGAGGAGAAGGGCATTTCCGGCAAGGCATACAGCCGGGAAGACCCTGCAGTGCAGCTTCGGATGTTGACCGAGGGGCTGACGGGCCGAGTGAAGAAGGGCTGGTACCCCTTCAAGGGCGTCGTTACGCGTGAGCACGAGGCGTATGCGAGCCTGCTGCGCGAGACGCGGAACCAGTGGGCGCACAACGCCACCTTCGATGATGACGCGGCGCTGCGGGCGCTCGACTACGCCCGGCTGCTGCTGGCCGCGGTGGGGCAGGCGGATGCGGCCGACAAGGTGGATGCGATCCGGCTTGACCTGCGGCGGATCGCCACGGGCAAGCAGGACTCGCGGGCGCTGAAGTCCTCGACCGTGGTGCCTGGCGCGGCGGGGCTGGCCCCGTGGCGGCAGGTGCTGAAGCCGCGCGACGAGGTGGCGACGGGTAACTTCCAGTCCAGCGAGTTCGCTGCTGACCTCTACAAGGTCGCCCGCGACCCTGCGGCGACGAGCGGCGAGTATTCCAATCCGGCGCAGTTCTTCGCGCGCACCTACCTCACCGAGGGCCTCCGCGACCTGATGAGCCGCGCGGTGAAGCGGCTGGCCGGGGACGTGAACGCCTCGCCCGTGGTGAACCTCCAGACCAACTTCGGTGGCGGCAAGTCGCACTCGATGCTCGCGCTGTGGCACCTGGCCGGCGGGCTACAGCTGAGCAGGTTCCCGCAGGAGGCACAGGAGCTGCTGACGGCGAACGGCTACCCGGCGGAGGGCATCACCGCGAGCCGGGTCGCTCTGGTCGGCAACCACTTCGCGCCGCAGGGTGAGACGAAGGACGACGGCACCCGCGTGAACACGCTGTGGGGCGAACTGGCGTGGCAGCTTGGGGGGCGCGAGGCGTATGAGATCGTGCGCGAGCACGACGAGAAGCGCACCAACCCCGGCGGCGACCTGCACGTCCTGCTGGCGAAGTACGCCCCCGCGGTGATTCTGATCGACGAGTGGGTCGCCTACGCCCGTCAGCTCTACGGGCGCGAGGATCTCGCGGGCGGCACGTTCGACACGCAGTTCACGTTCGCGCAGTCGCTGACCGAGGCGGCGAAGTCGATCCCCGGCGTGCTGCTGGCTATCTCGATCCCCGCCTCGCACGACGGCGACGACCGCGGCGCGGTCGCGGGTGCGGCCGAGGAGGTCGGCGGGTCGAATGGCATGGAGGCGCTGAAGCGCCTCCAGAACGTCGTGCGCCGGGTGGCCGACCAGTGGCGTCCTGCCTCGAGCGATGAGGCGTATCGGATCGTGAAGCAGCGCCTGTTCGAGTCAGAGGACGCGCAGGCGCTCGCGCAGATCGCCGCGACCGCGAAGGCGTTTAGCGACTTCTACCAGGCCAACGCGGGCGAGTTCCCGAAGGAGGCGCGCGACCCGCAGTATGGGCGGCGCATCCAGCAGACCTACCCGCTGCATCCCGAGCTGTTCGACCGCCTCTACGAGGACTGGTCTTCGCTGGAGCGGTTCCAGCGCACCCGCGGCGTGCTGCGGCTGATGAACGCCGTCATCCATGCGCTGTGGGTCGGCGAAGACCAGGGACCGCTCATCCTTCCCGGCTCGATCCCGCTGTCGGTCGCCTCGGTGAACGCGGAGCTGACGCAGTACCTCCAGGACTCGTGGAAGGCCGTCATCGATGCCGACGTGGACGGGACGAACTCTGAGCCCGCCCGGATCGACAGCGACAAGCCGGTGCTCGGGCAGCGGTCGGTGACCAAGCGCCTGGCTCGCACCGTGTTCTTCGGCGCGGCACCGACCATCGGCACCGCGCACAAGGGCATCGACACGCAGCGGGTATTCATCGGCACCGCGGTTCCCGGCGATGTCGTCGGCAACTTCCACTCCGCGCTCACGCAGCTCGGTGACCGCACGACCTACTACTACTCGTCGGCGGGCAAGCACTGGTATGACACCCAGGCGAACATCACCCGCCGCGCGAAGGACGCCGCCGACGCGCTGCACCCCGAGGACGTGTGGGCCGAGATCGTGAAGCGGCTGCGCGGCGAGGAGCGCGTGCGCTCGGACTTCGCGGGCGTCCACATCGGCCCGGCCGACTCCGGCGACATCCCCGACACCGACCAGGCACGTCTCGTCATCCTGCACCCGAAGTATCCGCACCGCCGCAAGAAGGGCGACTCGCCCGCGCACGACTTCGCGCGAGCCGCGACCGAGCGGCGCGGCACCGCGAACCGCGCCAATCGCAACATGATCGTCTTCCTCGCACCCGACGAGGAACGCCTGGCCGAACTCGACCAGGCCGCGCGCTCGTTCCTAGCGTGGAAGGAGATCGCGGAGAAGGCGAACGAGCTGAACCTCACGCCGCAGCAGCTCGCGCAGGCCACCGACAAGCGCGACCAGTTCGGCCGCACGGTTGACGACCGGCTCGCATTGACCTACCAGTGGGTGCTCAACCCGGTCGCGCCCGACCCCGGCTCGCCGTTCGAGCTGGAGGAGGTCAAGGCCGACGGGCAGGCGGGCTCGCTCGCCGAGCGCGTCGCGAAGAAGCTCGGCAGCGCGGGTGCGTACTCCACTGAGCACGCGGCACGGTCGATCCGCCTCGCGCTCGACACGAAAGTGCCCGCCGCATGGTCGGCCGGGCACATCGCCGTCGGCGACCTCTGGAGCCTGTATGCGCAGTATCCGTACATGCCGCGCCTGCGCTCCCGCGAGGTGCTGATCGACGCGATCGACAATCAGCCGTTGCTCTGGCAGAGCGAGAGCTTCGCCCTCGCCGATCGCTATGACGAGGCGACCGACCGCTACAGCGGACTCTGGTTGCCCGGCGACACCGGGCGCGCGCCTGTCACCAACGCCACCCTGATCGTCAAGCCCGCACCGGCTGAAGCACAGCGCGCCGAAGACCTGGCCGCGACCGCGGCCAGCAGCACGCCGGCGCCGGAGGCGGACTCCCCGGCGACTGCGGCCGCAGCAGCAGCGGACACGGCGGGAGGCGCTACGACCACCGCTCCCGCGTCAGCGCCCGCGAAGAAGCCCGCGGCGACGCGGTACGTCGGTAGCGCGCCGATCAGCGCGGAACGCTACTCCGCGGACTTCGCCAAGATCGCCACCGAGGTGCTGGCCAACCTTGCCGCATCCGGCGCGAAGCTCACTGTCTCGCTCTCCATCGACGCCATCCACCCCGACGGCTTCACCGAGCAGCAGCTCCGCACGATCCGCGAGAATGCCGCAACCCTGAAGTTCACCACCAACGAGTTCGAGGCGGAGTAGCGCGCCGAGTTCAGCTCGCTTGCTCGTCGGCGGGCTCAGTCGCCCGCGCGCCGGAGAATAGGCGCTGCCGCTCGGACGCGATGACCTCGCGCACGAGTTCGGCCTCGGACACATCGAAGGCTTCCGGGGCGGCTTCCGCGGTATCGCTGATTGCCGCGAAGTCGGCGAACAGCTCTCGCTTCTTGGCGAGGATCTGCATGATGCGCACGTCCACCCCTTCCTCGGAGAGCAGGCGGTGCACCTGAACAGACTGCAGCTGTCCCATCCGGCGGGCGCGGGCGATGGCCTGCCATTCGGTCGTCGGCTTGAGCTGCGGCTCGCAGATCACGACGACCGACGCAGCTTGGATGTTCAGGCCGACGCCCCCGGCGACGATCTGTGACACGAGCACCGCGCCCGCCTCGGCCGCAGTGAAGTCGTCCACCATCGCCTGACGCTTCGCCGCTGGAACGGCTCCGGTAAGTGGCCCGAAGACCGCGCCCGACAGGGCCGCGGTGACCTCATCGAGGACACTCAGGTAGTTGGAGAACACGATGACCTTGCGACCGTTGTCCTCCGCTTCCTCGACCACCTCCACCAGGCGCTGAAGCTTCTCGGACTCATCGCCCTGGAGCATCGCGGCCTGGCGCATCGCTTGGAAGTTCCCGGCCATCACCGCATCGCGGTAGGCGAGCGCATCGGCCCGGGAGAGGGGCAGCCATTCCTCGACCTCGACGAGTTCAGGAAGCTCCGTCAGCACGTCCTCCTGGTTGCGCCGGAGGTAGACCGGCGCGACCTGCTGGCGGAACAGTCGTGGCCGCAGCTCGCTGGCGTCGACGATGAGGTCGGGGCGGATGTAGCCGACCAGGGTACGGAACTCCTCGACGCGGTTCTCCAGCGGGGTGCCGCTGAGCAGCACCGCGCGTTCGGCGTAGTCGATGACGCGGGCGCTGCGCTGGGCGCGGAGCGCGCCCGGATTCTTGATGTAGTGCGCTTCGTCGAGCACGACGCAGGCAAGCTCTTCTACTTGGTCAAGATGCGGCTCGAGCCACCCCAGCGAATCGTAGGTCGTGACGGCGACGCCGCCGTTGCGACGCCAGCTCCGCAGCGCTGCATCCCGGCCCGGCCCGTGCAGTCGGTGAACGTGCAGCGCGGACTTGGCCTGCACCTCTCGAACCCAGTTGGTGACCACCGCTGCGGGGCAGACCACCAGTGAATGGTGCGAGCCTTTCGCGCGCAGGTGTGCAAGCACGGCAAGGGCCTCGATAGTCTTCCCGAGCCCCATCTCGTCGCCGATGATGACCTTGCGCTGCACGAGCGCGAAACGAGCCGCGAAACCCTGATACCCGCGCAACGACACCGAGAGGTGCTCCGTCTCCAGCTCAAACTCCCGGACGGCGGCGACGACCTCCTCGGGGAGCCCGCCGAGCACCGCATCCTCGTCCTCGGTGAGGAAGCCCAGCTCCTGCAACATGGCGAAGTAGTCGGCCGGTCTGGCGAGGAAGTCTTGCCAGGGGTCGGCAGGAGCTGAGCCTGCTGCGGTGCCCGAGATGCTCTGCGCACGGAGCGCGACCGCTTCGACGGCCGAGGTGAACTCGTCCGTGCTATCGCCGAAGATCGCCAGGTGGGTCACGCGAGGGTCGAGCGCCTGCGCCAGCGGCGTGAGCGCCTCGGCGCGCGCGAGGTCGCGAGTCGCGTTCTTCGTCTTCCGAGTCGCGTCCCAGGTCGCCAGGTGCCGGACGAGATCGAAGGTCTGCGGTGTGGGCTTGGCGATATCGATGCGTACCGGCATCTCCTCGTAGTTCGTCTGCCAGAGGGTCTGAGCGGCACCGCGAATCCGATGCGCGGAGGTCGCACCGATTCCAGGGATCGACGCGAGACGGTTCGCGTAGGTGAAGACGTCCTGCACCGTGGCAATGCCCGCGTCCGACAGCGGGCTGATGCGGACGCGCTCGCGGGTCGCGTCCTTCAGCCGGTCGATCGGCATCTCCGCGATGACCTTCTGCGCCTCCGCCTTGCGCAAAACGACGCCTGCATCGAGCGCCTGCTGCCGGTAGCGCGCCTCTCGGCTCAGCGCCTCCTGAATCGTCTTGACCGCGGTGGGGAGCCCAGCCGCAGTCGCGTCCGGCAGGAGCTGGCCTGCACCGAGGGACGTGAGCCTCGGGGCGAAGCCGACGGCGGGCACGAGCGCGTGGGCGGTATCGACGGACTGCGCCGTGCGCCCGCGATCATCGAGGCGCGTCAATGCCGTCGCCACGCTCGCCGCAGCGCCCCAGCCTTGGTAGTCGAGCAGATACCTGCCCGCCCGCTCGGCAGCGTAACGCGACTGCCCGCCGCTGAACAGCTTGCGGAGCCCGAAGTTCGATCTGGCCTCATTCAGCGCCCGCGGCACCTCGTTCGTGAGCTGACCCAGCCAGCTCGCCTCGCTTGCCTGGATTTCCGGGAGCGAGGTGAAGCGGGCCAGGAGCCCCAGCTGCCCGGCGTCGGCATCCCGGAGCGGCAGGACGGTCCAGCGGCTCCCGTTGCGGATCGCCACGTCGACCATTCGGGCGCGAAGCGCGCCAAAGGCAGCGTCCGCATCGGCGGCGACGCGGGCACGGTGAGCGGCGATGTCTGCGGCGTGCTTCGACCACGCGGCGATCTCCTCGATCGCCGGGCGCAGACGCTGCACCTCATCACGGCTCAGGGGCATGTGGTTGCTGTTCCTCTCGGGCACACTCACGTTATCGGCACCCACCGAGGTCGCCGGTGCGCCGTATCGTGACGAGCACGCAGTCGAGGGCATCGAAGGGACACACATGGTTCAGGGACTGACCAGCACCCAGGAGATCGTGGAGGTGCGCCTCGACAACTTCATGCGCGGTTCGATCAAGGACGCGCTCGCGCAGGAGCTCGCCGCCCGGCCACACCACCGCCTCGTCGCCCTGTCCGCCGTCGCAGGCGGCGACGAGTTCAACGGCGTCATCCGCGTAGTGGCCGTCATCGAGTACCTGTAGGCATCGTGGGCAAGCGCGCCGACAGCGACGAGCACTACGTTCTCGACCTTTGCGACGAGGTGATCGGGGTCCTCGGGGAGCGACAGGCGACGTTCCTGTGGCTTGTCGGGGACATGTCGTCGACGACCGGGCGGGCTCGCAGGCTCCCTGTTGACGGGTATTGGCCTTCGCTGGGGCTCGTGGTGGAGTTCCAGGAGAAGCAGCACACCGTGGCCGTCCCGTTGTTCGACCGCCGCGCGACCGTCTCCGGTGTGCCCCGCGGCGAGCAGCGGCGGCTCTACGACCAGCGGAAGGCGGAAATCCTGCCGCAGCAGGGCATTCGGCTCGTCGTGATCCACAAGTCGGAGTTCACGACCAAGGCCGACAAGATCGTGCGCGATCACGAGCACGACATCGCCGTCGTTCGCGCCCTCCTCGTCTGATCCCGGAAGCTCTCCAGAGACCAGTACACGTCTGGCACATCGAGGCTGACCCCGCCTGACGGCGGGTTCAGCGGCTCACCTCTTTGACGAGAGAGGCGGTGCCCGGTGTCGGTTTCGATGCGAGTCATGTGTGCGGGGGACGGTTACAAGTACCTACTGCGCACGGTGGCGTCCGCCGACGGGGAGCGGGCACTGTCGACGCCTCTGACCCGCTACTACGCCGAGCAGGGCACCCCGCCCGGCCGGTGGATGGGCAGCGGCCTCGCCGCGCTCGGGCACGGCGAGATCCACGAGGGTGCGCAAGTGTCGGAGGCGCAGCTCCAGCTCCTGCTCGGCATGGGCCTTGACCCGGTGACGGGCGATCCACTGGGGAAGGCGTACCCGGTGTTTCCGAGCGTCGAGGATCGGATCGCCGCTCGGCTCGCGAGGCTCGATCCGGCGCTGGGCGCGACGGAGCGTGCCGAGGCAGTCGCCGTGATCGAGGCGGAGGAATCCGCGCGCACGTCGCTGCGGGCGGTCGCGGGGTTTGACTTCACGTTCTCGTTGCCGAAGTCGGCGTCGGTGCTGTGGGGTGTCGCGGACGCGGCGACCCAGGCGCGGATTGCCGAGGCGCACCATGCGGCCGTTGCGGAGGTCCTTGCATTCATGGAGCGGGAGGTTGCGGCCACGCGCTCGGGCGCAACCTCCCGCGACGGCGCGGTTGCGCAGGTCGAGGTGACGGGGCTGATCGCCACCGCGTTCGACCATTTCGACTCGCGGGCGGGCGATCCGCAGTTGCACACGCATGTCGTGGTGAGCAACAAGGTGCGCACGCTGTTCGACGGCAAGTGGCGGTCGCTGGATAGCCGGCCGCTGCACGCGGCGACCGTGGCGCTGAGCGAGCTGCACACCGCGGTCTTCGCCGACCACCTGACTCGCGCGCTCGGCGTGGGCTGGGAGCGGCGCGAGCGCGGAGCCGACCGCAATCCGGTGTGGGCGGTCGCCACGGTGCCGGAGGGCCTGGTTGCGGAGTTCTCGTCCCGGTCGCGGCACATCGACATCGAGAAGGATCGCCTGATCGCCGAGTACGAGGCCGCGCACGGGCACGCGCCGTCGCGGGAGACGATTATCCGGCTGCGGCAGCAGGCAACGCTGGCGACCCGGCCCGATAAGGAAGTCCGCCCGCTTAGCGACCTCACCCAGGAATGGCGCACCCGCACGAGCCACCTGCTCGGTCGGGACGCAACCGAATGGGCGCGAGAAGCCGTCGCGGTCGAGCCTGCGGAGCTGTTGCGCGCGGAGGGTGTGCCGCTGGAGCAGATCGCTCGGCTCGGCCTGATGGTGGTCGCAGCGGTCGCGGAGAAGCGCACGACGTGGAGCCACTGGAATCTCTACGCCGAGGCCGCGCGGCAGGCGATGGGCTGGCGGTTCGCCGCCACGGAGGATCGTGAGGCGATCACGGGGATGATCGTTGACGCCGCGGAACAGGCATCCATCCGGCTCACCCCGCCCGAGATGGCCTCCAGTCCCGTTGCGTTCCAGCGCACGGACGGGACGAGCGTGTTCCGCCCGCGCAACGCCGCCCGCTACAGCGGTGCCGCGGTGCTCGCTGCCGAGGACCGGCTGCTTGCACGCTCCCGCGAGCAGGTTGCGCCGCGCCTGGCGGATGCAACCATCGCGCACGCGCTGCAACCCCAGCGGGGCCGCGCGCTCGGCGACGACCAAGGGGTCGCCCTCACCGCGATTGCGTCGTCGGGCCGGATGCTCGACCTGCTCGTCGGCCCCGCGGGGGCGGGCAAGACCACCGCGCTGTGCGCGTTGCGCCGCGCATGGGAGGCTGAGCACGGGCACGGCTCGGTCGTCGGCCTGGCACCGTCCGCGGTCGCGGCCGAGGTGCTGGCCGGTGACCTGGGCATCCCGACGGAGAACACCGCGAAGTGGTGGCAGACCTACCGCGACCACGGCACGGGATTCGCCGCCGGGCAGCTCGTGATCGTGGACGAGGCATCGCTCGCCGGGACGCTTGCCCTCGACCGGCTCGTGCGCGTCGCGGCCGACGCCGGGGCGAAGGTGCTGCTCGTGGGCGACCCCGCCCAGCTCCAGTCCGTCGATGCCGGGGGAGCGTTCGGGATTCTCGTCGCCGACCGTGAGGACGTGCCCGAGCTGACCGACGTGCGCCGCATCGTCGCGGCATGGGAGAAGGACGCCACGCTCGACCTGCGCAACGGTCGTGTCGAGGCCATCGACACCTACCAAGCGCACGGCCGCATCCGCGCGGGCGAAGCCGAGTGCATGGCCGACGCCGCCTACGCCGCATGGCAGCGCGACCGGGCAGCCGGGCTGGCGAGCATCCTCATCGCCGAGTCGAGCACGATGGTCACGACGCTGAACCAGCGCGCCCGCGCCGACCTCATACTCGCCGAGGTGGTCGACGCACGCGCCGAGGTACGGCTGCACGACGGCACCGAGGCATCCATCGGGGACGCGATCATCACCCGCCGCAACGACCGCGCGCTGCGCGCAGGGCGCGGATGGGTGCGCAACGGCAGCCGGTGGACGATCACCGCCATCGGCGCCGACGGGTCGCTGCGGGTGCGACCCGCCGGACGGCGCTGGGGCGCGAGCGTGCGCCTCCCGGTCGAGTACGTAGCCGAGTACGTCGAACTCGGCTACGCCGTCACCGCGTACCGGGCGCAAGGGGTCACGGTCGAGACCGGGCATACCCTTGTCGAGCCCGGCGCGACGCGAGAGAACTTCTACGTCGCCATGACCCGTGGCCGACTCGGGAACACCGCCTACGTCTCGATCAACCGCCCCGACGACGACCACATCCACCCGCCCACCCAGGACACCGCCGCGGTCGCGGCGCGCAAGGTGCTCGCCGGGGTGCTCCAGCACGTCGGCGCGGAACTCTCTGCCCGCCAGATGATCGCCGCCGAGCAGGACACCTGGGGCTCGGTCGCACAACTCGCCGCCGAGTACGAGACCATCGCCTCCGCCGCACAGCAACCGAGATGGGAAGCCCTCCTGCGAGCCACCCAGGTCCCCGAGGCAGAAGCCGACGCCGCCATCGGGTCGACCGCGTTCGGCGCGCTCGGTGCCGAGCTGCGTCGCGCCGAAGCGGGCGGGTACGACGCGGATCGCCTGCTGCGCGCGCTCGTCACCTCACGCCCGCTCGACGATGCGGACGACTTGGCCGCAGTGCTCCACGAACGCGTGATCCGAGCCCTGACCCGAACGAACGGTGCCGGGCGCGTGCGCCAGCCCGCCACGCCCATCGCCGGACTCATCACCCCAGCTCTCGGCACAATGGACGAGGACATGCGCACCGCGCTCCGCGAACGCGCCGCACTCATCGAGCAGCGCGCGGACGCACTCGTCGCCGAAGCGGTCGGCGCGTCCGCGGCATGGGTGGTGGAACTCGGCACAGAGCCCGTAGATCCGCAGCTCGCGGCTCTGTGGCGACGCGAGGCACGCACCGTCGCTGCCTACCGCGATACCTACGGCATCACCGAGGCCAGCACGCTCGGACTCGTCGGCGACGACGCCCGGCAGCGCGCAGACGCTGCGCGAGCACACGACGCGATTCTTCGCGCACAACAGCTCGTGGCACGCGCGGCCGAACCGGATTCGACAGCCCGCGCCGTCGGAATGTCCGCACTGCGCCTGTAGCCGCCCCCCAGTGCCATGCACACTGCAACTGCTGACGCACTCTGACCTTGCCTGATCAGGCTTGCCCTTGAGGGTGGACGTTCGTTAGCCGCCGGCCTGCGGTGTTGGGGCCGCGGCCGCGCAGCGGGAAGGTGAGCGCCCAGAGGGCGATTCCGCAGGTTGTGAAGATGTCGGCGACGTTGAAGATCGCAAACCAGTCGACGGCGATGAAGTCGACGACGTGGCCGGTGAGCGGTCCGTTCTCGGCGCGGCTGATCCGGTCCCAGAGGTTGCCCAGCGCCCCGCCGGCCGCGATCGCCAGGAAGATCGTCCCGGTCAGGTCGGCGGTCCGGGCCAGCCGCACGGCGATCCAGCCCACGAGCGCGGCGATGAGGACTATCAGGCCGACCACCAGCGGTGCGCCGACGTCGGCACCGATCCCGAACGCGACTCCGGGGTTGAAGAACAACTCCAGCCGCACGGTGGGGACCAACGGGATGACCGCCCCGTCGGACAGCGACGCCAGCGCCCACGCTTTGCTCAACCGGTCCAGAACGAACGCAGCGACCAGCGCGGTCGCCGCCGCGCCTGCCGCCAGCACCGAGCGGCCTTTGCGACTGGTCACGTCAGGACGTCGATCAGGCGCGGCACGACGCCCGACTCGATGAGGATGTAGAGGCCGAGGCCGATGAACACGACCGGGACGAGCCAGTGCTCGATGCGCTCCAGAGCCTCGGTCATCCGCCGGTTCGTGCCGATGGCCCGGGCGACCAGGCACCACACCGCGACGAGCAGCAGGAACACGACAATGGTGACGACCGTGTCCAGCGGCGGCTGGGTGCGGAACACCGGCGTGTAGAGGGAGATGTTGTCGGCCCCGTTAGCGATCGTGATCCCGGCGACCCCGAGCAGCCCGCCCGCCATGATGGAGCTCTCGTCGTCATCGTCGTCTTCCTCGCTGCGGCGGCGCAGGTAGCGCACCAGCCCGTACACGCCGATCCCGAGCGGGATCAGGCCGAGGAACCCGGCCCATTCATCGGGGACGATGGTCAGGCCGAGGGCCGCGACCACGCTGATCGCCACGAGGGCGATGAAGCCCAGGTACTGCCCCAGGACCACCTGCCAGCCCTTGAGGCAGCCCCTGGTCGTTGCCAGGAACAGCACGGTGAGCACCACGATGTCGTCGATGTTGGTCGCGGCGAACAGCCCGATCGCCGCCGCGATCGTCCCGATCATCGTCCAGCCCCGGTTGCCTCGGGTCGTCCGTAGGTCGCGCAGAGGTCGACCTTGTGCCCGGTGGCAGCCAGCAACACCTCGGCGGCCTCCAGGATGTCGTTCAGCTCCGGCCGCGTGAGCGAATAGAATACCTGCCGGCCCTCCACCCGTCCCTCGACTAATCCGCAGCCACGCAAGCAGGCGACGTGCTCGGAGATCGTTGACTGCGCGAGCCCCAGCTCATCCACCAGGTCTCGCACCCGCCCCTCACCACCCATCAGCCGCTGAACGATGCGCAGCCGCGTCGGGTCCGCGAGGGAGTGGAACAGCGAAACGGCAGCGAGCTGCTCAGGCGCATCAGTCATCGGCATACGCCGATTATATCGTTAGTTTACGTTGATCGATTCCGTTGCCACGACTCAACGGGATGGGGAGCCGGTAAGCCAAGCTCCGGCGTCGAGCGAGGTCTCTTCTGTTTTGAAGTCGTTCGGGCCAGGCAAGTCCCAGGGCGCTGACAAGTTGCATGACAGCGGACAGCCGCTCTTTCCTGTGTCCAAAGTCGGGCGTACCCTGGGTTTCGAGGTAGTAGCCACGATTTCTAGGTCGCTTGCGACGGTCCCATCGGGACGCTCCCCACATGATCTACCTCCTCGGCGGAGCTACGCACCCTCTCAGGAGGCGGACATCATGCTCCGACTGCTCTGGAATCTCAGCAACCGCGTCCGGCTGTTCCTGCGGACCTACATGCCGACGAACATCCTGCTCGATGCACTGCGCACGCGACGCGGTCTGAAGTGGGGCGTGCCCGCCATGCTGATCGCCGCGCCGTACCTGCTCGGCGCGTGGCTCCTGACCGTCTGGATCTCCGACGGCGGGCCGAGCTGGCTGAACCTGCTCGTGCCGCTGTTCATCTGGAACGCACTGAAGTTCCTCGTCAACGGCCCGATCACGCTCATCATCCTGATCCGGGCACGCCTTGCCGAGCGACGTGCTCGCCGAGTCGCCGAGCGGGAGTCGGCGGCTTACGCTGCGGGCGGCGACCTCCCCGTGCTCACCGCGACGCGCATCTGACCCGGCCGCACGGGACCGCCGACGGCACCGCAGAAGCGGTTATCCGCTCCGTCCGAAATCCCGTCCGTTTACTGCCCGTAGCCGTCCGTAAACGTCCAGAGATAGACTGAGCCCCAGACGGCAACTGCCGCCTGGGGCTCAGAAAATCACTGGCCTCGGAAACCGGAAGTACGGTCCCGAAGACCTCCCCGGAATCAGACCCCGAAGTACAGCTCGTACTCGAACGGGTGCGGACGCTGCGCCATCGGAGTGATCTCCGCGGTGCGCTTGTAGCTGATCCAGGTGTCGATCAGGTCCTGGGTGAACACGTTGCCCTCGGTGAGGAACTCGTGGTCGGCCTCAAGCGCGTCGAGTGCTTCGGCGAGTGAACCGGGAACCTGTGGGATGAGCTTGGCCTCCTCGGGCGGCAGCTCGTACAGGTCCTTGTCCACGGGCTCGTGGGGCTCGATCTTGTTCTTGATGCCGTCGAGGCCAGCCATGAGCTGGGCCGCGAATGCGAGGTACGGGTTGCCCGAGGCATCCGGTGCACGGAACTCGATGCGCTTCGCCTTGGGGTTCGTACCGGTGATCGGGATGCGGATCGACGCCGAGCGGTTGCCCGCCGAGTACACCAGGTTGACTGGGGCCTCGAAACCGGGCACGAGGCGGCGGTACGAGTTGAGCGTCGGGTTGGTGAACGCGAGCACCGCGGGAGCGTGCTTGAGCAGACCGCCGATGTACCAGCGCGCGATGTCGCTGAGGCCGCCGTAGCCCTTCTCGTCGTAAAACAGCGGCTTGCCGTCGTTCCACAGCGACTGGTGGGTGTGCATGCCCGAACCGTTGTCGCCAAAGAGCGGCTTCGGCATGAAGGTCGCGACCTTTCCCCACTCGAGAGCGGTGTTCTTGACGATGTACTTGAACTTCAGGATGTCGTCGGCCGCGTGCACCATCGTGTCGAAGCGGTAGTTGATCTCCGCCTGTCCGCCGGTGCCGACCTCGTGGTGGGCGCGCTCGAGGATGAGGCCGGCGTCGATCAGCTTGAGGCTGATGTCGTCGCGCAGGTCGGCCTGCTTATCGATCGGGCTCACGGGGAAGTAGCCGCCCTTGTAGGGAGTCTTGTTGGCGAGGTTTCCGCCCTCCTCCACGCGACCGGTGTTCCAGGCACCCTCTTCGGAGTCGACCGAGTAGAAGCTCTGGTTCTGCGTGACCGAGTAACGCACATCATCGAAGATGTAGAACTCGGCTTCGGGGGCGAAGAATGCGGTGTCGGCGATTCCGGTCGACGCGAGGTATTTCTCCGCCTTCTTGGCGACCTGGCGCGGGTCCTTCGCGTAGATCTCACCGTTGCGTGGGTTGTAGATGTCGAAGATCATGATCAGCGTGCGCTCGGTGCGGAACGGGTCGACGTAAGCGGTAGTGACATCCGGAATCAGCTGCATGTCGGACTCGTGAATGTTCGCGAACCCGCGAATCGATGAGCCGTCGAAGAGCTGACCGACGGAGAAGAACTCCTCGTCGACGGTGGAAGCCGGGATGTTGAAATGCTGCTGTACACCGGGGAGATCGGTGAAGCGAATATCAAGGAACTTGACGTCAGTGTCCTTGATGAACTTGAGCACTTCGGACGAATCACTGAACATGTGAGGAACTCCAAGGGCTTGGTGCTGATCGGCAGCAGACGCCGCCACTCACGAGGGTAGGGGTAGGCGGTTTCGCCAGCGTCACGCAATTGTTTCGCGCGTGTTACAGCCAGTCGGCCGAGCCTACAATTGAGGGATGCCCGAGCCCCTCTCAGCCGCCGCCGACTGGCCGGGGCGTTCCCTGGGGCTGCCGGCCTCGGGTCCGCGCTCGATCGGTCGCCTCGGCCGGAGGATCGTCGCGCTGTGCATCGACTGGGCGACCGCGGTGCTCGTCTCGGTTGCGTTCTTCAGCTACGAGCCCGTCGCGACTCTCGCGATCTTCGCCCTGGTGCAGATCGTCTTCCTGCTCACACTAAACGCGAGCCCGGGACATCTGCTGCTTGGCCTTCGAGTTGTGCCCGTCCGGGGTGGATACCTCGGCCCATGGCGGCCGTTCGCTCGCACGCTGCTGCTCTGCCTCGTGATCCCAGCGGTCATCTGGGACAAAGACCAACGGGGCATGCATGACCGGCTGGTCAGCACGGTGTTAGTCAGGCGCTAGCGCGGGCGCTGCGACCGCACGCGCATCGGGTCGATGCCCTTGGGGATCGGCAAGCCGTTCTTGCCGAGTGAGTTAAGGCGATTCGACACAGCCACGATCTCCGGCTTACGCAACACGGGCTTGAGCCGGCGCAGTTTCGCGGGGAGCTTGTAGAGCGGCACCGACTCCGCGTCGGGGCCAACGTAGACGAACGTCACGGGCACATTCGGCAGGATGCGCACGATGCTCCGGCGCTCCTCTTCGAGCATACGCTGCGTGCGACTGCGGGGACCTTCGCCGATCAGCGCAACACCACCGCGCCCAACCGCACGGTAGACGGCATACTGAGTCTTGGGGCTGACCGTCACCGGCATCTCGCTTGCCGTCCAACCGCGGCGAAGGGAACTCTTGAGCACAGCACCGACTGCGCCTGGTTGACCCTCGATCTGCGAGTAGGCGGCCTTCTCGGCGCGACGCCCGAGCACGATGAGAAACAACAGAACGCCACCGAGCACGCCCGCGATCACGTACAGCACAATCCCCAGGACGCTGTCGCCGCTGAGCACAATCGCGAGAACAACGCTCACGAGAATGGGCAGTAAAAACGCGAGCAGCAGGTACCAGATCGCGAGCTTGTCGTAGCGCCGGGTCATCTGGAAGACCTGGAACATCTGCTTCAGGCGGCCGGGTTCTTTGGGTGCTTTGGGCGCTGCTGCGGTGGTTCGTGCCATGTGATTACGATACCGCCTGCGCGAAGCCGAGGTTCTTGTCGGCAAGGTGCGTGAGGTGTTCCGGGATGTCCCGACCCTTCGCGACCATCGACTGCGCCCACAAACGTCCCGCGCGGTAGCTCGACCGCACGAGCGGCCCCGCAAGAACCCCGAGGAAGCCGATCTCCTGGGCGGCCTCGGAGAACTCGACGAACTCCTGAGGCTTCACCCAGCGGGCCACGGGAAGGTGGCGAGGGGTTGGGCGCAGGTACTGCGTGATCGTGATGATGTCCGTGCCCGCGTCGTGCAGGTCGTGGAGGGCCTGAATCACCTCGTGCGGCTCCTCACCCATCCCGAGGATCAAGTTCGACTTGGTGATCAGGCCAGCGGCGCGCGCTTGAGTGAGCACATCCAGCGATCGCTCGTAGCGAAAGGCGGGACGGATGCGCTTGAAGATGCGGGGAACGGTTTCGACATTGTGCGCGAACACCTCGGGTCGTGAGGAGAAGACCTCGGCGAGCAGTGCGGGGTTGCCTGAGAAGTCGGTCGCGAGGATCTCGACGCCGGTGCCCGGATTCTGCAGGTGGATCTGGCGCACCGTCTCCGCGTGCAGCCACGCGCCCTCGTCGGGCAGATCATCGCGCGCGACCCCCGTGACCGTCGCGTAGCGCAGGTTCATCTTGGTCACCGATTCGGCGACGCGGCGGGGCTCATCCCTGTCGTAGTCGGCGGGCTTACCCGTGTCGATCTGACAGAAGTCGCACCGGCGCGTGCACTGGCTGCCGCCGATCAGGAAGGTCGCTTCGCGATCCTCCCAGCACTCGAAGATGTTGGGGCAGCCGGCCTCCTGGCAGACCGTGTGCAGGTTCTCGCCCTTCACCAGCTCCTGGAGTTGGCGGTACTCGGGACCCATCTTGGCCACGGTCTTGATCCACTCGGGCTTGCGTTCGATCGGCACCGACGCATTGCGCACCTCGAGGCGAAGCAGTTTACGGCCTTCGACCTCGTTGGCCGTCGGGTGCTGGGCCCCAGGATGATGGCTCATGCGTGTGCTCCGGCCAGAGTCGATTCGAGGTGGCGCTGCACGAGCGGCAGCACGTCGGTTGGGCTCACGTCACGGCCGAGCTCCCGGGAGATGGAGGTGACCCCCGCGTCGAGGATGCCGCACGCGACGATTTTCGTATAGGCATCGAAGTCGTTGTTGCAATTGAGCGAGAATCCGTGCATGGTGACCCCCTCGGCAACCCGAATGCCAATGGCTGCGATCTTCTCCGCCCCGACGGGTTCGTCGTAACGCAGCCAGACGCCGGAGCGTCCGGCGACGCGGCCCGCATCGATACCGAGGTCGGCGAGCACGGCGATGAGTACCCCCTCGATGCGGCGCACGTAGCCGACCACATCGACGGGCTCAGCGAGCCTCACGATCGGGTAACCGACTAGTTGACCCGGGCCGTGCCACGTGATCTTTCCGCCACGGTCAACGTCGATCACCGGCGTGCCGTCTGCTGGGCGTTCGAAATCCTCGGTGCGCTTGCCCGCGGTATAGACCGAGGGATGCTCGAGGAGGATGACCGTGTCGGGCCGCAGCCCGTCTGCGACGGCTCGATGGGTTGCGCGTTGAAGCTCAAGGGCTTCGGAATACGGCACGGAGTTGGCGCTTAGCCCCGCGACGACGAAGTCGATCACGTATCGAGTCTAGGCGCGTTCCGGTCCTCCCCACCCCGTCACGCCCACGACGTCGCGCCCCGTGCGTCGGATGCGCGAACGGCGCGTCACACCCGCCGCACAGTGGTGGCGTGACGTTAGACACACTCGGCGGATACCGACTCGTGCGCAAGCTCGGGGAGGGGCCGCGCGCCGAGGTTCAGCTCGGCTACCCGCAGACCGATGCCGACGATGCGCACGCCGTCGCCATCAAGGTGTTTCGACCGGGCACCGACGAGCGCTCGGTGATTACCGAAATCGAGGCTCTGTCGCGGGCTGCCGGCGACCATGTCGTGACTCTGCTCGACATCGCCGCGGGGCCGCACGGCACACCTGCGATCATCCTCGAACGGCTCCCGGGCGGGAGCCTCGGTCGCCTCCTGAGGGACCGCAGTTCACTGCGGCTCGGTGAGGCCATCACGATCGTGGTCCCGCTCGCGCGCGCTCTTCGCCGCCTCCACGACCAGGGGATTGCGCACGGGGCAATTCGGCTCGAGGCGGTGGCCTTTGACACGGCTGGCGCGCCGGTGCTCACGTGCTTCGGTGCAGCGAGTCTGTTTGAGGCGCACCTGCCCCCGGCCCGGCTTGAGCAGCAGTCCGGGGTGGCCGATGATTTACGTGACTTCGAGCGACTCGCCCGAGCGGTGCTCGATCGCCTTCCGTCGCCGGCCGAACTACCAGCGGTGGGCGAGGAGTGGTTGGAGCGGGTCGAGCAACTGCTCTTCAGCCTGGGCCCGGCCGAGGCGGTGCGACTTGAGGCGGATGACCGAGCCGACGTCTCGCACCCCGCGCGACTCCTGACGGCCACCCCTGTGCCGGTCGAGGGCTCACCGAGCGAACCCCTTGGCGCCAGACAGGATATTCTCGCGAGCCTCCTTCCCGACTGGCTGCGGGGAGACTGGCTCGACAGCGTCACGCGGCTGGCCGAGGGGGCCTCGCGCAGTACAGTCAGGCTTCGGAGCGCCCTCTCCACTGTGCGGCCCCGAGTCTGGGTGGCGATCTCTGCCGTTGTGGTTGGGTTGGTTGCCGCGTTAGCGCTTGTCCCGTCATCGCCTCCGGGCGCACCGGCGGGAACCTCCGCGCCAGTCGCGCGAACGCCGAGTCCTGAGCCGACGGGTGCCAAGCCGGACTTTGTCGGCGGCGACGACCCGGTTGCCGCGCTGCCCCTATTACTCGCCGCGCGAGAGCGGTGCATCCGAGACCTGTCGGTGCTGTGTCTGGATGCAGTCGACCAGATGGGTTCCGCGGCTTTGGAGCAAGATCAGGCGCTGATCAGGAGCCTTCAGGATGGAGGGGAACTGCCCGCGCCGTTCACTGCCGAGCCTTCACAGGTCACTCTTGAGGAGCGGCTGGGCGACTCTGCTCTCGTGTCCCTCGGCGACGTCGCAGACGACGAACCGGCCTCACTGCTCATGATGAAGGTCGAGGCAGGTTGGCGTATCAGGGACTTTCTCGAGCGGTGAGCGCCCGATGACGTTGAGACTTAGATTCCGAGGTTGGCAGCGAAGTCGCCGCCCTCGAGCCGATCCTTCACCGCCACGAGGAAGCGTGCGGCATCAGCGCCATCCACGATGCGGTGATCGTAGGAGAGGGCGAGATATACCATCGAGCGAATGGCAATCGCGTCGCCGCTGGCGTCACTCACGACCACCGGCTTCTTGGTGACAATGCCGGTTCCAAGAATCGCCGACTGCGGCAAGAAGACGATCGGGGTGTCGAAGAGCGCCCCGCGGGAACCCGTGTTCGTGAGGGTGAAGGTTCCCCCCGCGAGCTCGTCGGGCTTGAGCTTGTTGTCGCGGGTGCGCTCCGCGAGGTCGGCGATCTGAGTCGCAAAGCCGGCGAGGTCGAGCTTCGCGGCATCTCGGATGACCGGCGTGAGTAAGCCTCGCTCGGTGTCGACGGCGATCGAGATGTTCTCCTGCGCGGGGTAGACGATCGAATCGCCCTCGATGCTCGCGTTGATGATCGGGTAGGCGGTGAGCGCCTCAGCAGCAGCGAGTGCGAAGAAAGGCAGGAAGCTGAGCTTGACGCCCGTCTTCGCCTGGAATGCCGCCTTCACCTGATCCCGGTAGTGCGCAACCAGGGTGACATCCACCTCGACGACCGATGTCAGCTGTGCCGACGTCTGCATCGAGATCACGGCGCGTTCGGCGATGACCTTGCGCAAACGGGACATAGCCACAGTGGTGCCCCGCAGGGGCGAGACCTCGAGGGGCCCGGGTGCAGCAGCGGCAACCGCCGACGAAGCGGTCGGAGCGGATGTCACGGCCAGGATGTCCTGCTTGCGGATGCGCCCACCCACTCCTGTGCCGGTCACGGTCGAGAGATCCACGCCGCTTTCGTGCGCGAGCTTGCGCACGAGTGGGGTGACGTATCCCGCGGCTTCAGCGACCGGCGCCGGTGCCGATGCAGGCGCCGCCGATGTAGCCGACACTGCCGCCACCTCGGACTGATGGGCAGGCTCGTGGGCTGGCTCCGGAAAGCTGGCAGGCTCGGAAGCGCTCGCGGGTTCCGCTGGTGCAGCGGCGACCTGTGCGGGAGCGGGCGGGGTTGCCGTCTCGGGCTCGCCGGGAGCGGGAGCGTCAGTCGAGGGAACCTCGGCGACGGCGGGCGCCTGTTCGACCGCAGGCGCGGGCGCCTCGGCGACGGGCTCAGAGGAGGGCGTTGGTGCCTCCGCCGCGGGCTCCGGGACAGGAGCCTCGTGCACAGCCTCGGTCGGGGCCGCTGCCTGCGCTGTATCCGCACCCGAGCCATCACCGATGGTGACCAGAGCAGTGCCGACCTCAACGGTCTCATCCTCAGCAACGAGGATCGCCTCGATCACTCCAGCAACGGGCGAGGGGATCTCGGTGTCGACCTTGTCGGTCGAGACTTCGAGCAGCGGCTCGTCGACCTCGACACGGTCGCCGACCTTCTTGAGCCAACGGGTCACCGTGCCCTCGGTGACACTCTCTCCGAGTGCCGGAAGGTTGACGGATTCGCTCATCAGTGATGCTCCTTTGTGCCGCGTACGTGCCTAGTTTAGTAACGGGGGTTTCGCGCGCCGCTCAGACGCCGTGCAGCGGCTTGCCCGCGAGGGCAAGGAAGGCCTCGCCAAGAGCCTCGTCTTGAGTCGGGTGAGCGTGCAGCAGCGGCGCAATGTCCTCGGGGTAGGCCTCCCAGTTGACCGCGAGCTGCGCTTCGCCGATCAGCTCGCCCACCCGCGCGCCGATCATGTGGACGCCAACCACGGGCCCGTCCTTGACCCGAATCACCTTGATCAATCCGGAGGTGCCGAGAATGTGGCTCTTACCGTTGCCCGCGAGGTTGTAGTCATAGCTCGAGACGTTGTCGGCTCCGTGCTTCTCCACGGCCTTGGACTCGGAGAGACCGACGGAAGCCACCTCGGGATCGCTATAGGTGACCTTGGGGATGTTCAGATCGTCGATGACGATCGGGTTCAGTCCCGCAATCTCCTCGGCCACGAAGATGCCGTGCTGGAAACCGCGATGCGCGAGCTGCAGGCCGGGAACGATGTCGCCCACGGCGTAGACGCCGGGAACGCTCGTGGCGAGACGCTCATTCGTGATGACAAAGCCGCGATCGACGGTGACGCCGACCTCCTCGTAGCCGAGACCTGCGGTCAGAGGACCGCGTCCGACCGCGACGAGGAGCAGCTCGGCCTCAATGGTTTCACCGTTCTCGAGCGTGATCACTACACCCTGATCGTTCTGCGTGACCCCCTGGAATCGCACGCCGAGCTTGAAGTCGATGCCGCGCTTGCGGAACGCCCGCTCGAATTGCTTGGAGATCGCTTCGTCCTCGTTGGGAACGAGATGCGGCAGCGCCTCGATGATGGTCACCTCTGAGCCGAAGCTGCGCCAGACGGAAGAGAATTCGACGCCGATGACGCCGCCACCGAGAACCGCGACCTTCTTCGGGATGTAGTCGAGCTCGAGCGCCTGCTCCGAGGTGATGACGCGTCCGGTGATCTCGAGACCGGGGAGGGAGCGGGAGTAGCTGCCGGTGGCCAGGACGACGTTCTTGCCCGTGACCGTGTCATCCCCGACCTGGACAGTCGTGGGGGAGATGAGGCGACCGGTGCCCTCGATCATCGTGATACCGCGCGCCTTGATCAGGCCTTGGAGACCCTTGTACTTGCTACCCACAACCTCCTGGCGGTAGGCGGTGACGGCGGCGATGTCGACTCCGTTGAACGTGGAGGAAACGCCGTACTTCGCGGACTCGCGGGTGACGTCAGCAACTTCGGCCGAGTGCAGCAGGGCCTTCGTAGGGATGCAGCCGACGTGCAGGCAGGTGCCGCCTACCTTGTTCTTCTCGATGAGTCCGACGGTCATCCCGAGCTGGCTTGCGCGTAGGGCGGCGGCGTAGCCACCACTTCCGCCACCGAGAACTACGAGGTCGAAATTGTGCTCAGCCAAAATCCCAGCAACTCCTCTGTAAGGGTCCTGCACCGGCGCGTGATGGTGTGGTGAACGACCGGCTGGGGCGGGGAGCCCGCCTCGAAAACCCTACTACTTCTCCTGTGGAGCCGAGGCCCCGGCGGAGCACAGCCCCGCCGCGAACTCGATCAGCGCGCGCACGGCGACCCCGGTCGGCCCCTTGCCCATGAACCCCCAGCCGCTCGCCCCGTTGTTAGCGGGGCCGGCAATGTCGAGGTGCGCCCACGGGATAGTGCGCTTGTCGTTACCCTCACCGATGCTGCCCACAAAATCGCGCAGGAACGCCGCGGCGATGAGCATCCCGGCGGCAGTGTTGCCGGGCTTGACGTTGGCGATGTCCGCGATGTCGGAGGCGAGCATGGCACGTACTTCGACCGGAATCGGCATCGGCCACAGAGTCTCACCGACCCGGTTGCCCGCGGCGACAAGGTCAGAGACCAGCTGCTCATCACCCATGGTGCCCGCGTAACGGTTGCCCAGCGCGATCAGGGCAGCGCCGGTGAGTGTGGCCACGTCGATGATCGCGTCGGGCTCCTCTTCGCTCGCCGCCACGAGCCCGTCGGCAAGCACGAGGCGGCCTTCCGCATCGGTATTGAGCACCTCGACGGTCTTGCCACCCCTAATGCGAATGACATCGTTCGGGCGCATCGCCGACCCGGAAGGCATGTTCTCTGCGACGCACAACCAGGCCGTGATCTTGAGCGGCAGGCCGAGCTTCGCGACAGCCAGCTCGACGGCCAGCACCGTGGCGGCCCCCGTCATGTCGTACTTCATACCGATCATCGAGGCCGGAGGCTTGAGCGAGAGGCCACCCGAGTCGAAGGTGATGCCCTTGCCGACAAGGGCGAGATGCCTCGTGGCGCCGGTCGGCGAGTACACCACCTTGACGAGTCGCGGCGGTCTGCTCGAGCCCTGCCCGACGCCCAGAATGCCGCCGAAACCGCCCGCGGTGAGTTCCTTTTCCGCGAACACCTCGACACTGACCGGTGCGCCCTGTGCTAGCGTCTCGGCGGCGGCCGCGAACGAGGCCGGGTACAGGTCCGACGGGGGCATGTTAACGAGGTCACGCACCGTATGCACCGCTTCCGCGACGATCGCGGCGTGCTCGACAAGCTCTGCCGAACCGGATGCCGCAACGATGACGTTCGTCGCGGGCAGCTTCGTGGCTTCGAGCGAGGCTGATCGGTACTGGGTGTAGACGTACGCTCCGAGCGCCGCGCCCTCGAGGATCGCGCTCACCTCGCCGTCACCGGAGGAAGGCAGAGCGATCACGATGGACTCGACGCCCCGGAGCTGGCGCGCCGCCGAGCCCGCCGCATACCGAAGATCATCGGCCGTGACATTCCCGCTGCCCACGCCGATGAGGGCGATGCTCTCGGTGGCCCCGTACCTGCCCGGGATGCGACGCACTTCATCCTGCGCGCCCGTCACCCCGATCGACGCGAGGGCCAGTTGCAGCTCCACCAGCTCTGGGGCATCGCTCAGCAGGCGCGGACCCTCGTCGGTCTTGCTGACACCCAGTACCAGCACGTCGGCGGCGATGGACAGGGGTGAGTCGGAGCTCAGCGAGAGCGCGGGCACGGTCATCCGCCCATCGTAGCGACGCGTGGCTGGGCTGTTCGCTCAGGGCATCAGCCAGCCAGGGCATGCGCCTTGTCGCCGTGATTAGAGTTGAGGCATGCGCGATCCCGACGGCCTGTTTGACATCTCAAGCGATGTTATTGGGGTGCCCGACGGCCTCAACCTGGTCGCTGGCCTGACCGGATTCGCAGATGCGGGCAACGCGGTCAGTCAGGTCAGCGAGTACCTTCTCGAGACCCTCGAGCACAGCACCGTGCTGACCTTCGACAATGACGAACTGTTGGACTACCGGGCACGTCGACCCACGATGTACTTCGATCAGGACCACCTGAGCGACTACCAGCCGGCGGAGTTGAAGCTGTATCTCGCGAAAGACGAACTGGGCCAGGCCTTCCTGCTGCTCACCGGCTACGAGCCCGACTTCCAGTGGGAGCGATTCTCAGCGGCTGTGCTCTCTGTCGTGCAGAAGTACAGCGTCGCCACGACAACCTGGATCAACTCGATCCCGATGCCAGTGCCGCACACCCGCTCGATCGGGGTCACCGTGAGTGGCAACCGCGCGGAGCTCATCGAGGCCATGTCGGTGTGGAAGCCCCGCACCCAGGTGCCGGCGACCGCGCTTCACCTGATCGAGTACCGGCTCCGCCAGCTCGCCCACCCGACGACCGGATTCGTGCTGCTGATTCCGCACTACCTGGCCGACACCGAATATCCCCTCGCGGCTGTAGCCGCGCTCGAGAGCGTGAGTGCTGCCACCGGGTTGATCTTCCCGACCGACCGGCTTCGCGAGGAGGGCCGCGAGTTCCTCGCAAAGATCGACGCGCAGGTTGAGGTCAACCCGGAGTTGGCCAAGCTCGTCGGCACTCTTGAGGAGCGCCACGACAGCTACATGCAGCACAATCCGCTGCGCTCGCCCCTGACTGATGTCGATGGCGAGCTGCCCACGGCCGACGAGATCGCGGCCGAGCTGCAGAACTTCCTCGCCATCAGGCGCAACGGAGATGACGAGACTCCCGGCCAGTAGCCCGCCGTAGCATTGCAGGGGTGAATTTCCGTCGCGCATGGCTGATGTTCGCCCTTGCGATCACGGCCTACATGGTCGCGGTTCTGCAGCGGTCGTCGCTTGGAGTTGCCGCGGTGGAGGCGACGGATCGCTTCAGCATCACGGCGGCGGCGTTGTCGACTCTCGCCGTAGTTCAGATCGTGGTCTACGCAGCGCTCCAGATTCCCGTGGGCGTCATGCTCGACCGGGTGAGCCCGCGTTACCTGCTTACCCTCGGCGCGCTGCTCATGGCCTTGGGGCAGACCACTCTGGCGGTTGCTCCCGAGCTCGGGGTTGCCCTCGTCGGGCGAATTCTCGTGGGGGCGGGGGACGCGATGACCTTCATCTCGGCCGTGCGCTTGCTCACCAACTGGTTCGACGGCAAGACCGTGCCTATTGTGACGCAGCTGCTGGGCACGTCGGGTCAGTTCGGTCAGGTGCTCTCAGCCCTTCCGCTCGCACTCGCGCTTCACGCGTGGGGCTGGACTCCGACCTACCTGAGCGCCGCTGCCCTGTCGGTGATTGTCGTCGTCGTTCTGGTTGTGCTGGCCCGTGGCCGAGGCCCGAGCGAGGTGCCCCACCTGCGGCAGACCTGGGCTGCATCCGGTCATCTACTCCGCGAGAGCCTGCGCAGACCGGGCACCCAGCTGGGATTCTGGGCGCACTTCGTCTCCGGTGGATCGGTGACGATGTTCTCCCTTCTATGGGGCTTTCCCTTTCTCTCGGTGGCCTTGGGTTACGGCCCCACGGGCGCGGCGGCGCTTCTCACGATCATGGTTGCGAGCGCCGCGGTGACCGGTCCGGTGTTGGGACTGCTCTCGGCACGCTTCCCCCTGCGTCGCAGCAACATC
>JBJXDR010000025.1:0-15792 GCA_046155245.1 Rhodoglobus sp. | reverse complement strand
CTCGCGGCCATCGACGGCACCATTTCGACGGCTCTGGGCATGGCGCTCGCGAGCCAGGCGGAGGGCGCCGAGGGCACGACTCGCGTGCTGGTGGGCGATCTCACGTTCCTGCACGACGTGGGCGCGTTGCTGTTCGGTGTGGGCGAGGTGCAGCCGCGCATCCAGGTGATCGTGGGCAATGACGGTGGCGGAACGATCTTCGACGGTCTTGAGGTTGCGCAATCCGCCGGGCCAGGCTACGACCGGGTGCTGCTCACGCCGCAGCGGGTCTCGATCCCGCCGCTGGCTGAGGCGTACGGGTGGGACTACCTGCGCGTCGACACCCGGGGCGCTCTTGACCAAGCGCTCACGGCATCCGTTCGCCCGCTCATCGTCGAAGTGCCGCTCGAGCGCTGACGCCACGCTCCCCGCGCAGTAACGTGGGGCAATGAGCGCACTCACTCCAGTCACCGCCAACTTCGATCTCGCCTCGGTCGACACGAGCTCGCATCCCGGGATCGATGACAAGAAGTCCGCCGAGAAGCAGCTCCTCGCGACACACAACACGCTCGCCGACCTGCAGGAGCGACTGTTCGCCGAGAGCAAGTTCGGCGGCACGCGGCGCGTGCTGCTGGTGCTTCAGGCGATGGACACCGCCGGCAAGGGCGGCATCATTCGTCACGTGGTCGGCGGCATCGATCCGCAGGGTGTGCACATCCACGCGTTCAAGGCGCCTACGGAGGAGGAACGAAAGCACGACTTCCTGTGGCGGGTGCGGCCCCAGCTGCCGACCCCCGGAATCATCGGGGTCTTCGACCGTTCCCACTACGAGGACGTGCTGATCCACCGGGTGCGCGGTTTCTCCACGCCGGAGGCGATCGAGGAGCGGTACGGCATCATCGCCGACTTCGAGCGAGAGGTCGCGGCATCCGGAACCACGATCATCAAGGTGATGCTGCACATCTCGTCGGCCGAGCAGAAGGCGCGCCTGACCGAGCGGCTCGAGCGTGCGGACAAGAACTGGAAGTACAACCCCGGCGACGTTGACGAGCGCGCGCTGTGGCCCGCGTACCAGGAGGCCTACCAGATCGCGCTGACCCGCACGTCGACTCCGGATGCCCCGTGGTACGTCGTTCCCGCCGACAAGAAGTGGTACGCCCGCTGGGCGGTGCAGCAGCTGTTGCTCGGAGCCCTTGAGAAGCTCGACCCGCAGTGGCCGAGCGTCGACTACGACGTCGAGGCCGAGAAGGCGCGGCTGGCCGCGACCTAGGTCAACGCCTCCACGATGGGGCGGAACTTGAGCTCGGTCTCGGCCAGTTCGGTGGCCGGGTCGGAGTCGGCGACGATTCCAGCACCCGCCCACGCGGTGACGTGCCCCTCGTCGGAGACCAGGGCACAGCGCAGGGCGATCGCCCACTCGCCGTCGCCCGCGGCATCCACCCAGCCGACGGGGCCGGCGTAGCGCCCGCGATCGAACGGCTCGAGCTCGGCGATCAGCTCCAGAGCGACGTCGGTCGGGGTGCCGGCGACCGCCGCAGTGGGGTGCAGTGCACGGACGAGTTCGAGCGCGGTGCGGCCGGGTACCAGGGTGCCGCGAACGTCGGAGGCCAAGTGCCAGAGGTTCGGCAGACGCAGCGGGTAGGGCTCGCTCATGGTCACGTCCGTGGCGTGCGGCGCGAGCGCATCGAGCACACTGCGTACCGCGTGATCGTGCTCGCCGCGGTCTTTCGCCGAGTTGGCGAGAGTGGATGCTGCGTGCACATCGGTCGCGTCATCCGGCCATCGACGTGCCGTTCCCGCAAGCACTCGCGCACTGACGTCGCCACCGCTCACTCGCACGAGTGTCTCGGGGCTGGACCCCATGAGCCCCGCCATGGCGAAGGTGAACGTGTCCGGGTAGGCGGTAGCCAGCCGGGCCAGCCAGCCGCGCTTGTCGGCGACCCAGCCGATGTCGGCCACGAGGTCGCGGGCGAGCACCACCTTGCCGAGATCACCGGCCCTGATCTGCTCCCGCGCGGCCAGCACGGAGGCCTCATACCGCTCGGGGGTCATCGCGCCCGGAACGAGCGAGGCCGGCCGGGTCGGCCACGGCGTGCTCGGCTCGACCGGGAAGCCACCGTCGAATCGCGTGATCCAGGTGGCGCCGCCGCGCCGACCCACAATCACGCTCGGAACGGTCAGAACGCTGGCGGACGCCGACGTGTCGCTGAACGCGAAACTGCCGAACGCGGCGAGACCACTTCCGGGCAGCATGACCTCGTCGTGCACCTCGGCCCGAGCGCACAATTCGCGCCACCAGCGGGCCAGCTCGGCGATGCGATCCGCGCCCTCATGCCGGAACGACGCCCGCTCGCCGAAGCCGACAATGCCCTCGCCGCCGCGCAGGAAGGCCAGTGGATGCTCCGGCTCGGCCCAGTTGAGCAACGGGCCGTCGTACTCGAGCACCTCGGTGCGCACGTGCAGCACCTCGGGATTCACACCCCTCAGCGTACCCGTCGGCTACGAACACTCAGGGTGAGTCGGATTCGAGAGCCTAGACTTGACCTCGTGGCCAAGGCGGATATGAACAAGCGACCGGGGGATGTCGCGAGCATGTTTGACGGTGTCGCCAAGCGGTACGACCGCACCAACACCGTGTTGTCGGGGGGCAACGCGATTCTCTGGCGGGTGGCCACGGTACGCGCCGTCGACCCGCAGCCTAGCGAGCGGATCCTCGACGTCGCTGCTGGCACCGGCACCAGTTCGGCAGCGCTGCAGCGCAACGGAGCCACGGTCGTCGCGCTCGACTTCTCCTCCGGAATGGTCGCCGAGGGGCGCAAGAAGCACAAGGACGTCGAGTTCGTGGAGGGCGACGCCGAGAAGTTGCCGTTCGGCGACAACGAGTTCGACGCGGTGACGATCAGTTTCGGCCTGCGTAATGTCGCCAATCCGAAGGTAGCGCTCGCCGAGATGTATCGCGTGCTGAAGCCCGGCGGCCGTCTCGTGGTCTGCGAGTTCTCCCGGCCGCCGATCGCCATCTTCCGTGCCGCGTACCACACCTACCTCGCCAAAGTCATGCCCATCGTCGCGGACCGCGCGAGCTCGAACCCTGAGGCCTACGGCTATCTCGCGGAGTCGATCAAGGCGTGGCCCGACCAGAACGAGCTCAGCCAGTGGATCCGCGCGGCGGGATTCACGCGCGTCGCCTATCGCAACCTCACCGCCGGAATCGTCGCCCTCCACCGCGGGCGCAAGCCGGTCGACGCGGCGGTGCTCGCCTCGGTCGCCAAGCGCAAGTTCAACGCCACACAGCCCATCACAACGATCCCGCGGCCATAGCAGTGGCACACGACAGAGAATCGGTCATCCACGTGAACCCGAGCGTCCCCCTTGCTCGCCGCAGCAACACTCTGACCTCGTCGCTCGGGTTGGGCGAGAAACTGTTCGCGTCCAGTGACGAACGGCGCTTTGTCGACGCCCTTGAGCAGGGACTCGCGCTGGTCGAAGACGGGCTGCTGGGCGCCATGGTCTTCGCCGACGAGATCGCGGATGTCACGGGCCGCTACCTGCTCGAGGCCGGCGGCAAGCGCGTGCGCCCCGTGCTTACCGTGCTCACCGCACAGCTCGGCGAGGGCAACAACGACGAGGTGATCCGGGCCGCACAGGCGATCGAGATCACGCACGTGGCATCCCTTTATCACGACGACGTCATGGACGACGCGCCATCACGACGCGGGGTGCCGAGCGCCCAGAACGTCTGGGGCAACTCGGTGGCGATCCTCACCGGCGACCTGCTCTTTGCCCGGGCCAGCCGCATCGGCGCGGGGCTGGGCGAGCGCATCCTGGTGCTGCAGGCTGAGACCTTCGAGCGACTGTGCCTCGGCCAGTTGCACGAGACCATCGGCCCGCGGGCCGACGAGGATCCGATCGACCACTACATCCAGGTGCTCGCCGACAAGACCGGCTCGCTCATCTCCGCGGCCGCGCAGGTGGGCGTCATCTTCTCCAACGCGCCCGAGCAGTACCGACCGGCGGTCGCCGAGTTCGGTGAGAAGATCGGCATCGCGTTCCAACTCATCGACGACGTGATCGACCTGGCCGGTGAGACCGACGACACGGGCAAGACCCCTGGCACCGACCTGCGGGCGGGCGTCGCAACTCTGCCGCTGCTGTACCTGCGTCGCCTCGCGCAGACCGACCAGGACTCCGACGACCTGCTGCGCCGCATCGAGCGCGATGTGACGACCGTGTACTACGGCGATGCCGCCTCGGAAAGCGCAGCCGAGGCCGACCTCACGGCGGCCATCGCCGAGTTGCGCGGCCATGCCGTCACCCAGCAGACTCTCGCGGAGGCACATCGCTGGTCACGGGAGGCCGTCGAGGCGCTCGCGCCCCTCCCGAAGGGACCGGTCAAGAAGGCCCTCACCCGATTCGCTGAAACGATTGTGGAGCGCTCCAAGTAATGGCATCGAAGCTCAGGTTGGCCATCGTCGGGGCGGGGCCGGCCGGAATCTACGCTGCCGACATCCTGCTGAAGACCGAGCGGGCATTCGATGTGTCGATCGACCTGTTCGAGCAGTTGCCCGCGCCGTACGGCTTGGTGCGATACGGTGTCGCCCCCGACCACCCGCGCATCAAAGGCATCATCACGGCGCTGCGTGAGGTGCTCGACACCGGTGACATCCGCCTATTCGGCAACGTCTACTTCGGTCGCGACATCACCCTCGACGACCTCAAGCAGCACTACAACGCCGTGATCTTCTCGACGGGGGCGATCCGGGATGCGCCGCTCAACATTCGCGGAATCGACCTGCCCGGCAGCTACGGTGCCGCCGACTTCGTGAGTTGGTACGACGGGCACCCTGATTTCCCGCGCGAGTGGCCGCTGGATGCCCGTGAGGTCGCCGTGATCGGCAACGGCAACGTCGCGCTCGACGTGGCCCGCATCCTCGCCAAACATGCCGACGACCTGCTGCCGACCGAGATTCCCGCCAACGTCTACGAGGGCTTGCAGGCCTCGCCCGTGACTGACGTGCACGTGTTCGGTCGCCGGGGCCCCATGCAGGTCAAATTCACCCCTCTCGAGCTGCGCGAACTCGGGGAGCTCGACGACGTCGACCTCGTGGTCTACGAGGAGGACTTCGACTACGACGAAGCCTCGAAGACGGCGATCGAGACGAACAAGCAGATCATGGTGATTGACCGCATCTTCCGCAAGTGGCGCGACGAGCCCCAGAACAGTTCATCGCGCCGACTGCATCTGCACTTCTTCGCTCGACCGGTCGAGGTGCTCGGGGAGGATCGCGTCGAAGGCTTCCGTTACGAGCGCACCGAACCCGACGGCGCCGGAGGGGTGCGCGGCACGGGGGAGTTCCGGGAGGTCCCCGTGCAGGCGGTGTACCGCGCGGTAGGGTACTTCGGCTCGCCGTTGGATGGCATTCCGTTCGACGAGAAGCGGGGAGTCATCCCGAACCGCGAGGGTCAAGTGCTGGACGACGAGGATCGCCCGGTGCCCGGTGTCTATGCGACGGGGTGGATCAAGCGCGGCCCGGTGGGGCTCATCGGCCACACGAAGAGCGATGCGATGGAGACCATCAAGCACGTGATCAACGGTCAGGCGAATTGGTGGAGCCCCGCGCATCCGGAAGAGGGAGCGATCGTCGAACTGCTGACCAGCCGAGGCGTCGAGTTCACCAACCTGGATGGCTGGCACAACCTCGACGAGTACGAGCTGTCACTGGGTGCGCCGCAGGGCCGCACGCGCGTCAAGGTCGTGCCGCGTGACGACATGGTTGCGGTATCGAACGGCCGACCGCGCAGCTAGACCGTCGCATGGTATCCCGCGCGCCGCGGGAGCACAACGGGGGTTGTACAACGCACGTTGTCGACTACGGTCAGGGAATGAGCACATCTTCCGACACCATCGAACCAGAGTCGATCGACCTGGCGACCCTCGCCACCCTCGCGGGTGACTTGAGTTCGGAGTACCTGCTGCAGCGGACCCGTGAGCGGGGACATCCCTTCGTGCGCTCCGCCCATGGGTACCTCATCCAGCACCTCGTTACGGGCACGCCTACGGTGACCGAGCTCGCCTCGCGAATGGGTGTGACCCAGCAGGCCGCCTCCAAATCGGTCGTCGAGCTCGAGACCCTCGGCATCGTGCAGCGCGAGGGGCAGGATGGCGACCAGCGGGTGCGCCGGGTCACACTCACCGACGCTGGGCGCGAGGTCGTCGAGTCGGGACGCGCCGCGCGGGCCCAGCTCGAGGGGAAACTCGTCGAGGCGCTCGGCGACGACTCGCTCGCCGTCGCCAAGAAGGCGCTCGCCGCGCTCATCGACGCGGTCGGCGGTATCGACGACCTGCGCGGGCGCCGGGTGCGAGCGCGCACGGTCTGAGCCGAGCTACTGGAGCGTGGCGGCGAGGCGCGCGATATTGTCGAATGTCGCCGAGACGCGGGAGCGTGTCATCCACTCGTCGAGCGTGAGTTCGCGACTGTCGGCACGGTACGTCTCCTGGAGCGCGTGGAGGTCATCCATGATCGCCCGGCCGCGCACCATCACCGAGATCTCGAGGTCGAGCGCGAAGGAACGCATGTCCATGTTGCTCGATCCGACTACCGCGACCTCGTCGTCGATTGTGAAGAACTTCGCGTGCAGCACGGTCGGCGCCTTGTAGAGCCAGATGCGTACACCGGCGCGGAGCAGCTCCTCGTAGTAGCTTCGCTGGGCGTGGTAGACGACGGCCTGATCGCCGATCTCCGAGGCGAACAGCTGCACGTCGAGCCCGCTCTGGGCAGCCGTGGTGATCGCGTAAAGCATCGAGCCGTCGGGCACGAAGTACGGGCTCGTGATGATGACCTGCTTTGTTGCGGCGTACACGAGCGCGTTGAACAGCCGCAGATTGTTCTCGCCTTCGAAACCCGGACCGCTCGGCACCACTTGCGCGTCGATCGGGCTCTCCTTGACCGGCCGGGGCACATCGAGCTCACGCAAAATCAGCTCGTCGGTCTCGCAGTGCCAGTCTGTCGCGAACAACGCGTCGATGCCCGCCACAATCGGGCCGTCGAAACGCACCATCAGGTCTTTCCAGTGAAGGCCGCGCCGGATGTTCCCCTTCTTGTTGTAGCTCGAATCGATGAAGTTCTGCGAGCCGGTGAAGCCCACGGTGCCGTCGACGACGAGCAGTTTGCGGTGGTTGCGCAGGTCTGGACGCTGCCACTGGCCGCGCAGAGGTCGCACGGGCAGCATGTAATGCCACTGGGCACCCAGCTTCGTGAGGCGCTTCACAGTCTTGCGGTTGCCGACCGAGCGAATGGAGGCGATGTGGTCGATAAGCACACGCACGTCCACCCCGCGCTTCACTGCCGCCTCGAGCGCGTCGAAGAACGGGGCGGTGGTGCGATCGAGCGAGAGGATGTAGAACTCGACGTGCACGGTCTTCTTCGCCGCCGAAACCGCATCCGTCATCACCTGGAGCGATTTCTCGTAGTCAGGTAGCAGCTCGGCATTGTTTCCGCCTACCAGCGGCATCGCACCTAGGTTGCGGTTGAGCTCGACGATCGGCTCGAGCCACAGTGGCCACGGGGGGTCGCGCTTCACGTCTTCCATGCCCTCTGTGCCCTCGAGAATGTACTCGTTAATCTCCGCCTGCTTGCGGCGCCGACTCCTGGGCAACTTCGAGTTGCCGACCAGCAAGAACAGCAGGATGCCTACATACGGGATGAAGAAGATTGCGAGCAGCCACGCGAGCGCGGTCTGCGGCCGGCGGTTGCGCGGAACGTAGATGAGGGCCAGCACGCGCACGATGAAGTCCACGACGACGAGCAGGGTCGCCAACGTGAGATTGAAGTTGAACGTTGGGCCGTTGAGGTCATACACGAGGGCAGTCTAGCCACGGGCATCCGCTCGCCCGAGCATGGTGAGTCAGCGGAAGTTGACGAACTGAAGGTCGATGTCGAGGTCTTTGCCTTTAAGCAGGGCCATCGTGGTTTGGAGGTCGTCGCGACTCTTAGACTGCACGCGCAACTCGTCGCCCTGAATCTGGGCCTTCACGCTCTTGGGCCCCTCGTCGCGGATGACCTTGGCGACCTTCTTCGCGTCCTCCGAGGAGATTCCGTTCTTCAGTGACACCTCGATGCGGAACTCCTTGCCGCTCGGGTACGGAGCGCCCGTGTCGAGGCTGCGAAGCGAGATGCCACGCTTGATGAACTTCTGCTCGAGCACCTCCAGCACGGCCTTCACGCGCTCCTCGGCGCTTGCCTTGAGGAGCAGCTTCTCGCCGCTCCATTCGACCGAAGCGCCAACGCCCTTGAAGTCGTAGCGCGTCGCAATCTCCTTCTGAGCTTGGTTGACGGCGTTGTCCGCCTCCATCTTGTCGACCTTACTGACGATGTCGAATGTGGAATCTGCCATGCGCCCATGGTAATCCGCGCGGCGGTGAGCGTTCAGCCCCGCGTGATAGAACGGCAACATGGGTCGTCGATGGCTGGTCGGGGGTGTGCTTTCGGCTGTGGCAGTGACGGCGATGGTCGCGGTCATCGCCTTCGGTGTCGTCGAGCGACCGGATACCACCCCCATCGCTGTGCCCGACACCGCCGTAGCTCCGGCGCTCGCCGCAGAACCGGGCGCCGGGCTCCCTGGACTCGTAGACCGAGAGTGGGCGAAGCGGGTGTCGGACGCGACGGGCATCCCGACGACCGCGGTGGTTGCCTACGCGGGAGGCGCCCTCGGTGCCGAATGGAATTTCCCCGAGTGCGGGCTGTCGTGGAACACGCTGGCCGCAATCGGGCTGGTCGAGAGCGATCACGGCCGATACGGCGGATCGACAGTCGGAGATGACGGCGTGGTGAAACCGCCCATCTATGGGGTCGCCCTCGACGGGGACGGAGTTGTACTGATCCCCGACACCGACGGCGGTGAACTCGACGCGGACTCCAAGCACGACCGCGCGGTCGGGCCGATGCAGATCATTCCGCAGACCTGGCGGAGCTGGCTCTTCGACGCGGAGGGCGACGGCTCGACCGACCCCCAGAACTTCTACGATGCCGCAGTTGCCGCCGCCGACTACCTGTGCCACGCGAGCGGCGGAATGTCCACCGACGAGGGGTGGCTGTCCGGTATCGCTGCGTACAACGCCGGCGAGGCGTACTTGCGTGACGTGGCCGAGGCAGCTCAGCGCTACGCGGATGCCGCGGCATCCGTGACCGGCTAAAGCACCGTATAGCCCCACGCGCGTGCGACTTCGGCCTGCTGGGCATCATGGGTCACGAAACCGAGCTCATCTCCCGACTCCGCAAGGGCCTCGAACGCGAGCCGGGCGCACGCGAGGTGCCACGCGTCCATGGCGCGAATGCCATAGAGACGCGCCACTGACAAGGCTATGGATTCGATCTCGGCTTGGTTAACGTCAACGACCACGACATTGCCTCCTGCTGGCGCCGTGTCTGCGCCAAAGGCTGCCTCTAGTTTCGTGACATCGCCCCTGCCTGCACGCCCGGCTCGGACGAATGCGCCGCTCGCTTCGATTCGGGTCCACGACCCGGTGATGGTTGTGATGCTCGGGCTATCGATCAACTCGCGGACCTCAGGCGCGCGGAGCTCATCCGGCAAGTAAGAACGAGCCAGCGCCCAGGAGTCGAGATAGGCGATCACGGCCAACGGTCCGTCCCGCGCTGCCAGTCGATGTCATCAACCTCATCGCTGCGTTCGGCCGCACGGATGGCTTCGAGCGCTTCTAGCAGTTCCGGCGAGGGCGGAGGCGGCATCGCGCCCGATCCCCTGATCTCACCGATCTCCATGAGCTTGAGCCTCGCGCGGTCAGTTCTGGTGAGGTTCGACGGGTCGATGCCGAGGCCCAGAATGTCAGTAGCCAGAGCGTTAACGGAGGTGCGCTTGGACCGGGCCTGCGCCGTGAGTCGCGCGTGCAATTCGTCCGGAACGCGCAGCAGCAGCTGTTTCATCTCGGAATGATAGCATCACCCGCCGAGTGCTATCACTGCACCTTGCGTCGCGCCGGTCGAGCCGTGCTCGAGCGCACGATGAGCTCGTACGGCAGCGGCGTGTTGGTGAGCGCGAGGTCCCGATGGCCGGGGTGCAGCTGATCCATGACGATGTCGACAGCCATGCGGCCTTGCAGCGCCGGGAACTGCGCAATCGTCGACAACCCGAAGAATTCGCTCAGCTCGTGGTCGTCGACGCCGATCACCGAGATGTCGTCGGGCACGGTGAGGCCGAGGTCGCGCGCGGCGAGAATGGTTCCGATCGCCATCTCATCGGATGCCACGAACACCGCCGTCGGGCGCGTGCGCGGGTCACCCAGCAGCTGTTTCGCTGCCGCATACCCACCTTGGAGGGTGAAGTCGGCGGCTTGGAAGAGCGCGTTGTCGATTGGGATGCCCGCCGCCGTCAACGACTGCTCGTAGCCGACGCGTCGTTTGCTGGGCACGTGGAAGTCCATTTCTGACGCGCGGTTGCCGCCGATGTGGGCGATCGCGCGGTGTCCAAGAGAGACAAGGTGGTCGGTGGCGAGCCGGGCAACGCCGATGTCATCGATGCTGATGGTGCGCACGCCCTCGATCATGCCGCCCACAACCACCATGGGCTTCTCGAGGTCGTGCAGTCGGCCCACCTCGCCCTCGGTGAGTTCGAGGGCGATCGCGATGACGGCATCCACCCGCTTACGCAGAAGGAAGTGCTCGAACACGCTCGTGCGTTCCTCGCCACCGCCGGCGAGGTTGTACAGGGTCAGGTCGTAGCCGTGGCTCAGCAACGCGCTCTCGGCGCCCTCGATGACGGCGCCGTAGTACCAGCGGTTCAGGAACGGGATGACCACACCCACGTTCTTCGTGCGACCGGTCGCGAGCCCCGATGCGTTCGAGGACACCACGTACTCGAGTTCGAGGGCGGCGGCGAGCACCCGCTCCTTCGTCTCCTGCGCGACGTGCCCGTTGCCGCTGAGTGCGCGCGACACGGTGGCGGTCGACACCCCGGCAAGGCGCGCGACCTCATTGATTCCCGGCATCGCGTGGCCCCTCCCTTGGGTCTGACTGATCCTACCGAGGCTTGCAATGGTCACAGTTCGCGCGCGGAGCTTGTATCCTTGATCCGCGCGTTCGGACAGATGACTACATGTGGTCGGAAGCGCCCTGGCAAGTTACCCAAGCGGCCAAAGGGAGCTGACTGTAAATCAGCCGTTTTCAACTTCGGGGGTTCGAATCCCTCACTTGCCACCAATGGGAAGGGCTCCCGCTCGCGGGGGCCTTTTAGCTTGGTATCAGCAGCGCGGCATGAGAACCCCCTGCCCGCTGCGCAGCGCGGTGGAGCTTATGGCAGTCGCGCAGCGATTGCGCGACCCCAGCGCCGACCGAGCCTGCGAGGGAGGGCGGCGCAGCCGTGGGCCGGCGGCACAGTAGGGGAGTCGAATTCGAGAACGGGGTCTCGAGTCCCTCAACTGCCACGCCAACCGCCCCGGGAAACGTGTTTCTCAGACGCGTGAGTCGTATTCTGTCGATCTTGGAGGCGGCCCACTGCCCTCTAATGCAGGAGATCTCCGATACCGAGCGCTTCGGCCGCTTGCTTCGCTCGGACCGGCATCCAGTCGACCAAGCGCGCTACGGTGTCGGTTTGTAAGTGGGCTGGCAGGGTCGAAGCGATATCGGACATCGTGGCGGAAATCTCGAGCAGACACAGAGCGACACTTGCCAGAAGGTCGTCGGTCGGCATGCCTGCAGCGCGGGCAATTGCACCGAGTTCGAACAGGGCAACGTCTCTCGCCAAAAAGCTGGCACCATAATTCACAGCGAGTTTCCGTTCCCCCGCTCGCCGCAGAATCGACTCCATATCAGTCTCGGGGTCCGGGCTCAGGTATGGGATCACCGAGGACGCGTCGTAGAGGGGCGTCAAGATCGCTCCCTCAGGCTGCAGATATACCGAGTAATTCTTCGCGTGTGCGTCCGTCGACAGCACAAGCCAAGAGAACATCAAGAGCACGGCATACCGGGCACGCGATTGCTTGTCCGACGAACGCGCGAGCAATCCCATGATGTCATCGATACCGGGGCCGCCTTGCGACTCGAACTTCCGGAGCCTGGGCAGCCCGAGAGACTGAACGAGATCTTCTTGGTGAAGACGAATCGTTTTGCCTCCTTCCTGCCGCCGGTCGAATCTTTCGACTACGAGCGAATGCTGATCGCCCGCAATGAATAGGTCCACTGACGCGGCCGGGATGCCCAACAAATAGGCAGCGCGCATCACGACGTACTCAATGAGCTCTCCATCCGGGACACCCTTCACCTGTGGCTTGAATACGTGAGTAGAGGGGTCTCCCCCAACCGTCTCGAACCAACAGTCGTCATGGCGTGCGAGAGAGAACTTGGTCTGTGCGCCTCCGAGTGAAAACTGCCCTATGGCCGCGATTTGATCGTCGTGCCATGCGGTGTCGTCATCCTTGAGTTGACGAATGCGCTCAGCGATTTGGTGATCTGACACCCCTTCCCGCCTACTCTCAATAGCCGCACCGGGCGCGCGGAAGCTCACCGCGCCAGCCACGTCTTGGCCGTAGTGCTGCAAGAGAAAGAAGGGTTCGTCTGAGTCGAGCCCGACGTCCATAGCCCACCGCTGCCGAACCTCTGGGTTGTCCGGCAGGAGGTTGTCGATGAAATTGGCCACGGCTCGACCGGAGTGCCTCCTTTGCGGCAATGGGAGGGATAGGGATAGCGAAGTGGTGTTGTCTGATTGCGCCCAATTGTCGTCGTACTCGAAGACGTAAATCTCGACCCCATTGCGCCGCAAAGAGCCGATTCTGTAGTCGTAGAGGAAGACGTCGAGCAGTTCACTCATCCGCGCCAGACTCCTCTGCCTTAAGGGCCTCTATGGCCTTGATCCGTGCCTTCACCTGCGCCAGCGACCGCAGATCCATTAGCGGTGGAAGTCCGACCGTCGTGATGTTCTGGATCTCCATGCGGGGCAGCGTAATGCGAGGGATTTCATAAGAGGCCGCTCTCGATTTCTCTGCCATATCGTCTATCACGTCCAGTCGGACCTTGATGTCGAGCTGTCGGAGGACAGCGAACACCTTCGAGAGGGACACCTCCGAGTTACCGCGCTCAAATCGAGTTAGCCATTGCCGGGTCACCCCAGCTCGGGCAGCCAGTGCCGACTGCGAAATCCGCAGATCCTCCCGCCTTTGCCTGGCAATGATTCCGATGTCCTCGATCTCCGAGACCTTCATGTTTACCTTCCCTGTTACACCTATCCTACTCATGCAGAGATGTAACGACAATCAGACAAGAAAAACTGTGTAACACAGATACACCACCCAAGGCCCTTGGGAACGCGCCTCGCGGCTGCTACGACACGGAACCCCCCCTGCTTATGCAGCGCGCCGTGCAATAGGTAGGTCCCCATTCAGCTACTCCCGGCAGCAGGAACGTAAGCATTTGCTGCTGTTGCCCGTAGTACCTCGGGTCAATATGCCCGCGAGATCCGTTCCGTGCCTCAGTTAGGAATGCCCGTTATGTGGGGTCAGCTGGCGTTGCGGAGGCGGACGTTTCGCTGGGAGTCGGGTAGGGGCTTATCAGTCGCGGCTTGGAGACGCAATGTCTTGGCTTGCGCAAGCCTTGAGACGCAGCGATTCGTGCCGAATGTCGCAGCGCGGCTGAAGGAGTGAGCTGACGATCGAGGTACCGTAGCCCCAGCTACGCCCCCAACCGCGCCAGCTGCTCCGGTGTGAGCACCAAGTCCGAGGCGAGAGCCGAGTCGGTGATCGATGCGGGTCGGGATGCTCCGGGGATTGGAATCACCGAGCTCCCGAGCGACAGCTCCCACGCCAACGCGACCTGCTGCGCGCTGACGCCGAGCTCCGCCCCCACGGCGGCGAACGCGGAGGAGTGAAAGACACTCGCGCCCCTGCCGATACCGCCGAGCGGGCTCCACGGCAGGAACGCCATGCCGTGCTCGACGGTGTAGTCAAGCTCCGGCCGGCTCGACTGGAAGATCGGGGAGAAACGGTTCTGTACCGACGCGAGGCGGCCATCCAGAATCTTATTGAACAGCTCGATCTGCTCGGTGATCGCGTTGGAGATTCCGACCATCTGAACGAGTCCGTCGTCGAGCAGATCCTTCATGGCGCCGAGCGAGTCGGTGTAGGCGACCGCGTAGTCCTCGCGGTGGTACTGGTACAGACCGATCGATTCCACGCCGAGCCGACGTGCCGAGTCGATCGCCGCCTGCCGCAAATATTCCGGGCGACCGTTGCGGCTCCAAGGTCGACCGCTGCGGTAGATCAGCCCGCCCTTGGTGGCCACCAGGATGTTCTTGGCCTCCGTCGGCCGTAACGCGAGCGCCTCGGCGATGAGTAGCTCGTTGTGGCCCTGACCGTCGATCTCCATCGTGTACGCGTCAGCGGTGTCGATGAGCGTGACGCCCGCATCGATGGCCGCAAGTATCGTGGCGAGCGCCTGTTCGCGATCCGGCCGCCCGTCGATCGACAGTGGCATCCCACCCAGTCCGATAGCGCTAACAGTCACGTTTCCCATGCGGCGGGTTTGCATGGTGCTCAGCGTATCGCCAGCAGCGCGGGTGTTGGCCGGGGGCCGCGGGGCGCACAATGGGCTGCATGGTGATCCCCCGATTCGAGGAGCTCGACTTCCAGCCGACGCCGATGGGTGACCTGATGCTGCGCCGCCGCACCGATGTCGAGCTCGGCGTCGACATCTTCGAAGTGAAACTCGGTGAGGAGTTCCTCATGTCGAGCCTGTTCACGGTCGCGGAGGAACAGCTAGCGACCCTGGGCCTTGCCGCCGTCGAGGGCGGCGACCTCACCGTGCTGGTCGGTGGCCTCGGCCTCGGGTACACCGCGATTGCCGCGCTGCGTGACCCGCGCGTGAGCGCGATGACGGTGATCGACACGATGCCTGCGGTCATCGACTGGCACGAGCGGCGCCTGCTGCCGGTGTCAGAAGCCCTCACGAGCGACCCGCGCACCAGCCTCGTGCTCGACGACTTCTTCGCGGTCATGCGGGGCGAACCGCGGCTTCGCTACGACGCCATCCTTCTCGACGTCGATCACTCTCCCCGACACCAGCTGGATGCCAGTCACGCCGACCTCTACACCGAGCCCGGCCTGCGCGCGCTCAAGCGCCATCTCGCCGAGGGCGGAGTCTTCGGGCTCTGGTCGGACGACCCGCCCGACTCCGACTTCATGGCGACCCTTGGTCGTGCGTTCACCGATACGAAGGCGCACGTCGTGGACTTCGACAACCCGCTCACCGGCGGCGTCTCCTCCAACACGGTCTACGTCGCCCGGTAACGCCCCCCTACGCTGGTCACGTGCCCCACGAGTCGCTCCTTGCCACCGCCCGAACGATCGCGCTGAGAGCCGGCGAGCTCGCGCGGCAGCGGCGCAGCGAAGGGGTCTCGGTTGCGGCATCCAAGTCATCGCCGGTCGACATCGTCACCGAGGCCGACCGGGAGACTGAGGCGCTCATTCGGGGCCTTCTTGCCGACCAACGCCCCAACGATGGATTCTTCGGGGAGGAGAGCGGCGCCGAGCGCGGCTCGAGCGGGCTGACCTGGATCGTGGATCCGATCGACGGCACGGTCAACTTCCTCTACGGAATCCCGCACTACGCGGTCTCGATCGCGGTCGTGGAGGGAGAGCCCGACCCGCAGACCTGGACGGCGCTCGCCGGGTGCGTCGTCAACCCCGCCACGGGCGAACTCTTCACCGGGACCGCGGGCGGCGGCGCGTTCCTCGGCGAGATCCCGATCCGGGTCGCGGATGCCGTGCCCCTCTCCCAGGCGCTCGTCGCGACCGGCTTCGCCTACGACGCCACC
>JBJXDR010000024.1:0-2583 GCA_046155245.1 Rhodoglobus sp. | reverse complement strand
CGGGTTCTCCACCTTAGCAGGGTGGTGCACTAGGCCGAACTATGCGACGTCTCCAGTAACGACAGCAATCATAACCCGCGACCGCGAGCTGTCTGGAATCCGCATCCCGCGAACTGGGGCCGCCAACCTCTTGTCCTCCAAAAGGAGGACACAGTAGTATCGTGCCACGGTGAACCCGACACCGGCCCGTGTCTGGCTGGCTCTTGAGTAATCACATCGGAGCCAGCCAGCTCCAGTGCCTGGCCCTAGTCAGCCGTGGCGACTTGAGTGATCGAGCAGCTGTAGTCCGCGGCGGTCTGGCCACGCACTCCCTCGACGACCGGAAGACCAGTGTTGTCGACAGGAGCGGCCGTGGGGTCAGGGGTCGCAACTGGCGCATTCGGGTCGATTGTTGACCCGGTGCCATCCGTCGTCTCGGCCAGCACGAACGGCTGATCCGCCGCGACAAGCGCCATCATCGCGTCACCGGTACCGCGATCCGGGCGCACCTTGCCGGTGTAGATTCCGTCGCCCCCGGTGTTGCCGGGGTACTGCACGAAGGTCACGCGCTCGAGCGGGATGTCTTTGAGTGCCAACGCGATCGAGACCATGGTCGAGACATCCGCAAGGCTGCTCGACAACGTCATGCTACTGACCGCGGCGTTCGCCAGGTTGTAGAGCTTCTTGACGTCGCCGAGGGTGTCGGAGCTCTTGAGCGTGCGTACGAGCGAGGACAGGTACACCTGCTGCGAGCTGATCCGGGTCAGGTCGCTGCCGTCGCCCACTCCGTGGCGGGAGCGGAGGAACGCGAGAGCGTCGAAGCCAGAGAGCTTCCAGGTGCCGGCGGTAGGAAGGTCGATGCCGGTATAGGGGTCGTACATCGGGCCGGTGATGCAGACATCGACGCCGCCGATCGCATCCGACATGTTGACCACGCCGTCGAAGGTGATGAGGCCTGCGAACTGGATGGGAAGCCCCGTCAACTCCTCGACCGTCAGCACGACGCAGGGCAAACCCCCGTAGTAGAGCGCTACGTTGATTGGCTCGGTGGAGTACCCTTTGGTGTCTCCCGAGCCATCTTCTGCCGGGCACTCCGGGATGCCGACCACCATGTCACGGGGAAAGCTGATGGCGACGGCGTTGGTCTGGTCCTGGGAGACGTGCAGCAGCATGTTGACGTCGTTGAGTACAGAGCTGTCATCCTCAAGCGTGCCGCCAATGCCGTACTGGCCACCGCGGGTGTCGCTGCCCACGATGAGGATGTTGAACCCGCCCTCGATCGCGCCGATCTCCGGCGGTGGGCCCTCGGTTTCACTCACGAGAGTGACGACCGTGCGCTTCGAGTAGATGCTGTTGAAGGCGATAGCTCCGACGGATGCCCCGCTCACGAGCACGACGGCCAGTGCGGCTGCTACGAACTTGGCGACAGTGCCCCACGGGCTCGCCTTACGGAGCCGCCCGTGCCGGGCGATGCCGGGCGCGGTCGCCCGCTCACGCACCCGCAGGTCGGAGCGGGAGCGCAGTTCGGGTTGCGGTTGCAACTCGCTCATAACTCATCCTTTCGTGCCCCGACAGTGGGATGTGACGTTGACGCGGAGGGCGTGGGATTCGAACCCACGAATGCTTTCACATCACCAGTTTTCAAGACTGGCTCCATCGGCCGCTCGGACAGCCCTCCCCAAACCCAAGGTCCGAGTGTATCCGATGCGTGACGCGGAGGCTTGTAGGAGGCTACCGGCGTTGGCTGTCAGAAAGCCGAGAGCAGAACGGCAACCCCATCGTCGAGATCGCTGAGAGTCGTCTCGTTCGCGGCCGCCAGCACCTCATCGGGCGCCTGACCCATGGCGACTCCCCGCCCTTCGGCGGAGGCCCACTCGAGCATGTCGATGTCGTTGCGCCCGTCGCCGACCGCCATCACGTGGGTGCGTGGCACACCGAGCAGTTCGCGCACACGCTCCAGTGCGGTCGCCTTGTTGACACCGTCGGGAGCGATGTCGAGCCAGGCTGTCCAGCCCACGTTGTAGCTCACCTTGTGCAGGCCCATCATCTCGACGACCGACAAGAAATCCTCGATGCGATGCTCGGGGGAGATCACGACCACCCGGGTCGCGTGGGTGATCAGCAACTCCTCGAAGGTGACCTTCTCGCTGACCAATCCGAGCGCGCCATCCGGGAAGTGGCCGGTGTAGCGGTAGTGGCCGTGCTCATCCTCGACCGCGTAGTTGGCGGCATCCAGACTCTCGCGGATCGTGGTGAGCACCTCACTCGGGTCGAAGGTCTCGACGTGGAAACGGGAGTACCGCGCGGCCGCGTCAGGGTCGCGCTGCAGGGTGATGGCACCGTTCGAGCACACGACGTACTCGGGCTCGATGCCCAGTCGCTCGAGGATCGGCAGGGTCATCGCGACCGAGCGCCCGGTGGCGATCGTCACCTCGTGACCGGCGTCGCGCACACGGCCCACCGCGTGCACCACGGGGTCGTTCATCACGCCGTCCTCGCGCAGAACGGTTCCGTCCACATCGAGCGCGATGAGCCAGCGGGTCATGTGGTTGGCTCGAAAACGTCGAGGCCACCGAGGTAGGGGCGCAGGGCATCCGAGATCGG
>JBJXDR010000023.1:0-2934 GCA_046155245.1 Rhodoglobus sp. | reverse complement strand
CTGAGGCGACCGAGTTCCTCCTCCCCTGGCTGACGGCGGCTCGTCGACGCACGCCCTGGGTGACCGTGAAGTGGGCCGCGAGCCTCGACGGGCGGGCGGCCGCCGCGGACGGCACGAGCCAGTGGATCACCGGCCCCGAGGCGCGCGAGCGCGTTCACCAGCAGCGGGCGGCGTCCGACGCGATCCTCGTGGGTACGGGGACTGTGCTCGCCGACGACCCCACCCTCACAGCGCGCACCGGGACCGGTGAGTTGCTCGAGCACCAGCCGCTCCCTGTCGTGGTCGGGCAGCGACCGATCCCGGGCGGCGCGAAACTCTGGGAGCACCCCCGCGGCGTGCTCGAGACTGGCACTCGCGATGTGGCCGAGATCATGCCGTGGCTGTTCGAGCAGGGAGTGCGGCGTGCTTACGTCGAAGGCGGGCCGACCCTGATCAGTGCGATCGTCGCCGCCAGCCTCGCCGACGAGTACCTCATCTACCTCGCGCCGAAACTGCTCGGCGGCCCCCAACTCGCTCTCGGCGACATCGGCGTCGACACGATCGACGACGCCCGTGGGCTAGCCATCGCCGGGGTCGAGCGACTCGGTGACGACCTGCTCGTGACCGCGCGACCCGCGCCACCCCACCAGGAAATCAGGTAAGCAATGTTCACGGGAATCATCGAGGAGCTCGGCGAGGTCATCGCCTGGGTTCGTACGGGGGATGCCGCGCGCATCACCGTGCGCGCACCGCTCGCGGTCTCCGACTCACGCCACGGGGACTCGATCTCGGTCAGCGGCGTCTGCCTCACCATCGTCGACCAAGGACCGGACTGGTTCACCGCCGACGTCATGGCCGAGACGATCGCGATGAGCACGCTGTCAACGGTCACTCCGGGCGACGCGGTCAACATCGAGCGTGCCGCCCAGGTCAACGACCGCCTCGGCGGCCACATCGTTCAGGGTCACATCGACGGCACTTCCACCCTCACGAGCATCGAGCAGGGCAGCGCGTGGCGGGTCCTGCGCTTCAGTCTCACCCCGGATGCCGCGCCTCTAGTCGCCCGCAAGGGTTCGATCGCCGTCGACGGGGTGTCGCTCACGGTGTCCGCAGTCGGGGACGACTGGTTCGAGGTGAGCCTCATCCCGGAGACTCTCGCCGTCACGACACTCGGCAGCAAAGACGTGGGCGACGCGGTCAACATCGAGACGGACATCCTCGCTCGTCATGTCGCTCGACTGATGCAATTCGAAAGGAGCCAGTCATGAGCCTGGCAGACATCCCCGCGGCCATCACCGCACTGGCCGAGGGCCGCGCCGTGATCGTGGTCGACAACGAGAGCCGCGAGAACGAGGGCGACCTCATCATTGCCGCGCAGTATGCGACGCAGGAGAACCTCGCCTTCATGATCCGGTACAGCTCCGGATTCATCTGCGCCCCTATGACGGACGAGCTCGCCGACCACCTCGAGCTCCCCTACATGGTGATGGACAACCAGGACCCGCTCGGCACCGCTTACACCGTGACGGTGGATGCCGCTGACCGCCGCAGCACGGGCATCAGCGCGGGTGAGCGCGCCCACACCCTGCGCGTGCTCGCCGACGTGGATGCCACGCCCGCTAGCCTGACCCGGCCCGGGCACATCCTGCCGCTCCGGGCCGTGAACGGTGGAGTGCGGCAGCGCGCCGGCCACACCGAGGCGGCGGTCGACCTGCTCAAGCTCGCGGGGCTGATTCCCGTGGGCGCGATCGGCGAGATCGTCACCGACGACGGGGGCATGATGCGGCTGCCCGAGCTGATCGCGTTCGGCGAGCGCGAGCGCATCCCGGTCGTGACGATCGAAGCACTCATCGACTATCTCCAACAGTGGCACTGCGACACCGACGTGCCCATGCCGGTCGACATTCCCGAGTCGTCACGGGTGATCTTCGAGGTGGAGACCACGGTGCCCACCGAGCACGGGCCGTTCCGCTTTCGGGCCTACCGCGACCGCCAGACCGGCGCGGATCACCTCGCGATCATCTCGGGCAACCCCACCAACGGCACTCTGGTGCGCGTGCATTCGGAGTGCCTCACCGGGGAAGTGTTCGAGTCGGAGAAGTGCGAGTGTGGGCCCCAACTCGATGCCGCCCTCTCGCTGATTCAACGCGACGGCGGCATCGTGATCTACATGCGCGGGCACGAGGGCCGCGGTATCGGGCTGATCAACAAGCTCAAGGCGTACCGCCTGCAGGAGGACGGTCTCGACACCCTCGACGCGAATCTCGCGCTCGGCTTCCCCGCCGACGGTCGGGACTACGGAGCCGCAGTCGCCATCCTCGAAGAGTTGGGGATTTCCGAGGTCAGGGTGATCACGAACAACCCCGAGAAGCTTCGCCAGCTGGGCGACCGCGGCATCACGATCCTTGAGCGGGTGCCCCTCCTAGTGGGTGTAGGCGAGTTCAACGAGAAGTACCTCGAAGCCAAGCGTGACCGGATGGGCCACGTACTCCCCGACGATGTCGGCCTCGACGCGGCGATGACTACCTCCGGAAAGGACAACTGACATGAGCGGCGAAGGACACCCCGTACTCGACACCGACGGTAGGGGACTCAAGGTCACCATCGTCTCGGGCCTGTGGCACCATACGATCGCCGATGGCCTGATGGCCGGCGCGCGGCGGGTGCTCGAGGCATCCGGAGCGGAGATCACCGAAGTGCAGGTGCCCGGGAGCTTCGAGTTGCCCGTCGCAGCCAAGGTCGCCCTCGATGCCGGCGCCGATGCGGTGGTTGCGCTCGGAGTGATCGTGCGCGGCGGCACCCCGCACTTCGAGTACGTGAGCGCGGCGGCGACCAACGGCCTGACCCGGGTCGCGCTCGACGCCGGCAAGCCCGTCGGATTCGGGGTGCTCACGCTCGACAACGAGCAGCAGGGTCTCGACCGCGCCGGTCTGCCCGGCTCGAAGGAGGACAAGG
>JBJXDR010000022.1:0-3943 GCA_046155245.1 Rhodoglobus sp. | reverse complement strand
CGATCCCGCAGGCGCGCGGAATCGCTCCGGGTAACGGCACTCTGGTTTCCGCGGTACACACCGCAGTCGGCCGCCTGCCCATCGTCGCGGGAAAACCGGAGGTCGCGATCTTCGACGAGGCGTTCGAGCGGTTCGGGTCGCGCAACGCCCTGATGATCGGCGATCGGCTGGACACCGACATCCTCGGGGCGAATCGGGCGGGCATCCCGTCAGTTCTCGTTCTGACAGGAATCGATAAGGCGAAGCAGGTGCTGGCCGCCAGCCTCGACGAGCGCCCGACTTACATTCTTGATGACTTGCGTCAACTTCATCTCCCGTATCCGACCAGCGAGACCGTAGAGGTCGGGGGAGTCGTCGACACGATCGTCGGCTCGGCACGAGTGCGACGGGCGGGCTACGTGCTGTCGGTCGAGTCGGGCAGCGGCGTCGATCTGTTGCGCGCGGGCGCCGCAGCGATCTGGAACTCCGGCCTCGCGATCTACGCGCTCGACGTGCCTGCCGAACTATATTCGTGAGCATGAGCGACGCGATGAACACCGAGGGCATGGCCACCGATAGCACCGACCCGGATGCCCTGCTCTCGCGACTCCGTGTGATCGAGGATCAGCCGCTCGAGACGCGCGCGGGAGCGTTCACCCAGTTGCACGATCAGTTGCAGGCACGGCTCGAGGGCGGTGACGCTCCGGCGTCGCATGCGTGAGTCTGCAGCGCCGCTGACCCGGTCGGATGCCTGACACTCGACTCGATGCAGCCCTCGCGGCACGAGGGCTCGCCCGCTCGCGCACTCAGGCCGCACAGCTGATATTCGACGGCCTCGTCACGGTCGACGGCAGGCCGGTGGTCAAGGCATCGGCACTGGTCGGCGAGGGCCAACTCATCGAGGTCGCGGGCGCCGACCACTACGTGAGTCGCGCGGCCCACAAGCTGATCGCCGCCCTCGACGGGTTCGGGATTGACCCCGCAGGGCGACTCTGCCTCGACGTGGGGGCGTCCACCGGAGGGTTCACCCAGGTGCTACTGGAGCGCGGGGCGAGCCGGGTAATCGCGCTCGATGTGGGTCACGGTCAGCTCGCGGCATCCATTCGATCGGACGACCGTGTGAGCGTCATCGAGGGATCGAACGCGCGCTACCTGACCGCCGCGACACTCGCCGAGCAGAGCGGGGTCACCGAACTCCCCAGTCTCGTGGTGGGCGACCTGAGTTTCATCGGCCTGCCGACGGTGTTGCCCGCGCTCGTGCACACGGTGGGCCTCTCCGCCAACTTCGTGCTGCTGATCAAGCCGCAATTCGAGGTGGGGCGCACGGGCATCCGCGAGGGGATCGTGCGCGAGCCGGGGCTTCGCGAGGACGCGATCAACGGCGTGCTGTGGGCGGCGTGGGATCTGGGGCTGCCGACCGCGGGCATCCTCCCCTCCCCAATCGCCGGAAACGCGGGCAACCGTGAGTATCTTGCCTGGTTGAGTGCTGGTGTCGGCAGCAATCCGACAGAATGGAGACACGAGGTCTCGCAATTGGCCTGATCGACGAAGGAGCACTCTCCCGTGACAGCCGAACGACACATCCTCGTCGTGGCGCACACCGGGCGAGTTGACTCGATGGATGCCGCGATCGCCGTCTGTCGGCAGCTGATCGCCGGCGGCCTCACGCCCGTGCTCAGCGCCGGCGAGTACGCGAGCATCATGACCCAGGCACCCGACATCGTGCCGATCGCCCTACTCGGCGAGGGAGTCGCGATCGGCGATCTTGAGCTCGTGATCGTTCTCGGTGGCGACGGCACCATTCTGCGGGCCGCGGAGATTGCCCGGGGGTGCTCGGTGCCGCTGCTCGGAGTCAATCTCGGGCACGTGGGTTTCCTCGCCGAGAGCGAGCGTGACGACCTGACCGAGACAGTCACACGCGCTCTCGCGCGGGACTACCTCGTCGAGGAGCGCATGACGCTCGCCGTGCGCGTCAAGGTCAACGCTGAGGTGATCTACGAAACCTGGGCGTTGAACGAGGCCACGGTCGAGAAGGCCAGCCGTGAACGGATGCTCGAGGTCGTCATCGAGGTCGACGGTCGGCCGCTGTCGTCGTTCGGTTGCGACGGCGTGGTGATGTCCACCCCGACCGGGTCGACGGCCTACGCGTTTTCCGCGGGCGGTCCGGTGGTCTGGCCAAGCCTTGAGGCGATGCTGCTTGTTCCGCTCAGTCCGCACGCGCTGTTCGCGCGGCCGCTCGTCGTCGGGCCGGATTCGGCACTCGCGGTCGAGGTCCTCGATCGCACCCAGGGCACGGGTGTGCTGTGGTGCGACGGTAGGCGAACCCACGATCTTCCGCCAGGCGCCCGCGTCGTCGTGCGTCGCTCGCCGGTGCCCGTGCGTCTGGCCCGCCTGAGTCAGGGTCCGTTTACCGACCGTCTGGTCAACAAGTTCAACCTGCCGGTGTCCGGCTGGCGTGGGCCGGCTGGCGAGGAGGCGCGTCCCTTGTGATCGAAGAGATCTCCATTCGTGATCTGGGGGTCATCGGCGAGGCTCGCCTGCCGCTCGGTCCCGGATTCACCGCGCTCACCGGCGAGACCGGTGCAGGCAAGACCATGGTCGTCACGGCGCTCGGGCTGCTACTGGGCGAGCGCGCGGACAGCGCAGCCATTCGCTCGGGCAGCGAGCAGGCGGTCGTTGAGGGCCGGTGGCTCATCGACCCGACCGGAGCCGTCGCCGAGCGCGTGCGCGATGCGGGTGGCGACATCGACGGCGCAGAACTCATCCTCGGCCGCTCAGTTGCGCCCGAGGGCCGCAGTCGTGCTGTCGTCGGCGGGCGAAGCGCTCCGGTGGGGGTGCTCGGCGAGATCGGCCAGCAGTTGGTGGTCGTGCACGGGCAGTCCGACCAGGTGCGACTGCGCTCCGCGACCGCTCAGCGGGAGGCGCTCGACCGGTTCGCCGGCGTCGAGCTCGCACCCCTGCTTGAGGAGTACCAGACCGTCTACCGCCGGTGGCAACACAGTCAGGGCGAGCTCGATGTGCTCGTGGCCGAGCGTGACCGCCGGTCGCGGGAGGCGGACGAGCTGCGCGTCGCGATGGCGGAGATCGAGGCGGTGAATCCGCGGCGCGGTGAGGACGATGAGCTAGCGGAGCGCGCCGATCGCCTCACCAATCTCGAAGACCTGCGGTTCGCGGCATCCCAGGCTCACGATCTGCTGTCGAGCGAGTCCACCGATGAGGGCCGCGACGTCGTGGGGCTGCTCGCGTCGGCCCGCCGCCAAGTTGAGCGGGTGACCGAGCACGACGTCGCGCTCGGGCCCATCGCGGAGGGGATCGCCGCGGCATCCTTCACCGTCTCGGAGCTCTCGACCCAGCTCGCGAGCAACCTGAGCGGGCTGGATGCCGACGGCGCGCGAGAACTCGAGGTCGTGCAGGAGCGCCGTGCCGCTCTCAGCGCGCTCGTGCGCAAGTACGGCCCGACGCTGGATGACGCGATCGACTACCTCGACTCCGGCAGCGGTCGGCTGCTCGAGCTCGACAACGACACGACGCGGATCGAGGCGCTCGGCGCCGAGGTCGAGGCTGACCGCGCGAGCGTCATCGAACTCGCATCCCGGATGTCGCAGGTGCGCGCCCTCAACGCTGCCCGGCTCTCACAGAAGGTGACGGGCGAACTCGCCGCGCTGGCGATGGCGAACGCCACGGTTACGGTGAGCCTCGAGGATCGGCCGGACTACTCGTTGACGGGCAAAGACCAGGTGTCGATTCTGCTGCAGCCGCATCCGGGTGCCGAACCGCGGCCGATCAGCAAGGGCGCTTCCGGCGGCGAGTTGTCGCGCGTCATGCTGGCGATCGAGGTCGTGCTCGCGGGAACCGACCCGGTGCCCACCTTCGTGTTCGACGAGATCGACGCGGGCGTCGGCGGTGCCAGTGCGACCGAGGTCGGTCGTCGGCTCGCGCAGCTCGCACGTTCGGCCCAGGTGAT
>JBJXDR010000021.1:0-23706 GCA_046155245.1 Rhodoglobus sp. | reverse complement strand
GAGGGCTGGCGCAAGAGCATGCCGCACATCCGGCTCACGTGGAACGCCGTCGAGCAAAGCTTCGATGACTACGCGGACTGGACCGGCTCGAGCGCCGCGGTCGCGCGCATCACCTTGGACTCGGTCGACCCCCTCGGGGTCAACGTCGAGCGAGCGCTCGCCTTCCTCAACAGCTAGTGCTCCTGCTGCTGCCGCCCTCCGAGACCAAGCGTGACGGGGGCGCGGATGACCGTCGCCTCGATCTCGCCGCACTGGGGTTTCCCCAACTGAATCCCGCCCGCCGCACGGTTCTCGCCGCTCTGGCCCGACTCTCGCGGAACGTGGGCGAGTCAATGGCGTCCCTCGGCCTCGGGCCGACGCAGCGCGCGGAGGTCGACCGCAATCGCGCGCTGCGAACGAGTCCGGTGCTCGCCGCGATCGACCGCTACACGGGGGTGCTCTACGACGGGCTGGATGCCGCGACATTCACTGCGGCGGACCGGGCCTTCGCCGCCGACCACGTGGCGATTCACTCGGCCCTTTTCGGGTTGCTCCGCGCCGTGGACCCGATCCCCGCCTACCGACTTTCCCATGACTCCCGCCTTCCGGGCCTCTCGTTACGCACGCAGTGGCGCGCTCCGATCAGCGCGGAGTTGGCCGGACAAGACCGGATGGTGCTAGACCTGCGTAGCGAATCGTATGCTGCGCTCGGTCCGCTGCCGGGTGGCGCGTGGTACGTACGGGTCGTCACCGAGACCGACGCCGCGGCTGGCACTAAGGCCAGCACCAGGGCTGGCACTCCCGCTACGCCCCGGCCCCGCGTCGCCCTCTCTCACTTCAACAAGAAGGCAAAGGGCGAGTTCGTGCGTGAGGTGGTGCGCAGCGGTATTGACCACGACACGGTGGACTCGCTCCTGTCGTGGGCGAGCGATCGTGGCATCCGGATCGAGCGGGGCGCCCCCGGTGAACTCGACCTGGTGCTCTAAAGCCGATGGTCGCTGGCCCCGACTGCGCTACCGGTTAGCTAGAGCGGTGGCAACCCACCACGTGATCGTCCACCAGTCCGGCCGACTGCATGAGTGCGTACATCGTGGTCGGCCCCACGAAGCGGTACCCGCGGGAACGCAGGGCGGCGCTCAACGCGGTGGACTCGGCCGTGACTGCGGGGACCTCGGCCACGCTGCGTGGCCGAGGCCGGCCCGGCGCTGGTGCACAACTCCAGACCACGCTGTCCAACTCACCCTCGGCCAGCTTCAAGGTGATGCGCGCGTTGGCAATCGTCGCCTCGATCTTCGCCCGGTTTCGAATGATGCGATCGTCGAGAAGCAGCGAGTCGATATCCGCGGGCTCCATCGCCGCGACCCGCTCGATAGCGAAACCGTGGAACGCCTCGCGGAAAGCATCGCGACGGCGAAGGATGGTGATCCACGAGAGGCCCGCCTGGAAGCCCTCGAGCGCGATCTTCTCGAATAGCGGTCGGTCACCGTGGAGGGGGCGACCCCACTCGGCGTCGTGATACCGCTCGTACTCGGGATCGTTGCCGACCCACCCGCACCGAGGTATCGCGTCGGCGCCGATGAGCGTGCTGAAGCGGCCGGTCACCGGTGGTCGACGCCCTCGTGATCCAGGAGCCAGGCTTTCGTCGGGATACCCTTGCCTGCGCTGTATCCAGTGATGCGACCTCCTGATGCCAGCACTCGATGGCAGGGCACGATGATCGGCACGGGGTTGGCACCAATTGCCCCACCTACCGCTCGGCCTGCCGCGGGCCGTCCGGTAGCCCGACCGATCTCGCCATACGAGTCGACCGAGCCGAACGGGATCTCGGCGAGCTCCCGCCAGACTGCTCGCTGGAACTCCGTGCCCGCGAGTGCAACAGGCACATCGAATTCGCGGCGGTTACCCGCGAAGTATTCGGCGAGTTGCTGCGCTGCGGCATCGAGCACGGCGGCGTTGTTCTCGGGATGCCCGTCGTGGGGGAGTCGATCGTCGCGCTCGATCGCGAGGGAGGTGATCGAAGTCCCGTCGCTCGTGAGTTCTATTCGCCCGACGGGGGAGTCAACTCGTGCGAGGTAGGCGGGCGCCGTTGGCGCAAGGGGAGGCGTGGTTCGGGGCTGCATTCTTCGACCCTAGCCGGGGCATCCGTGACGCCACTGGCAGTTTTCGGACATGGGAGGAAGCCGGATGCAGTGCGGTCGGGGGACGAGCAGACGACCGGAGCACGGCGAGGGTGGAGGGAGGGGGGAGGATGGACTTGTGATCACACTCGCCCATCGCACGCTCGGCCGCTCGGGGCTCGCTGTCTCGGTTGTCGGGCTGGGCTGCAACAACTTCGGTCGGCCGGGCACTCTGACCCAGACGCAAGAGGGCACGACCGCTGTGATCGACGCCGCCGATGATCTCGGAGTCACGCTGCTGGACACGGCGGACATGTATGGCGGGAATCCAGGTCAGAGCGAGATCTATCTGGGTCACGCCCTGGTCGGTCGCCGCGACCGGTTCGTCGTCGCGACCAAGTTCGGCCACTCTGAGGTCGATCTCGGTATCGCGAACGGGGCGCCCAAGGGATCCCGGGAGTACATCCGAACGGCCGTGCGGGACTCGCTGCGCCGCCTCGGCACCGACTACATCGATCTGTACCAGCTTCACACACCTGACCCCAGCACCCCCGTCGCGGACACGATCGGGGCGCTGAACGAACTGGTCGCCGAGGGCACGATTGTGCACTTCGGCCATTCCAATTTCAGCGCCGAACAGATCGTCGCCGCCGATGAGGCGGCCCAGCAGCTCGGTGGCGCTCGCTTCGCGAGCGCACAGAACGAGTTCAGCCTTCTTGCGCGCGCCGCCGAGCGGGATCTGCTGCCCACGGTTCGGCGCCTTGGCTTGGGTTTTCTGCCCTACTTCCCGCTCTACAACGGCCTGCTTACCGGCAAGTTCACGCGCACCGTGCGTCCCGGTGACACCCGCATCGCGCGGCAACGACCTCACCTCGCCGATGACGCCCCGTGGGGCACCCTTGAGCGTTACGAGGCGTTCTGTGCCGAACACGGCGTGACGATGCTCGCCGCCACGATCTCGTGGTTGCTCGCGCAGCCCGGACTCACGAGTGTGATTGCCGGCGCGACTAACCCCCAGCAATTGCGGCAGAATGCCGCGGCATCGCGGGACTGGGCCCCGACCGCAGGCGAACTGCACACCATCTCCGACATCTTTGCGGGACCCGCGCTCACGGGACCTTCCGCCTAGCCGGTCGACTCCGCCGCGGGGTGCGGGGCGATGTTGATCGCCGCGTTGAGTTCTTCCGTGGCGGCGTTGAGCGCATCCAACTGGGCGACCAGGGAGTCGTACTCGGCGACACGCGCCTCGATCGTGGCGTAGTCGGCGTCCAGCGCATTCTGCCGTTGAATGAGTGCCGCCCGGTCCCGATCGAACTGGGCCTGAGAGCTGAAGTCGCCAGCGTCCGCTCGCACGTTGAAGGCGTCGACATCCGAATTCAGCTCGTCGTACGCGGCGTTGTAGGCGGCGTAATCAGCATCGATGGATGCCGCGAGCCCGTCGATCTGGGCGTTCAGTGCCGCCACGGCAGCCGCCTGCTCGAGGAAAATCCGATTCGACTGCTCGTGCAGGGCCGTGATCGCCCCCCGGTCCGCGAAGTAAATCGCGTAGTGCGCCTCAAGCTCGGGGCTGACGCTCGCGAACTCGGTGCCGATGATCGAATGGAGCTCGTTGAGTCGCTCCCCGGGCTCGGTGCGCGCGTAGAAGGCGAGAGTCTCGGCGAAGTCCACGTCGTCGGCGAGCTTCGCCGCCTCCGCCTCGAGCAGTGGCGCGAGCGAGTCCCGTTCCGCCGCGCTCATCCGATCCCAGGCGGCGTGGAGCAGCTCGTGGGCAGCCACGACCTCCTCGAGTCCGTCGAGGCGGTCGTCGGTAACGTCGTAGAGGTGGATCTGCTTGGTGCTGGGCAGGTAGCAGCCCAGTATTCCCACGTCTTCTTGGTGAGCCGAGCAGACGTCGTTGAACGCGCGATCCGATGCCACAACCGGCCGACTCGCGTAGAACAAGAAGCGGCCCTCGTCGGTCAGTTCGGCTCTGTCGGCGTAGGCGCCGACATCCGTGCTGGGGGTGTACTGCCAGACGGCGAACTGATCAGTCACACGCTGCTGGTTGAGTGCGATCCATCCGACTCCCGCGACCACGGCACCCGACACCACGACCGCAACGGCCAGCGCAAAGACCTGACCCGCGCTCAGTCTGGCTCGGGGCATCCGGGCTGGGGGCAGCCAGACGGGGTGGCTCGGCTCGATCGTCACGGCAGGACTCTATCCGAACCAGAGTGAAGAAACCCCGGCCTGGATGCGGTGGCCTAGATGCGGTGGCCTGGATGCGGTGGCGGTGCGGCTCTGACGCGCGGGGCAGAGGAACCGTAGGTGGAGCGTGATCGTGATGTCGTCTCAATGGCCGACTAGCGGACCCATGAGTCTGGCCACGAGCGAACGCCGCGTCGTCAGCCGCTCCTCGGCATCGGCCACGGTCATCGCCGCGAGCCCCGCGTTTGCTCCAATGAATCGCAGTGGCTCGACCTCCCACCTTGGCGACCGGTGATTGACCCACGGCAGGGCGGTCAGTTCGCTCTCGGACCCGGTGATGAGATCGGCGAGGGTGCGGCCAGCGAGGTTGGTAGTGCTCAGCCCGTCGCCGACGTACCCCCCGGCCGTGCCGATGCGGCTGGCAGGGTCGAAGTTCGCGCTCGCGTGCCAGTCGCGGGGGACTCCGAGCGGACCGCCCCACCGATGGGTCACCTCCACCTCGCGGATAGTGGGGAACAGCTCACCCAGGGTCCGTCGAAGATGGTCGAACACCCCCGGAACGCGGTCATAGCCCGGGCGAATGGCACTACGGAAGTGGTAGCGCGCACCGCGGCCACCGAACGCAAAGCGGTTATCCGCGGTCCGCTGCCCGTAGATCAGGAGATGGCGGTAGTCGGTGAAGGTCTGCCCGTGCTCGATGCCGAGCTCCTGCCACGTGGCATCCGAAAGCGGCTCGGTCGCGATCATCAGAGAGTACAGCGGCAGCACCGAGCGGTGGGTCTGTGGGCGCTCGGCACCATAGCCCTCGAGAGCAACCACGATGCTGTCGCATCGCACGGTGCCGTGTCCGGTGCGAACCGAGCCCGAGGCCCAGTCCAGCACTTCGGTCTGCTCGTAGATGGTCACGCCGCGCTTCTCCAGTGCGCGCGCGAGTCCGCGCACAAGCTTGCCCGGATGAAGTCGTGCGCAGGCCGGATCAAAACTCGCCCCGAGCGCGCCCTGGGCTTTCACCTGGTCTGCTCCCCACAATTCAAGCGCGTCGACACCGAAGGAAGCCGCCTCCTCCACCTCGGTCCGGGCGGCGGCGAACTGTACGTCGGACCGGGCATAGGCGATCGTGCCTCGCTTCACGTAGTCGATGTCGATCCCCGCCCGGGCCGCGACCGCGCCCACCTCGTCGACGGTGTCGATCATCGCCCGGCGCAATGCGAGTGCGGCATCCCGACCGTGCGCACGTTCGAGTGAAGCAGTCGACCGAGGAAACAATGCACTGCACCAGCCCCCGTTGCGCCCGGATGCGCCGAACCCCGCGATCTCGCGCTCGAGCACCACGATGCGCAGGCTCGGATCACGCTCAAGCAGATACCACGCGGTCCAGAGACCCGTGAGCCCGCCCCCGACGATGGCCACGTCGGCGTGGGCGTCTCCTGGCAGCGCCGCGCGCGGAGCCAGTTCGTCCGGGACGGTGTCGTGCCAGAAACTGAGTTTTCGATAGGCGCTGGGCACTCCTCAACCAGCTCTCGCTAGAGCCGCGTCCACGCCTCGGTGAGCACTCCGCGGAGGATGCCCTCGATCTCGTCGAACTCGGCGGGACCGATGGTGAGCGGCGGTGCGAGTTGGATCACGGGGTCGCCGCGATCGTCGGCGCGGCAGTACAGGCCGGCCTCGTACAGCGCTTTCGAGAGGAAACCCCGCAGCAGTCGCTCGGACTCGGCATCGTCGAATGTCTCCTTGGTGACCTTGTCCTTCACGAGTTCGATTCCGAAGAAATACCCGTCGCCCCGAACGTTCCCTACGATGGGCAGGTCAGTGAGACGCTCAAGCGCAGAGCGGAACAGGGGCGAGTTCTCGCGCACGTGCTCGTTGAGGTTCTCCTCCTCGAAGATGTCCAGGTTGGCGAGCGCCACCGCAGCCGACACCGGATGCCCGCCGAAGGTGTAGCCGTGGTAGAACGACGTGGTGCCGTGCTTGAACGGCTCGTACACACGGTCACTCACAATCGTGGCACCAATGGGGGAGTACCCGCTAGTCATGCCCTTGGCGCAGGTAATCATGTCGGGAACGTAGCCGTACGCGTCGCACGCAAACATGTGACCAATGCGGCCGAAGGCGCAGATCACCTCGTCGCTCACGAGCAGCACGTCGTACTGGTCGCAGATCTCGCGCACCCGCTGGAAATAGCCGGGAGGAGGCGGGAAGCACCCACCCGAGTTCTGCACTGGCTCAAGGAACACGGCCGCGACGGTCTCGGGACCTTCGAACAGGATCATCTCCTCGATGCGATTCGCTGCCCACAATCCGAACTCGCGCTCCGCGGCAGCAAAATCTGCTCCCGGCGAGGGCACGAAGCCCATCTCCTCGGCGCGGTAGTAGTTCGTATTCGGAACCCGGAAGCCACCGGGAACCAGCGGCTCGAACATCTCCTTCATCGCGGGGATGCCGGTAATCGCGAGCGCCCCCTGCGGCGTGCCGTGGTACGCGATAGCGCGCGAAATCACCTTGTGCTTGGTCGGGCGGCCCTGCAGCTTCCAGTAGTACTTTGCGAGCTTGAAGGCGGTCTCGACAGCCTCTCCGCCACCGGTCGAGAAGAAGACCCGATTGAGGTCACCGGGCGCGTAGGAGGCAAGGCGGTCGGCGAGTTCGATTGCGTTGGGATGCGCGTACGACCAGATGGGGAAGAACGCGAGCTCCTCGGCCTGCCGTGCCGCGACATCCGCGAGGCGCTTGCGGCCGTGGCCGACGTTGACCACGAATAGACCGCTGAGTCCGTCGATGTACCGGCGCCCGGAGGAATCCCAGATGTGATGGCCCTCGCCCTTCACAATGATGGGGACCCCGGCGCCACTCTCCATCACGGATTGGCGGGAGAAGTGCATCCAGAGATGGTCCTTGGCCTTCTGCTGCAGGTCCGCCTCGTTGTACGTGGTCAGGGTCGGTTCGGTCATGGTCATCTCTATCTCGTTCCCCAGTTGTAGAACTGTTTGAGTAGTTTCAGGTAGACGAAGGTCTCGGTGGACTGCACACCCTCGATGCCGCGGATCTGCTTGTTGAGCAGATCGATCAGGTCTTCGTCGTTTTCGCAGACGACCTCGGCGAGGATGTCGAAACTGCCGGCCGTCAGCACGACGTAGTCCACTGCGGGCAGACGGCCGAGCTTCTGGGCGACCTCTGTCGTGTCACCGGCCACTCGGATGCCGATCATCGCCTGGCGGTAGAACCCGAGCTGCATCGGGTCGGTCACGGCGACCACTTGCATGACGCCCGAGTCCGTGAGTTTCTGCACGCGCTGGCGAACCGCCGCCTCGCTGAGACCGACGGCCTTGCCGATCTCGGCGTACGAGCGCCTTCCGTCGCCCTGAAGCTGCTCGATGATCGCCTTGGAGACGTCGTCGAGCTGCACGGGCTTCGAGCCCGGAGGGCGCGTTCGGGGGCTCATGGCTCGATTCTGTCAGCGCCCGGGGCCAGATACAAGCGATTCCGTACCTGAACCGCAGCGAGACTGACGAAATCGTTGGTTCGAGGGGTGGATGCCGCGGCGACCGCCCGACTAAGTTGGTGCCATGGCAGAGATCCGTAACTTCATCAACGGCGGATATGTGTCGGCGCGCGGCGACTCCAGCTTCGAGGTCATCGACCCATCAACGGAGGAGTCCTACGCGACATCCCCGGTCTCGGTTGCCGCTGACGTCGACGCCGCATTCGCGGCGGCGTCGGCCGCCTTCGAGCGCTGGGGCGAGACCACGCCGGCGCAACGACAGCTCGCGCTTTTTCGAATTGCTGACGCCATGGAGTCTCGCGCGGAGGAATTTGCGGATCTCGAGTCGAAGGATACCGGCAAGCCCCGAGCGTCGCTCGTGGCCGACGAGATCATGCTATCGGTGGACCAAATCCGGTTCTTTGCGGGCGAGGCCAGACACCTGAGCGGCATGGCCACCGGTGAGTACATGAAGGATCACACCTCATCGATCCGGCGCGAGCCAATTGGCGTCATCGGCCAGGTGACCCCGTGGAACTATCCCCTCAACATGGCGGTCTGGAAGATCGCCCCCGCGATCGCGGCGGGCAACACGACGGTGCTGAAACCGAGCGATACGACACCGTTGTCGACGTTGCTGCTGGCCGAGGTCGCTGCCGAGTTCCTTCCCGCGGGCGTGCTCAACGTGATCACGGGTGACCGCACCACGGGTGGTCTCATGATCGACCATAAGACTCCACAGATGGTGTCGATCACGGGGTCGGTGCGGGCGGGGATGGAGGTGGCAAGGGCAGCGGCATCCGATCTCAAGCGGGTTCATCTGGAACTCGGTGGCAAAGCCCCAGTGATCGTGTTCGACGACGCGGACATCGAGGCGGCCGTCGAGGGCATTGGAACCGCGGGCTACTTCAACGCCGGTCAGGACTGCACTGCGGCGACGCGAGTGCTGGTGCACACAAACGTGCACGACGAGTTCGTTGCAGCGCTCACCGTCTGGGCGAAGGACAACGCGAAGACGGGCACGCCTGATCGCGCCGACATTCTGTTCGGTCCGGTCAACAACTTCAGCCAGCTAGAGCGGGTGTCTGACATCATCGATGCGCTGCCCGGCAACGCACAGGTCGAACTCGGTGGCGCCCGCCAAGGCGACAGGGGCTACTTCTACGAGGCGACGATCGTGTCGGGTCTCAAGCAGTCGGATGACGCGATCCAGAACGAAATCTTCGGGCCCGTGATCACCGTGCAGTCGTTCACTAACGAGGCTCAAGCACTCGAGTGGGCCAACGGGGTGCAGTATGGGCTGTCATCCAGCGTGTGGACCAAGGATCACGCGCGCGCGATGCGGTTCGCGAAGCACCTCGACTTCGGCTGTGTGTGGATCAACACCCACATCCCGATCGTCGCCGAGATGCCGCACGGCGGTTTCAGGCACTCCGGCTACGGCAAGGACCTCTCGAGCTACGGCTTCGAGGACTACACCCGCATTAAGCACGTCATGAGTTTCATTGGAAACTCATGACTGGCAGACACAGTATGAGTTTCATAGGAAACTCATGACCGACAGACACACTATGAGTTTCATAGGAAACTCATGACCGACAGACACAGTATGAGTTTCATTGGCTGACCTGGAAACTGACGACCTCGACGACACCGTCATCGTCCCGCCGCGCGCTCCGGTGACTCAGCCTGAAGCGTCCGACGATGAAGCCACGGTGATCGTGCCCAGACCGGTTGCCCGGCGCATAGACCACGCCACCGGTGAGCCGATCGACGACGGCGTTCAGACCACCGAGGAGATCCCGCCGCTGCGCTTCTATGCCCTGCGCGTTGGCTCTGGCACCGATCCGATCATTCTCGACGCCCCGTGCTACGTGGGCCGCAACCCCTCCGCGCCGCGGGTTGTCAGCGGTCTGCCGCCGAGGCTCGTCCGCGTTCCTTCCCCGTTGCGGGAGGTGTCCGGGTCCCATGTCGAAGTGCGGCAACTCGGCTCGACGGTCATTGTCACCGATCTGAAGTCCACCAACGGGTCCATCGTGATGGTGCCGGGCAGCGTGCCGCGAAAGCTGCGTCAGGGTGAGTCGGTGGTAGTGTCGCCGGGCACGCTGGTGGATATTGGTGACGACAACATCCTCCAGATCCTCCCAATGCAACGCCCGGCATGAGGTCGGCGGAGAGGCAGCCGTGACCGAGATCGGCGGCAGCAGCGAACGGCTCGTCGTGCCCATTCCGGGCCGTCCCGCCGAGTCGGTCGTCATCGCCTGGGCCGCAGCGACGGACACCGGTCGGAGACGCGTCGCCAACGAAGACAGCTATGTCGCTCTGTCGCCCATGTTCGCCGTCGCCGATGGCATGGGGGGTCATTCGGCGGGAGATCTCGCGAGCGCCGCGGTGGTGCGTCGCCTCGCGGACGCCGTTACAGGCGACTTCGCTGCCCCTCGTGCGATCGAGCGCGCGCTGGAGGCCGCGACCGCTGACATTTCGGCGATCTCGAAAGAAAGCGAACTTGGCGTGGGCACGACCGTCACCGGCGCGCTCCTCACCCTTCAGGACGACGAGCCATACTTCGCTGTGTTCAACGTCGGAGACAGCAGGGTTTACGCGTTCGAAAGAAACGAGCTCGTGCAGATCACGATCGACCACTCGGTCGTTCAGGAGTTGGTCGAATCGGGCAGCCTTACTCGTGCCGAGGCTGAGCACCACCCAGACAGCAACATCATCACGCGCGCGGTGGGCTTCAACTCGGCTCCGGTGCCCGACTTCTGGATGGTTCGCGCGCTGACCGGCTTGCGCCTGCTGCTGTGCTCGGATGGGCTCACCAAAGAAGTCGGCGATGAGCGCATCAGGCTTCACCTTGGGGCGAGCCTTTCGGCGACGGAGACCGCCGGTGCCCTCATCGATGCAGCGCTCGCGGCAGGGGGCCGCGACAACATCACTGCGATTGTCGTCGATGTGTTGGATGCCCCGGCCCCCGTGATCGACGAGGACACTGCCCCCCGCTCACCCGCACGCTGAGGGCTCCTGCCGCGGCCCAGAAGTGGGGGTCGGATGCACGGCCCCTCTTCGGGGTACACGCCGGGTCAGCCAGTGGGGTACCCGCCTAGAATGGTCGGATACGTCCAGAGGCTAGGGGGTGTTCGTGGCGCGCCGACTGCCATCGCAACCCCCGACGCTGCCTGGTTTCTCGCACATCCGCATCCTGGGCTCGGGCGGGTTCGCCGACGTTTTCCTGTACGAGCAGAACATGCCGCGGCGCCAAGTGGCGGTCAAGGTCATGCTCAGTGAGGTCGTCAACGACCAGGTTCGGCAGATGTTCCAGGCCGAGGCCAATCTCATGGCCCAGCTGAGCGCGCACCCGTCGATTCTCACGGTGTACCAGGCGAGCGTGTCATCCGATGGGCGCCCGTATCTTGTGATGGAGCTGTGTTCGGCGGCCCTGAGCCAGCGCTACCGGTCCGAGCGACTGCCCGTGCCCGAGGTGCTTCGCATCGCGGTCAAGATCGGCAGTGCGATCGAGACGGCCCATCGCGCGGGGGTGCTGCACCGCGACATCAAGCCGTCCAATATTCTCCTGACCGCGTACGGGCATCCGGTGCTTTCCGACTTCGGCATCGCGGCGACCCTCAGTGAGTCCGACGACCGCGAGGCCGTTGGCATGTCGATTCCCTGGTCAGCGCCAGAAGTGCTCATGGACGAAACAGCCGGAACCGTGGCATCCGAGGTGTGGGCGTTCGCCGCGACCGTCTACTCGCTGCTGGCAGGGCGTTCCCCCTTCGAGGTACCGGGCGACTCGAACAAGTCCACCGATCTCATCTCGCGGATCAACCGGGCGAAGCCTCAGCCGATTGACCGCAACGATGTTCCGCAGAGCCTCGAACGGGCACTGAGCCGGGCGATGTCGCGCAAGCCCGAGAACCGTCCGGGGAGCATCCTCGAACTCGTTCGCGAGTTGCAGGCGGTCGAGACCGAGTTGGGCGTGCCGCAGACCCCGGTCGAGGTGGTCATGGATGACTGGGCACTGGCCACTGTTGCAGACCTGGAGGACCGCACACGGATCCGTGGGGGCGTCGCGCCCCGTGGCAGCGTGGCCCAGCGCCGGCGACGGCGTCGCAGCGGCGAGATCACGGGCGACTACAGCGCGGTCGGAACCCTCGTCAGGGAGGATGCCCCGCTGCCGAGAAGCTCCGGCACCCGACCCGCCGACCGCGGACGCCGCTTCCGCAGCCTGGCCTGGGTTCTCGTCGCCGCGTCGGTGCTCGTCGTGGTGCTCGGCACGGTCGCCACCGTACTGTTGCTGCGCTCCGCATCTACCGACATCCCGACGGTGGCTGCGATCGAGACGCGAGTGAACGAGGCGACGGTCGAGTTCACGTGGGTCGACCCCGGTCTGGGCGAGACAGACACTTTTCAGGTGAGCACGTCAGACGGTGGTCCGCCGGTGCAGCAGCGTGGAACGAGTTTCGTCGTTGACGCCGAGCCGGGTGATCGCGTGTGCATTACCGTCGCCGTCAACCGCGCGGGGAAGACCGGATCGCCCAGCAGCGAGAAGTGCGCTGACGTTCCCCGATGATGGTGATCCCGTGATCCGCGAATGGCTCGCCTCGCACCTCTCGCTCACGCTGAGCGTGATCAGCGGGGTCGTCGTCGCGACTCTTATCGCCGTGGTCGCGGTGGTGTCGACCGGCTACACCGCCCAGCGGCTGGATCTGGGTGACGGGTCGGTCTGGGTAGCAAACAGCCAGCAGCAGGCAATCGGCCGGGCCAACACCGAGGTGCTCGAACTCAATACCGTGGTGCCGTCGACCGGAAATGACATCGAAGTGCTTCAGCAGGGCGCAACCGTGCTCCTCGTCGACCGCACCGAGAACAAGGTCGACATCGTCGATGCCGCGACCTCCGAAGTTACCGACAGCGTCGCGTTGCCGCCGAACCAGCCGGAGGTGCTTCTAGGGGGCACGCGAGTCGCCGTGTTCGAGCAGGGCACCGGCGAACTGTGGCTGTTGGCCGCTGCCGCCATGGCAACTTTCGACGCCGAAGCGGAGTCGACGCTCAGCCTCGGCACCGATGCGATCGTGAGCATGGACCCCGCCGGGATGCTCTACGCGTACTCGCCCGCCGCGGGTGTGGTTTACCGCGTGAATGCCGCAGCCTCGGATGCGGTGGATGGCTCGCAGCCGGTGACGGTGCCTGGTTCGGCCGCGAGCCGTAGCATCACGTCGGTTGACGGGCAATGGGCCATCCTCGATACGCAGACCCAGACCCTCGTGCTTGACGGGCGCAGTGTCGATCTGTCGTCGGCCCTCGCGTCCGGCACCGGGCCGGTGCTGCAACAGCCCGCCGTCGCCGGAGACCGTGTGCTCGTTGGCTACTCAGGCGGACTGGTCGCCGTTGCCCTCGGGAGCGGGGACGTGTCATCCGTTTTCGCCGGCACCGCGGGCACGGCTGCCCGGCCCCTGAACCTCGCCGGATGCGACTACGCGGCCTGGTCGAACGGGCAGAACTGGCGCCAGTGCGGCTCAGAGCCCGACGCCACGGCCAGGGTGCTCGCCTCGATGCCGTCAACGGCCCGGCTGAGCTTCGACACCAACGGGGTCAGAGCGGTGCTCAACGATCGTCGCTCGGGGGCGACCTGGGCCGTGCAGCGCGAGGGTGAGCTGATCGACAACTGGGACGATCTCATTACGGCGGACGACCAGACGCCTCAGGAGGACCAGAACAATCAAGAGACTCCGCCCGAGGTCGAAAAGGTGCAGCAGCCGCCGGTCGCGCTGGATGACGAATTCGGGGCGCGGCCCGGCCGTTCGACCGTGCTGCCCGTGTTGCTCAACGACTATGACCCCAACGGTGATGTACTCGTCGTCTCGGAGCTCACCCCGATCGACGAGGCCGTGGGCCGCATCGACCTCATCACCGAGCGACAACAGATCCAGCTGACCCTGGCTCCCGGGGCGTCGGGCCAGCTCAGTTTCGTCTACGCCATCACCGACGGCCGCGGCGGAACAGCCACAGCGACCGTCGTGGTGACCGTGCGAGGCGAGGCCGAGAATTCCCCGCCGGAACAGGTGCGTGAGAGTAAGGCCGTGGTGGAAACGGGCGGCCGGGTGACCTCGCAGGTGCTCTCGGACTGGGTCGATCCCGACGGGGATGCGTTCTACCTCACGAGTGCCGCCGTCGCCGCGCCGGACTCGGTGAGCTACAAGCCGGGTGGAGCGGTCGTTTTCACCGACGCTGGCGGCGGCGGCGACCTCAAGCTCGTGACGCTCGTCGTCTCCGATGGCAGTGCCGAGGCGACCGGGACCCTGGCGGTCAGCGTCAAGGGGGCGGGCGAGGTACCCATCGTCGCCGAGCCTTTCGTCGTGCTCGCGTACGCGGGTCAAGAACTCACGGTGAGCCCCCTCGACCACGTGCGCGGGGGCTCGGGCATCGTCAGGCTCAACAGTGTGCCCGCGAAGGCCGACATGACCATCACGCCGAGCTATGAGACGGGCACGTTCAGGTTCACAAGTACCGCCACGCGCAGCCACTATCTGGAGTACGTCGTCACCGACGGAACTCTCACGGTAACGGGGCTGGTACGGGTGGATGTCGCCTCGCCGCCCGATGTGAACACCAAGCCCATCACCGTGCCCAAGACGGTCTTCGTCAAGACTCTTCGTAACGAACGGATCGACGTCGCCGGTACCGATGTCGACCCCGCGGGCGGGGTGCTGCTCGTGACGGGCATTGCCAATTTGCCGCTGAACTCGGGCGTTCGGGCCGAGGTGCTCGAGCAACGGCTCGTGCGGGTGAGCCTCGAGGCACCGCTGGATGGGCCGGTGACCTTCAACTACCGCATCAGCAACGGTCTGGCTGAGGCCGAGGGCGTCATCACAGTGATCGAGATCCCGACGCCCACGCAGGTGCAGGCCCCCATTGCGAACGACGACAGCGTGACCGTTCGAGTGGGGCAGGCGATCGACATTCCCGTGCTGCGCAACGACGAGCATCCCGACGGCCTTGATCTAATCCTGCTGCCCACGCTCGACCAGCAGCTTCCTGCGAACTCAGGACTGCTGTTCGCGTCAGGCAATGTGCTGCGCTATCTCGCCCCCGAGCGCACCGGCAACTTCACGGCGACGTACCGCGTTACGGGCCCGGACGGCCAGGCGGCAACCGCCGTGGTGCGGATCGCCGTGCGGGAGGAGGACGTGGCGACCAACAACGCGCCGGTGCCGTCCACGGTCACCGCTCGGGTGCTCGCCGGCGAGACGGTGCGAATCACGATCCCGCTCACGGGCATCGATCCCGACGGCGACTCCGTGCAATTGCTGGGGCAGTCCAGCAATCCCGAGAAGGGCGCCGTGATCGACACCCAGTCAGACACGATCGTCTACCAAGCCGGTGACTACTCGGCCGGCACCGACACGTTCACCTATGCCGTTATCGACTCTCTGGGTGCCCGATCGACGGGCACGGTGCGCGTCGGGATCAGCCCTCGGCTCGCGGGTGCTCGAAATCCGGTCGCGATAGTCGACGAGGTGACGGTCCGGCCCGGCGTCACAGTGTCTGTGCAGGTGCTCGCTAACGACTCCGATCCGGACGGCAGCCCGATGACGATCGTCTCCGCCGAGCCCAACGATGCCGTGACCACCGCCGAGATCGTGGGTGATCTCGTTCAGGTCACCCCTCCTCGCACCCCCGGCACCTACGGCGTCATCTACTCGATCGAAAATGACTCGGGCGGTACGAGCCAGAACTTCATCCGCATCACGGTCAGTGCCGACGCGGCGCTCGCGTACCCGCTGGTGTCTGACACCGTGCTCACCTTGTCCGATGTGCTTGACCGCGATCAGGTCACAGTGGATGTGCTCGCCAACGTCTTCTTCGCTGATGGCGACCCGCGCACGCTCGGGTTGTCGATCTACCCGGGCTACGGGGCGAACGCGACGGTCACGCCCGGCAAGCGAATCGTCGTCGACGTGGGCAAGAAGAGCCAAATCATTCCGTTCAGGGTGAGCCATCCCGACGATGACTCGGTCGTCAGCTACGGGTTCATCCGCGTGCCAGGCTCGGATGACGCGCTGCCACAGCTCGATCGGCGGGCCCCCACTCTGCGCGTGGTCAGCGAGTCACAGCTCGTCATCGACCTCAACGACTACGTGATCGCGGTGGGCGGCAAACAGGTGCGGCTCACTGATCCCAACAGCGTGACTGCGACCCACTCCGACGGCACCGACTTGGTGCGCGACGAGGACACGCTGATCTTCACGTCTGCGGACAAGTATTTCGGGTCGGCATCCATCTCGTTTGAGGTGACGGACGGTTCGTCGCCGAGCGACCCGACCGGGCGCAAGTCGATCCTCGTGCTCCCCATTTCGGTGCTTCCCCGTGACAACCAGCCGCCCGTTTTCCGCGGCGCCGTGATCAGCTTCGAGCCGGGTCAGGAAAAGGTGATCGATCTGCTCAAGCTCACCAACTATCCCTACCCGGACGACGTGGCTGAGCTGGTGTACTCGATTCTCGAACCACTTCCGGTGGGGTTCAGCTATGCCCTGAACGGTTCGCAGCTGACGCTGAGGGCCGACGACAACGCGGTCAAGGGCTCCGCGACCGCGATGACCCTGGGCGTTCGCGACGACATCACCGATGGGCAGGCGGGCCGGATCGAATTGAGCGTCGTGCCGTCGACCCGTCCGCTCGTTCGGCCGGGAGCTGACCAGGCGCTTGTTAAGCGCGGCGCGACGACCGTGGTTGACGTGCTCGCCAATGACGAGGCAACCAACCCATTCGTCGGTCAGCCGTTGCGCGTGGTCGACATCCGAGGACTGGACGGTGACACGCTGCCAGCCGGGGTCGATATCATCCCCAGCTCCGACAAGAGTTCTCTCACGGTGACGGTGTCGTCGACGGCCGCCCCGGGGGATATGACGCTTCAGTATCAGGTGGCTGACGCCACCAACGACCCCGACCGCTTTGTCTGGGGTCAAGTGACTATCTCGGTGCAGGACCGTCCCGACCCGGTCACGAATCTCACCGCAACGGGGTTCGGCGATCGCGAGATTTCACTTCGCTGGAACGCGGGCGCATTCAACAACTCTCCGATCATCGGATACCGAGTGGTGGTGAGCACGACGTCCGGGTCAAACTTCGCGACCGTCACGTGCACCGGCACGACCTGCACCGTGCCGACGCCCGGCAACGGATCATCCAATGCGGTGCGTTTCCTCGTGGTCGCGAGCAATGCGATCGGCGACTCTGACGCGGTGTCGACGGGGTCGGGTGTGTGGTCCGACATCATCCCGCCCGCGCCCGGCGGCCTGTCTGCCGAACCCGTCGACCACGGCCTGAACGTCAGCTGGAGCGCGGTGACGACGCCGTCGCCGGGCACCCCGGTCACGAGCTATCTGGTCGCCGTCGGTGGAGTGTCCACGAGCGTCGCCTGCTCGACCAGCGTCTGCTCCTCGACGATTGTCGACGCGTCCCTCACCAACGGGACTCTCGTCACCTACTCGGTAAGCGCCCGCAACGACGCCTACGGCCCGCTTGCAGCCTGGAACACGACATCCCAGCAGGGCACCCCGGCTGGTCCGCCGCTCGCGATCGCCGCACCGGTTGCAACATCGACGAGCGATACGAGCATTGGCTTGGACTGGAGTGCATCGTTCTCTGCCAATGGCCGCGCGATCTCCGACTACACCGCCGCCATTTATACGGGCGCGGCCCCGAGTTGTTCTGGCGACGGCACGGTGACCGACAACGGTGCCACGCTCTATGCAGCGGGCACGTCGACCTCGAGGATCTTCACCGGGCTGTCGCCCGAGGTCGAGTACACCCTCGTGGTCTTCGCGTACAACGGGCAGGGATGCACGCAGAGTCAGGCCGTCATCGCTCGCACACCGCCCCCGGTGGTGGTGGACCTGTCAGTGTCCGGCCCGAGCGCGAACGGATCGGTCTTCGACTTCGCGCTCGACGGCATCGACGTCGGGGGCGGCCTGGTGTCCAGCGGTTACTCGGTTTACTACCGACTGAACGGTGGCACCGAGTACGGGCCGATCAGCCTTCCCGACTTCCTCGCGGCCGAGCCGCTTCAGTTCGGGCAACCGGTCTCAGCGGAGGTGCGGGCGTGCCGGGATTACAGCGGCCAGCTGGTCTGCCAGCCCACGATGTCTACCGCATTCCCGTTGGGCGTGCCCGTCGACCCGCGAGTCATCGGACCGCTCACATTTACCCAGGACGACCCGGCCGATCCACGGAACGATGGAGCGTTCGCGTGGCTAGGCTTTCCGTCGGGAAGCTACGAGTTGGTGGAGTTTGCGTGCGGCACGGCGCCTGGAGACGGCATCTTCTCCGCGGCGGGAGGCGATCTGACCTGCCACGTGGATGCCACACCGTCCCAAACGCCGTGGCTCACCATCAGGGTCACCGCCAACGGTGGCCAGACTTACACCATCTCGTACAACGGGCTCGAATTATGACCAACACAACAGCGACCAGAGGGGCCACAATGACCATGACACCGGAGCAGGCGACATGGTTCTCCGACATCTTTAACCGCCTCGTCGCGAATGTCGATCAGGTTCTGCTGGGCAAGACGTTCGTCATCCGGCTCGGATTCACAGCCTTGCTCAGCGAGGGGCACCTACTGCTGGAGGACTTCCCCGGCACGGGCAAGACCTCGTTCGCTCGAGCGATGGCCCAGAGCGTCGCGGGGACGACTAGTCGCATCCAGTTCACGCCCGACCTCCTGCCCGGAGACATCACAGGGGTCAGCATCTACGACCAGGGCAAGTCCGCCTTCGAGTTTCACCCCGGACCGATCTTCGCGAATATCGTGCTCGCCGACGAGATCAACCGCGCCAGCCCGAAAACTCAGTCCGCCCTCCTCGAGGTCATGGAGGAGGGACACGTAACGGTCGATGGCATCACACACCCGGTCGGCTCACCGTTCATGGTGATCGCGACCCAGAACCCCATCGAGCAGGCCGGCACATACCGTCTGCCGGAGGCGCAACTCGATCGTTTCATCATGAAGGCATCTATCGGCTACCCGGACCATACGTCGACCTTGCGGATTCTCGAGGGTGCGGGCACCAAGGCGCATGAAGTTGTGGTGCCACCCATCGTCACTGCCGACGTGGTCGTCGAGATGGGTCAGCTTGCGCGCACGGTTCACGTCGACCCGACGATCAACGACTACGTGAGTCGGCTAGTCGAGGGCACCCGAACTGCTCCCGAGGTACGCCTCGGCGCGAGCGTGCGCGGAGCCCTCGCGCTGATCCGCACGTCCAAGACCCTTGCCGCGGCAAGTGGACGCCACTATGTGATTCCAGACGATGTGAAGGCGCTCGCCGAACCAGTTCTAGCGCACAGGTTGATCATCGACCCCGAGGCCGAGTTCGACGGCGTCACCGCCGAAAGCATCATGGGCCAGATCCTGATCGAGACTCCGCCGCCGAGCGAGCGGCAAGCCGTGTAATGGCTCGGGCCAAGGCGCCGGGCAGCGCGCTACCCGCTCGCGGATCGACGCGCTCGTCGTCGCGCGCCGGAGGAGCCCCGGCGGCGTCGCGCACCGACGCCCACGTCGCTACGGGCTCGGGTCGATTGACGAATGCCCGTACGCGAATCGTGGGAGATCGCACCGGCTTGCTCGCCGACCTGATCATCGCGGTGGTCAGGTTCGGCACAGCCATCCGCACCGCGTTTGCGCGGGTCTTCGGTCGCGTCGCGTCCGTCGTCACGCCGTTGGGCTGGACCATCGTCGTACTCATACCCCTGTCGTTGGGATTTGGCTACGGGCTGGGCTGGACCGAACTGATTGTGGTGGGGTTCGCTGGGCTTGCGATGGTGGTTATCGCTATCGTCTACCTGATCGGCCGCAGCCCGGTGCAGCTCGCGCTGAGGGTCGACCACAGCCGCGTGGTGGTAGGCGAGATCGCCTCCGGTCACCTACTCGCGACCAACCCGGGCCGCAGGCGCGCGCTGGGTGTCACCGTCGAAGTGCCCGTCGGCCCGGGACTCGTCGCGCTCGCACTACCCGGCCTCGCGCGCGGTGCCAGTGTCGAGCGAGAGTTCGCTATTCCCACCGTTCGTCGCGGTCTCGTGCAAATCGGCCCCGTACGGACTGTCCGCGCGGACCCCGTGGGGCTCGTGCGTCGGGAGCTCGTGTGGGCCGACGTCGCCGAACTGTTCGTGCACCCCAGGACGATCGGCATCCCCTCCCTGAGCACCGGTCTTATCCGCGACCTCGAGGGCAAGCCGACCAGGGATCTGTCCAACAACGACGTCTCGTTCCACGCTTTGCGCGAGTATGTGCCGGGTGACGATCGCCGTTACATCCATTGGAAATCGACCGCACGCACCGGCAGTTACATGGTTCGTCAGTTCGAGGAGACTCGACGCAGTCACCTGGTTGTCGCGTTGAGCCTTGCCAGCTCGGACTACGCGACCGACGTGGAGTTCGAGATGGCGGTCAGCGTCGCCGGTTCCCTTGGCGTGCGGGCGATTCGGGATGCTCGCACGGTGTCGGTCATGGCAAGCGAGTACACACCGCAGTTCGCCAAGCGCAAGGTCTTCGCGGTCAGAATGCTGTCGACCCTCACTCGGTCGCGCCTGCTGGACGACCTCGCTCAGGTAGATCGATCCGAAACCGCGCTGAGCATCACGGACATCGCTCGAGTTGCGGGGGACCAGGCGAACGGAGTGTCCGTCGCATTCTTGGTGTGCGGTTCGCCCGTGACCCCGCAGCAGCTTAGCGCGGCATCCGTCGCCTTCCCCGTGGGCGTTGAGGTGATCGCTGTGGTGTGCGATCCCGACCGAACCCCGGGCCTGCGCCGAGTCGCTGGTCTGAGCGTTCTGACCATCGGCTACCTCGAAGACCTCCAGCTGTCCCTCGCGCGATCGGTGGCGGCCTGATGCCCGTGCGCCCGACAGTGAATGTGGTGGTGATCAACACCGCGATGCTCTGGCTCGCCACGATCGTCGCGGCGAGTGCTCTCTGGCCGATCTACGAGAGCGCATCGTTCCTGGTGATGGTCGCCGTCACCCTGCCGGTCGGGTCCCTCGTCGCGATTCTCGGGACGATATTCAGGTGGCCAGCCTTCGTAGTCGTCCTCACGACGGTAGCCTCATTCTTCGCGTTGGGCGTTCCTCTCGCGGTCCCCACCCGGGCTCAGTTTGGCGTTCTACCCACCGTCCAGGGTCTCATCGACCTCATCGCCGGCGTCGCTCTCGGCTGGAAACAACTCCTCACGATTACCCTCCCGGTGGGCGAGTACGAGGCACTGCTCGTGCCCGCGTTTGTGCTCATCCTCGTCTCGACGGTGGTTGCCTTGACCATCGCCCTGCGCTCGAAGTGGCCCGAGTTGGCGGTCATCCCATCAATCGTTGCGTTCCTCGTCGCTACAGCCTTCGGGCCTGAGTTCCCGGATAGTGCCGTGATCGCCCCGATCGCGCTCATGGTCGTCGTTCTCTTCTGGCTGGTGTGGTTCCGTTGGTACCGTCGCCGCGCGGCGATCCGGGTGCTCGCCGCTGACGCCGGGGAGCGCCCCGGCGCCAGTGCTGACACCGGTATCGCGGGCCTACGTACCGTGGTCGCGGCCGCAGCCATCATGGCGGTGGCTTCTTTCGGGGCCGTAGCTGGGGCAGCCGCGCTGCCGCCCACCGCCGACCGCACGGTGCTGCGTACGACTATCGTGCAACCCCTCGATCCCCGCGACTACGTCAGTCCGCTCGCCTCATTCCGCAGCTACCTCCGCCCAGGCACAGTCGACGAAACGCAGTTCGTCGTCGAGGGACTGCCTGAGGGCGGCCGCATCCGTCTTGCCACCCTGGACACGTACGACGGGATTGTCTTCTCGGTCGGAAGCGGCAGTGTGGCGACCGAGTCGGGGTCATTCACCCGCGTGCCATACCGTTTTGACCAGTCTGCGGTGTCGGGTGATCGGGTGACCCTTGACGTCGCGATCGAGGGATACACCGGCGTGTGGCTACCTACCGCGGGGCAGTTCGAGTCGATCGAGTTCGCCGCGGATCCGGCGGGTGACCTGCGAAATGCCTTCTACTACAACGACGTGACGGCAACCGCGGCCGTCATTGGTGGCTTGGCCGAGGGCGACTCGTACGTGATGACCGCGGTCGTGCCCAACCAACCGACCCCCGAGCGCTGGAGGGAGCTCACGCCGGGCTCGGCAACAGTTCCCACTCCCTCGACGATTCCCGCAGAGGTCGGAGTCAAGCTCGACGAGTACACCTCAAACGTGGATGGAGTGGGCGAGAAGCTCGCGGCGATGATCTCGGGACTCCGAGCCGAGGGGTACATCAGCCACGGCATCGCTGCGGATGAGCCCGCGAGCCGCTCAGGTCATTCCGCCGATCGGATCGCTGAGCTGCTGAGTGCCCCGCGCATGATCGGGGATGCCGAGCAGTACGCCGTGGCAGCCGCACTCATGGCCGACCAGCTAGGTTTTCCCGCTCGCGTGGTCGTGGGGTTCGTCCCGCAGGGTTCGGTCGTGAAGGGCTCCGATGTGTCGGCCTGGATCGAAGTTAGCACCGCCCAGTACGGCTGGGTGAGCCTCGATCCCACCCCGCCGTTCCGCGAGATTCCGGATGAGCAGCCGCCGGAGAACGCGCAGGTGTCCCGCCCGCCCACCATCGTGCCCCCACCGGTCGTGGACACCGAAAGGTTCGACCGCCAAGCAACCCCCGACAGTGAGCAAGAGTTGCCGCCCGATCTCGATCCGGTGCTGCAGACCCTTCTCGTGGTGCTTCTGGTCGTCGGATGGGGACTGCTCGGGGCTGCCATTGTCGTGTCGCCCTTCTTGGTGATCATCGCCGCCAAACTCCGACGGCGACACCTGCGCCGCAGGGCTCCCAGCACGCTCCAGCGGATCAGTGGGGGATGGCAGGAGTTTGAGGATGCCGTCATCGACCACGGGCTGAGCCCCGTGGCATCCGCGACCCGAAGCGAGGTTGCTGCCATTGCCGGCGGGGTACCCTCGCAGGTGCTCGCCGCAGTTGCGGACCGGGCGATCTTCTCCCCGGACGACCCGGAGGCATCCGAGGCGGACACCGTCTGGCGTGCCGTTGACGAACTTCACGCGTCGCTAGATGAGGGGCTCACGCGATGGCAGCGGGTGAAGGCTCGAATCTCTGTGCGGTCACTCGGTGGTTATAGTGTCAGAGACCTGTTCAAGCGATAGGACTGCACCGTGAACTGCTCCTACTGCTCGACAGAGCTGCCCTCAGGGGCGATGTTCTGCGGCGAGTGCGGCCGTTCTGTCGCGAGCACTATCGCCTCGAAGGCGCAGTCGGGGAAACGCACGCCCCTCGTTGTCGAGGCCGAAAGCCTCGTGGAACCGGAGCAGTTTCGCGACGCGATACGCGAGCCGGAACCGAAGTCCGAGCCTGGGCCGGAGGCCACCCCGGCGTCCGAGCCTGAGCCGGCCCTAGCGCCTGAGACTGAGCCCACCCCGGAACCCGAGCTCGCTCCCACGCAGGTCGTTCACGACGACACCTGCGCCCAGTGCGGCGCTCAACTCGACCCCTCGGACATCTTCTGCGGGGAGTGCGGCTTTGTTCGCCAGGTGCCAGGGCAGCGACCCCGCGACACAGTGTCGTTGGATCCGTTTCCGTGGGGTATCCCAGGAGCGGTCGCTGCGGCATCCCCCCAGACGCCGACAATCACGCCTTCCTCCCGCGCCGAGTCCGCCGGATATGACGACGACACCGACGACACTCGCATCGTCGACCGGAGCCCTCGGGGTACGAGATTCGTGCTCCAGTTCAGCACAGGGGAGAGTGTGAGCGTCAGCGGAACGGGGCTGCTGGGCCGCAATCCCATGCCCGAGCCCGGTGAGTATGTCGATGCGATAGTAGCGATCTCGGATCCCGGCAAGTCGGTTTCGAAGACGCATCTTGAGTTCGGGCAAGACGGCGGCTCGTTCTGGGTCAGTGACCGCTACTCCGGAAACG
>JBJXDR010000020.1:0-3030 GCA_046155245.1 Rhodoglobus sp. | reverse complement strand
AATGCGGTACGTGGTGCCAGTGATTCCCCCCAATCCGGCACTGCTGTGGCGGCGCCCGTTCCCCCCCATGGGCGCCGCCCCTCTCGCTTTAATGGCGTCGGCGTCCCCGCCGCCGACGCGTCGTGTTTATGGCGTCGGCGTCCCCGCCGCCGACGCGTCGTTGGTGGTTGGCTTGATCGTCGCTGGTTGAGTGGCGGCAAGGCTGGTTGAGTAGCGGCGCAGTCGCGTATCGGAACCTTCGGCTCCTCCCCAGCTTGGCGAGACGCGGCGCACCCACGGTCGCCCCAGTCGGCGGCGGAAGAGTGCTCGCGCCCGCGTACGGTGCTGGCGTGAGCGATACCGTCGTGATTCCCTTCGTTGCGCGGCCGCCCGGCGCGCCGAACCCGGCCCCGCGGGTCCAGCAAGGGGTCGACTTCGGGCCGCTCGCGGCGGTGATGTCCGACCCCGACGTGACCGACGTGTTCGTCAACGGAGGGCGCCAGTTGTGGGTCGATCGAGGGGCGGGGGCGCAGAGGCATCCGTTCGCGCTAAACGAGGCCGAACTGCGCGAGTTGGCGACTCGGCTGGTGTGGGCGGGCGGGCGCCACATTGATGAGGCCTCGCCGATCGTGGATGCCCGGCTCCCAGGCGGCGTCAGGGTGCACGCCGTGCTGCCGCCGATTTCGCCGGTGGGCACGCTCCTGTCGATCCGTGTGCCCCGGGCCACACCGCTCACGCTCGCCGATCTCGAGGCTCAGGGATTCTTCGAAGCCGTGCCGCCCGAGCACGTGCGCGCGCTGGTGGCCAGCCGTACCAACCTGCTCATCACGGGCGCGAGTGGCAGCGGCAAGACGACTTTGCTGTCTGCGCTCTTGGGCGCGGCGCCCGACGGCGAGCGGATCGTGGCCATCGAGGATGTCGCGGAGTTGCGGCCGGGGCATCCGCATTTCGTCTGTCTCGAGGCCCGTCAAGCCAACCTCGAGGGCGCGGGCGGACTCGGTCTGGCGCGATTGCTGCGGGAGTCGCTGCGGATGCGCCCCGACCGGCTCGTGCTCGGGGAGTGTCGGGGCGAGGAGATCCGCGAGTTACTGGGTGCGCTGAACACCGGCCACGACGGGGGCGCTGGCACCCTGCACGCCAACTCGCTGGCCGACGTGCCCGCCAGGATCGAGGCGCTCGGCGCGCTGGCCGGACTCGATCCATCGGCTATCGCCCGGCAGGCCGTGAGCGCGATTGGGGCGGTGCTGCACGTCGAGAGGACTCAGGGGACGCGCCGTCTGGCCGGAGTCGCCCGATTGACCCTCGACGGCGCGGGGCGCCTCGCCGTGACGCCGTGAGCGACACGCTCGGCGAGGTGGCCGCAGTCACCCACAGACTCGCGGTGCTGCTCGCCGCCGGAGTCGCGCCGGTGTCGGCGTGGCACCACGTTGCGGTCGATGTGAGTTCGCCCGTGCCCGCGGCGGCCGCTCGGGCCGAACCCCGAGGCATCCCAGATGCGATCGCCGCGGCCGCGGCGGGCTCGAACGCGCTCGCTGAGCAGTCATGGCGCGGCCTCGCAGCGGCCTGGGCGGTCGCGGCCGATGCCGGGGCGCCACTGGCCCCGAGCCTGACGTCGTACGCCGCATCGCTACGGTCGCTCGCGGACGCGCAGCGCGACGTGCGAGTTGCTCTCGCCGGCCCCCGCGCCACGGCCCGGATCGTCATGGTCCTACCCCTCATCGGCGTGTTGTTCGGTCTCGCGCTCGGCTTCGACACACTCGGCGTTCTGTTCACGACAGTGCCCGGCTGGGTGTGCATCATCGCAGGTGCCGGCCTGATGCTCGCCGCGCGCGCGTGGACTCGGCGGCTCCTGCGCAACGCCGAGCCCAGCGACGCGACACCGGGACTTGATCACGACCTCGCGGCGATCGCCGTGAGCGGGGGAGGAGCTCTCGATCGCGCGGTGACGACCGTGCGGCAAGTGGGCGCGACCTACGGAATCCAGATCGGCGACCTCGAGTCCTCGCTCGCGCTGTCCCGGCGTGCTGGCGTCCCCGCCGGTGACCTCCTGCGGGGCGAGGCCGAGGAGCTGCGCCGCGCCGCGCGAGCGCATGCGCAGGAGCGCGCCGCGGCACTGTCCGTGCGTCTCATGCTGCCCCTGGGACTCTGCGTGCTCCCGGCCTTCATGGCGCTCGGAGTGTTCCCCATGCTCATTGCGGTCGTCTCGTCCACACTCGTCTCGTTCTGAGTCAGTGTCCGGATGCACGGTAACAAGCTCTCTCACGCCCTGACCCGTCGCAGGCTCAGGTCATGAAGAACTGGATTCGGGATGACACCGGTGCCGCCACCGCCGAGTACGCCATTGCCACCCTCGCAGCCGTCGGATTCGCCGGCCTCCTCGTGGTGATCCTGCGCTCCGAGGAGGTGCGCGGCATGCTGACCGACCTCGTGCGCAGTGCTCTGCAAATCCCGGGCTAGCACCGCACGGTGCGATGGGGGCAGTGTGACAGCGGAGTTCGCAGTTGCCCTGCCCGCTGTCGTACTCGTGCTCGCCGCCTGTCTGACCGGCATGCAGGTCGCGGGCCAGCAGCTTCGGCTTGCGGATGCCGCGGCGCACGCCGCCCGCAGCCTCGCCCGCGGTGAGGCGCCCGACCGCGCTGCCGCCCGCGCCGCACGCGAGGTTCCCGGCGCGAGCATCACGCAGTGGACCGACGCCGACCTCTTGTGTGTCACGGTGACTGCCCCCGGGGCGCTCGCGCTGACACTCACGGCGACCAGCTGCGCCCTCAGTGCTGGGCGATAAACAATGCAGGCGATGAGCGAGCGCGGGTCGGCCAGCGTCGTCACGGTCGGTCTCATCGCGGGCATTGCGGCGCTCGCGGCGCTGACCATACCTCTCTACTCTGCGCTCGCGATCAAGCAGTCCGTCGCCGCCGCGGCGGATGCCGCCGCGCTCGCCGCCGCCGACGTCGCGGTCGGCAGGGTCGCAGGGTACCCGTGCGAGGTCGCGACCCGCGTGGCCGCCGCGAACGGGGCATCCGTCACCGCGTGCACTGTGGACGGGCTGGTGGT
>JBJXDR010000019.1:0-3621 GCA_046155245.1 Rhodoglobus sp. | reverse complement strand
CCACTCTCAAGCCGGGCGCGGCGCAGACGCCGATTCCGGGCATCCGGATCGATATTCTCGGCGAGGATGGCACGCGGGTCGACCCACCTCAGGGCGGTCTGCTCGTCGTGAGCGAGCCGTGGCCCTCGATGTTGCGCGGAATCTGGGGTGACCCGGATCGGTACCGCGAGACCTACTGGTCCAAGTTTTCGCGCGGCGACACGTGGAAGTACTTCGCCGGCGACGGAGCCCACGTCGACTCCGACGGCGACATCGTGTTGCTCGGGCGAGTCGACGACGTGATGAACGTCTCCGGGCACCGGCTGTCGACACAGGAGATCGAGTCCGCGCTCGTCTCCCACCACATCGTGGCCGAGGCCGCCGTGGTCGGTGCTGTCGACGAACAGACCGGCCAGGCGGTCGTCGCCTTCGTGATCATCAAGTCGAACCAGGCCGCCGCCCAGACCGCCGACGAGGCATCAGCCCTGCTGCGGGCGCACGTGGCCGAGCAGATCGGGTCGATCGCGCGTCCCCGGCAGATCTTCATCGTGTCGGAGTTGCCCAAGACCCGCTCGGGCAAGATCATGCGTCGCCTGCTTCAGGATGTCGCGGAGGGCCGCGAGATCGGCGACACGACCACCCTCGCCGACGCTTCCGTGATGCAGATCATCGGCGACAAGCTCAAATAACCACCCCCAGAGTGCGCCGAGCGCCAGCGAGGGCGACGGGTGTCGGATTTCTCGCGAGTTTCGGTGGGTTCGATGACCCGCATGGGTCGTCGAACGTACCGATGTCTGAGCTGAAATCCGATGCCCGTCGACCGAGCGCCGCCTAGGCGAACTCGAAGACGAACTCCACCTCGACCGGCGCATCTAGCGGCAGCACCGCGACGCCGACCGCGCTGCGGGCGTGCTGACCCGCCTCACCGAAGATCTCGCCGAGCAGTTCCGACGCGCCGTTGATCACTCCGGGCTGCCCGGTGAACGACGGGTCGGATGCCACGAAGCCAACCACCTTGACGACCCGGGTGATCCGGTCCAGCGAGCCGATTGCGCTGCGGGCGGCTGCCAGGCCGTTGAGCACGCACGTGCGGGCCAGTTGCTTCGCGGCATCCGCATCGACCTCGGCACCGACCTTTCCGGTCAGCGGCAGCACGCCGTCGACCATGGGCAGCTGGCCGGACGTGTAAACCAGGTTTCCGCTGGCCACTGCGGGAATGTAGGCGGCGACGGGCTTGGAGGTAGCAGGTACGGTCAGGCCCAGTTCGGCGAGCCGGTCATCCAGTTTCGACATGTTAGGCGTCTTTCTTCTCTCGCTTGAGGTAGGCCACGAGGCCGCCCTCGGGGCCGGTCACGACCTGCACCAGCTCCCACCCCTCGGAGCCCCAGTTGTTGAGGATCGCGGCGGTGTTGTGGATGATCAAAGGCGTGGTGAGGTACTCCCACTGGGTCATTGGCGGCGTCCGTTCAGGTTGCGACGGGGTGGTGTCCCGTACAGTTGATTGTATGTCTGCCCAAAATTCCCCGCGCAGAGGCGTGTTCACAGCGATCGCTGGTGTGCTCGGCTTCAGCGTGCTCAGCGGCCTCCTCGTGACGGTCATGGTCGCCCCCGCGATTGCCGTCACCGGCATCACTGCATCGAGCACGATCGGCATCTTCGATAGCCTCCCGGAGTACATCGAGATCGGCCAGCAGCCCGAGCGCAACACCATCTACGCGCAGTTCACTGGGTCAGGAAATGTCGACGGCTACTACCCGATCGCCACGATCTACGACCAGAACCGCCAAGAGGTGCGTTACGACCAGATCTCCCCGTTCGCGCTGGATGCCGCGGTCGACGGTGAGGACCGGCGGTTCTTCGACCACGGGGGCGTCGACGTGCCGTCGGTCATCCGCGCGGCGGTTGGCAATGCGACAGGCACCTCCTCGAGCGGGGCGTCGACGCTCTCGATGCAGCTGGTCAAGAACATCTACGTTCAGCAGGCGCTGCAGAAGCCCACTGAAGAGGGGCGTCAGGCGGCGTATGACGCAGCCACCGCAACATCCTTCGACCGCAAGCTCAAGGAGATGAAGCTGGCGATCGGGCTCGAGAAGACGTATACGAAGAAAGAGATTCTTGCCGCCTACCTGAACATTGCCTTCTTCGGCGACAACACCTACGGCATTCAGGCGGCCGCCCAGCGCTACTACAGCGTCAACGCGAAGGATCTGACCCTCCCCCAGGCGGCGAGCCTCATCGCTATCGTGCAGTTCCCCAACCAGCGCGGACTCTTCGACCCCGAGAACTACACTGCCAACCAGGATCGTCGCGACATCATTCTCCTCAGCATGCTCGACATGGGGGACATCACGCAGAAGGAGTACGACGAGGCCGTTGCGACGCCCGTCGACGACACGACGCTGAAGCCCAGCGCGCCCCAGAACGGATGCCTCGGGGCCTACGCCTACGCGAAGTGGTTCTGCGACTTCGTGGTGAAGAACGTCAAGAACTACGAATTCCTGGGCGCCAACGAGCAGGAGCGCCTGGACAACTGGAAGCAGGGCGGGTACTCGCTCTACACGACGCTCGACCTCGATGTGCAGATCAACGCGCAGGATCAGACCTGGGCGTACGCGCCGAACACCGAGACTGCGCTAGAGCTCGGTAGCGCGACAGTCACGGTGCAGCCGGGCACCGGCCGCGTGCTCGTCATGACGGAGAATAAGGTGTTCGACGACACCCTCGAGGGAGGCGGACCAGGCACATCTGCCGTCAACTACAACACGAGTTTCGACTACGGCGGCTCGAGCGGAATCCAGCCGGGCTCGACCTACAAGGTGTTTACACTGCTCGACTGGCTCAAGAGCGGCAAGGGCCTGTACGAGAAGGTGAGCGGTGACGCGCGCACCGAAGAACAGGCCAAGTTCAAGGACAGCTGCCCGGATGGCGGCGGTTGGGGTGGTCCGTACCCGTTCAAGAACGACAGCGGGGAGAGTGGCCCGTTCTCGGTCTACAACGCGACCACGGGCTCGGTGAACGGTGCGTTCATCTCCATGGCCCTCCAGCTCGACCTGTGCGACATCCGAAAGGTTGCGGAGGACCTCGGCGTCGAGCGAGCTGATGGCACGCACCTGCAGACGAACCCTTCATCGGTGCTCGGCACGAATGAGGTAACCCCTCTGAGCATGGCCGCTGCCTACGCGGGGATCGCCGCCGGTGGTCTATACTGCAAGCCCGTCATTGTCGACCGCGTTGTCGCCCCAAACGGCGCGGAACTCCCCGGCCAAACCAAGGACTGCCGCCAGGCGATCGACCCCGCGGTCGCGGCCACGGCGGCATACGCGATGGCCGGTGTGATGTCGGGTGGAACCGGAACCTCCTCCAATCCCGATGACGGCGTGCCGATCATCGGCAAGACCGGCACGACCGACTCGTCGGTGCAGACGTGGGTCATCACCGCGACGACGAGTGCCGCAACCGCGGTATGGGTCGGGAACAGCATCGGTAAGTTCCCGATCCGCAGCTACGAGTGGGCGGGCGTCAGCGGCGGTCTGTTGAGGCACGTGATCATGCGCTCGACTGTTGCGGTCATCAACGCGAAGTACGGTGGCGGCGCATTCCCCGAGCCGTCAGCGGCTCTGCTGACCGGCTCCGGGCTCGAGG
>JBJXDR010000018.1:0-30630 GCA_046155245.1 Rhodoglobus sp. | reverse complement strand
CGACGGTGTCGGCGGGCGGTGGGGTGCCGTGACCGGTCGAGACGATCGAGTCACCCTCGCAGAGCATCCAGAAGCTGTCGACCTCGCCGTGAGCGTCGAGCTTGCGAGCCGAGTGAATGAGAAGGGTCAGGTGAAGATGATGGTTCTCGCGCCGTCGAGCAGCACACGGTGCTCCGCGAACCACTTGACTGCTTGGGTGAGCGTGCGGCTCTCTTCGTCCTGCCCGATTGTGACGAGCTCGGCGGGGGTGCGGGAGTGGTCGACCCGCACGACGTTCTGCTCGATGATCGGGCCCTCGTCGAGATGCTCGGTCACGAAGTGGGCGGTCGCGCCGATGAGCTTCACCCCTCGGGCATGAGCCTGGCGGTAGGGGTTGGCGCCCTTGAATCCCGGCAAGAAGGAGTGGTGGATGTTGATCACCCGGCCGCTGAGTGCCGCGCACAGTGCGGGCGAAAGTATTTGCATGTAGCGCGCCAGCACGACCAGTTCGATGTCGTGCTGCTCGACGACCTCGAGCACGCGATCCTCGAAGGCGAGCTTCTGGCCGGCGCTTGAAACCGGGTGGGACTCGAAGGGCACGTCGTAGAACTCGGCGAGACTCGCGAGGTCGCGGTGGTTGCTCATGACGAGCGGCAAATCGATCGTGAGCTGCTCTGCGCGCTGGCGGTAGAGCAGGTCGTTGAGGCAGTGTCCGGCCTGGGAAACCAACACGAGCGTGCGCAGCGGTCGACCGACGACGTCGAGTTGCCAGTCCATGTCGTATCTCGCCGTGACGGGCTCGAGGGCGGCCACAAAGCGGTCGCGGGAGGCCTGTGATTCCACCTGCAGCCGCATGAAGAACCGTCCGGTGTCGTCACTCGAGAACTGCTGAGATTCCGTGATGTTTCCGGATGCTTCGACTATCGCACCCGAGATGGCGTGCACGATTCCCGGCTTGTCCTCACACACCAGCGTGAGGATCCAGTGGGTCGTGGCGGCGGCGTCGGTCACGGTTCAAGGGTAGTTGTTGACGCGCACCGGGCCCCGCCACTAACGTGTGCTCAGCAGGCTGAACAGGTCTGAACAGGTGCAGGCCGTTGGCGGCCCCACGTCAGGAGGATCCTCAGAGTGAGTACGACCACCAAGAACGACGCGGGCACCTCTGCCCTGAGCGTCGAGACCAACGGCATCAACACCATCACCGAGGCGGAGCGCAAGGGAAAGCCCCGCGATCTGTTCTGGCCCTGGGCCGCAGCGAACATCTCGGTGTTCGGCATCGCTTACGGCTCCTACCTCCTCGGATTCGGCGTCTCGTTCTGGCAGGCCACCGTCATCGGCCTCGTGGGCATCGTCGTCTCGTTCTTCTTCGTGGGCGTCATCGCCCTGGCCGGCAAGCGCGGCAATGCCCCGACCCTCGTGCTCAGCCGTTCGATCTTCGGCGTCAATGGTGGCCGAGTGCCCTCGGTGCTCTCGTGGATCCTCACCGTGGGGTGGGAGACGGTACTCGTCACACTGGCCGCCCTCGCGACGGCTACTGTCTTCACCGCCCTCGGTTGGGACGGGGGAGCGGTCACCAAGGTCGTTGCCCTGCTGGTCGTTGCGGCACTCGTGATCGCGGCCGGCGTGATCGGGTTCGACCTGATTCTCAGGTTGCAGTTCTGGATCACGATCGCCACGGTCATCCTCACGATTGCGTACATCATCATCACGATCGCGAGCGGTCAGGTCGATCTCGGTGCCGTGGCTGGCCTTCCTTCGGGAGATGTGCCTGCGGTGATCGGCGGCTTCGTGTTCATGATGACCGGCTTCGGCCTCGGCTGGGTCAACGCGGCCGCGGACTACTCGCGCTACCTCCCGCGCAACGCGAGCAGCAAGGGCGTCGTCGCATGGACCACGCTCGGCGCCTCGTTCGCCCCAGTCATCCTGCTGATCTTCGGCCTCCTGCTCGCGGGCTCCTCCGAGGAACTGCGCGCCGCGCTCGGTGCCGACCCGATCGGCGCTCTGTCCACACTGCTGCCCATCTGGTTCCTCGTGCCGTTCGCGCTCGTCGCGATCCTCGGGCTGGTCGGCGGGGCCGTCCTGGACATCTACTCCTCGGGCCTCTCGTTGCTCGCCGCGGGGCTGAAGGTGCCGCGCCCGGTGGCGGCGGGCATCGACGGCGTCATCATGGTGCTCGGTGCGATCTACGTGCTGTTCGTGGCATCCGACTTCATCGGACCGTTCCAGGCGTTCCTCGTGACTCTGGGTGTGCCGATCGCGGCGTGGGCGGGAATCTTCCTCGCTGACACGATCCTGCGGAAGCAGGGCTACGCCGAGAAGGAGCTCTACCTCTCGAGCGGTCGCTACGGCAGCTGGAACTGGCTGCCCATCGCACTCTTGGTGATCGGCAGTGTCGTCGGGTGGGGCTTCGTCACGAACGTGTTCTTCGCGGCCGGGTTCGACTGGCTGGGCTACTTCATGGGCGCGATCGGCGGCAAGGAGGGTGCGTGGGCCTTCGCGAACCTCGGCGTGCTCTTCGCCCTGCTGATCGGTTTCGTCGGCTACCTGGCCTTCGGTCGCGCTGCGGTGGCGAAGCAGGAGTCCACACCTCTGAACAACGATTAGAGCCGCCGTCAATGTCGACCAACGCGTGGCTTGTCGTCACCGACATGCAGGTCATCTTCGGAGAGCCCGGGAGTGCGTGGTTCACCGCGGGCTACCCGGAGGTCGAGAAGCAGATCGCGAAGTTGGCACCCGAGTTCGGTGACCGGGTGGTGTTCACGCGGTTCATCGCGCCGGAGCATCCACAGGGCGCGTGGGTGCCGTACTACGAGCTCTGGCCCTTCGCGCTCGTGCCGCCGACCGACCGGTTGTACGACCTGACGCCGCCGTTCCGTGCGCCGCAACATCCCGTGGTGAGCCGCACGACGTTCGGCAAGTGGGATGACGAGCTGGCGGGCATCCTCGGGCCGGATGCGACGATGGTGCTCACCGGGGTCTCCACCGATTGCTGCGTGATCTCGACCGCACTCGCCGCCGCCGATGCGGGGGTGGCGGTTCGCGTCGTCTCGGATGCGTGCGCGGGCATCAGCGCGGACGACCATCAGCGCGCGCTCGACGCGATGGCCCTGTACGCGCCACTCATCGAGATCACCTCGGTCGAGGCCGTGTTGGAGTCGCGGCGCTGATGGTGTCGGGCCCCCGGCTCAAGCACGAGGAAATCGCGGCCGTGCTAGAGCGCGAGATTCGCGGTGGTGAGCTGCCCACGGGCGACCAACTGCCCGGCGAGACGGCCCTCGCCGAGCGCTTCTCGGTGAGTCGCAACACGGTGCGCGCCGCGCTGAGTGAGCTGGGTCGGGCCGGGCTCATCTCGACGCGCTCGGGCAAGGGATCGTACGTGACCTTCGACGGTCGCCCGCTGAGCGTGCGGCTCGGCTGGGCGCGGGCCCTCCAGGAGCAGGGGGTGGATGCCACGATCACCGTGCTCGCGCTCGAGGAGATCGTCGACCCGGCTCTCGCCGCCGAGCTCGACCTTGCGGACTCGCGCTTCCTGCGCCTGGATCGCCTGCGGTCGACCGGCTCGGGCGCCGTGTCGCGGGAGTCATCGCGAATTCCGCTCACACCCGCGGTAGTCGCGGCCGTGACCGTCGAATCGGCGGAGGGGTCGCTGACCGCGGTGCTGCGTTCCGCGGGACTCGTGGCCGCCACCGGGGAGCAGTGGGTCGAGGTGCGACCGCTGGGCGTCGAGAACGCCGACCTGCTCGGCCACAAGCCGCACGACCTCTTCCTCTGGTCGCGCTGTGTGACCCGCACGTCGTCAGGGGAGGTCGTCGAGTGTGTCGAGAGCTACCTCGACCCCGCCCACTTCCGTCTTCACTTCGAGTTCGACTCCGAGTGAGCGCGCACGATCGCGCGCTCGCCGCGCTCACCGGACTCGCGATCGGCGATGCGCTGGGCATGCCGACGCAGCTCATGTCGCGCGACCAGGTTGCTGCCCGCTACGGGGCCATTACGAGGTTCCTGCCGGCGGCTGACGACCATCCACTCGCCGCGGGGATGCCCGCCGCCTCGATCACCGACGACACCGAACAGGCGCTCCTCACGGCCCGCCTCATCATCGAGGGCGGCGGGCACGTGGACCCGGGTGTCTTCGCGCGGGAGCTCGTCGTGTGGGAGGACGGCATGCGCGCGAAGGGGTCGCTCGACCTGCTCGGCCCGTCGACGAAGCGGGCAGTGGAGGCGGTGCTCGCGGGTGAAGCGCTCGACCAAGCCGGACGTTTCGGCACGACAAATGGCGCCGCGATGCGGGTCACCCCGGTCGGCCTCGCGCGTAGCACCCGCGATCTGCCGGCGCTCGTCGACCTCGTCGTCGAGGCCAGCTATGTCAGCCACAACACCGGCGTCGCGCTCGCCGGAGCGGCGGCGGTCGCCGCGGCCGTGAGCGCGGGGATCGACGGGGTCGACCCGATTCCGGTCGCGGTGGAGGCGGCGGAACTGGCCGCGAGCCGGGGTCACTGGGTCGCGGGGGCTGACGTGGGGCGGCGCATCCTCTGGGCCACGACTCTCGCCGATCCGACAAATGTCGAGCGCAGCCTCGACGACATCTACCGCCTGATCGGCACGAGCCTCGCGACCCAGGAGTCGGTGCCGGCCGCGTTCGCGCTGCTATCGCTGTTCCCGGGCGACCCGTGGGCCGCCGTCTGCGCGGCCGCATCGCTCGGCGGTGACAGCGACACGATCGCGGCGATCGCGGGCGCGATCGGTGGTGCGACCCACGGCTCGTGGCCGACCGAGGCAGTCGAGACTGTGCTCGCCGCCAACGACCTCGACCTGATGCCAATCGCCTACGGATTGCTCGAGCTGCGATGAGACTCGTCAGCGCAGGCAACGCGATAGTCGACCTCACGATCGACATTCCCGCGCTGCCCGAGAAGGGCGGTGACGTGCTCGGGCGGTCGACCGGGACCGCGCCCGGAGGGAGCGTCAACACCATGGTCGCCGCCGTGCGTCAGGGTCTACCGACCGCCTACGCGGGCGCGCACGGCACCGGACCGTTCGGCGACCGTGTGCGTGCGGTGCTCGCAGCCGAAGGGGTCGAGGTACTCCAGCCTCCGACGCTCGGGCAGGACTCGGGATATGACATCGCACTGACCGAACCCGACGGCGAGAGAACCTTCGTGACGGTGTTCGGCGCGGAGGCGAAGCTCACGAGTGAGGCGCTCGCGGGCATCCGGCTCGGCGCGGGCGATCTCGTGCACGTCAGCGGCTACGGGCTGCTTGGCTCCACCAACGGAGAGGCGATCGCGGGGTGGCTCGGTACGGTCGACGCGGGGCACGTGGTGCTCGTCGATCCGGGGCCGCTCGTGAGCGACATCCCGCCGGGCGTGTGGGGCGTCGCCGAGGCGCGGGCCGACTGGATCAGCTGCAACCTGCGCGAGGCGCGGGCCATGACCGGCGAGCCGGACGCCGCCGCGGCCGCCGAGAAACTCGCTCGCCGAGGCAACGTCGTCGTGCGTCTCGGTGCCGACGGCTGCCTGATCGGGACCGCGGGCGAGGTGAGCCACGTGCCCGGCTTCCCCGTGACAGTCGTCGACACGAACGGTGCCGGGGATGCCCACGCCGGCGCCTTTCTCGCCGCCCTCGCGCGGGGTGCCGACCCCATCGCCGCAGCGCGGGCAGCCAACGCGTGCGCGGCCATCGCCGTAACGCGTCCCGGCCCGGGGACCGCGCCCACGCTCGACGAGGTGCGGCGGCTTCTGGAATAAGCTGGGAGACGATGACGCCGACCCGCGTCATCCCGCGGGCGGCGAACGCACCACCCACCACCGAACGGACACGTCCTCATGGACGCGAAGCGCACCACTTTTCCCTGGGTCGGAATCCTCACTCTCACGGCCCTCATCTTCACTTCGGTGACGATCGAGTTTCTGCCGACCGGCCTGCTGCCGGAGATCGCTGACGAGCTCGGCGTCTCGCAGTCGCAGGTGGGCATCCTGGTCTCGGTGTTCGCGGGCACGGTCGTGCTGAGCGCGGCGCCCCTAGCGACCCTCACTCGGCGTTTTCCGCGCAAGACCCTCGTGCTGGTGGTGCTCGCGGTGTTCGTGCTGTCGAGTGTGGCGACGGGTCTCGCGCCGAACTACCCGCTGCTGGTCGCCGCCCGCGTGCTCGGTGGGCTCGCCCACGGCCTGTTCTGGGCCGTCGTCGGCGCCTACTCCGGGCATCTCGTGCCCAAGAAATACCTCGGCCGCGCGGTCGCGATCACCGCGGGTGGCGGGACGGCCGCATTCGTTCTGGGTGTGCCGCTGGGTACCGCGATCGGTCACGCGTTCGGTTGGCGCTCGTCGTTCCTCATCATGGCGGGGGTGATTCTTGTGCTCGTCGTTGTCGCGGCCCGCATCCTTCCCCCCGTGCAGCACCTCGAGCCGCTCGTGACCGGCGAGATCCCGCTGCCACTGCGCAAGGACAAGTCGATCCCCGGCATCATCCTGATCTGCCTCGTCGTGGTGATCGTGATGACCGCCCACAACGTGCTGTACACCTACATCGCGCCATTCCTGCTCGGGCCGGTGGGCGTGCCCACCGGGTCGGTCGCGCTCGTACTGTTCCTCTACGGCAGCGCCGCCGTCATCGGCCTCGTGCTCGCGGCGGTGCTCAGCGACCGCTTTCCGCGGGCATCCCTGGCAGTGTCGGTGGTGGTCATTGCCGCCTCGGTGTTCGTGATCGGGATGTTCCCAGGCTCACCCTGGATCGTCTTCCCCGCGCTCGTCGTCTGGAGCATCGGATTCGGGATGGCACCTCCCGTGCTGCAGGCCCGCATGCTGCACACCGCCTCGCGCCGAATGAGGGACATCGCGGCGGCGTACCTCACGACCTCGTTCAACATCGGCATCGGGGCGGGCGCCCTCATCGGTGCCGTACTCCTCGATACCCTCGGGGTCGGTGCCCTGCCCTTCGTCACCGCCGGGCTGACCCTGCTGGCCGTGATCGTGTTCCTCGTCGGCGACGTGCGGGTGCGCCGTCGGGCCGAGGTGCGGTAGCGCCTAGCCCCTTGGCAGCGCGGTGACGGATGCCCGCGGCATCCCACACCGCTTCCAGCGCGGTACACTGACTGCGTCGCAACTGGCGTTGAGATGGGTACCCATCGGGGAGTGACTTCGAACGGATGGGCCGTACGCCTGGGCCCACCGGATAGCGTTGGTCCTGTCCGTTCGAGTGTCGAGGAGCTCTTCGTGTCATCCACTTTCAATTCTCCGCTGGCCGAAGTCGATCCCGAGATCGCCGCCGTTCTCGCTCAGGAGCTCGACCGCCAGCGCGGCACTCTCGAGATGATCGCGAGCGAGAACTTCGTGCCGCGTGCTGTGCTCGAGGCGCAGGGGTCAGTGCTCACGAACAAGTACGCCGAGGGCTACCCCGGCCGCCGCTACTACGGCGGCTGCGAGTTCGTCGACGTCGCCGAGACCCTCGCGAGTTCGCGGGCGAAGAGCCTGTTCGGGTCCGCGTATGCGAACGTGCAGCCCCACTCCGGCGCAACTGCGAACGCGGCCGTGCTTGCCGCGATCGCAACTCCGGGCGACCGCATCCTCGGTCTGGCTCTCGACCAGGGCGGCCACCTCACCCACGGCATGAAGCTCAACTTCTCCGGCAAGCTGTACGACGCTCACGCGTACGGGGTCGACCCCGCGACGAATCTCATCGAGATGGATGCCGTGCGCGAGAAGGCCCTCCAGGTCAAGCCGCACGTGCTCATCGCGGGCTGGAGCGCCTACCCCCGCCAACTCGACTTCGCGGCATACCGCGCGATCGCCGACGAGGTTGGGGCCAAGCTCTGGGTCGACATGGCGCACTTCGCGGGACTCGTGGCCGCGGGCCTGCACCCGAGCCCGGTTCCCTACGCGGATGTCGTGAGCTCGACCGTGCACAAGACGCTGGATGGACCGCGCTCGGGCTTCATTCTGACCAACGATCTCGAGACGCAGAAGAAGCTCAACTCGAACGTGTTCCCCGGCCAACAGGGCGGACCACTCATGCACGTGATCGCGGCCAAGGCGATCGCGTTCAAGCTCGCCGCCGAGCCCGCCTTCAAGGAACGCCAGGAGCGTACGATCCGCGGTGCACAGATTCTCGCTGAGCGCCTCACTGCGCCCGACGCGAAGGCCGCGGGCATCGACGTGCTGACCGGGGGAACCGACGTACACCTCGTGCTCGTCGACCTGCGCAACTCGGCCATCCACGGCCAGGACGCGGAGGACATCCTGCACTCCGCCGGCATCACCGTGAACCGCAATTCGGTACCCAACGACCCGCGCCCGCCCATGACCCCGTCGGGCGTGCGCATCGGCACCCCGGCGCTGGCCACCCGCGGCTTCGGCGACGCCGAGTTCGCGGAGGTCGCCGACATCATCGCCCACGCGCTCATGCCCGCTCCGGATGTGGCGGCGCTCCGAGCCCGAGTGCTGAAGCTCACCGACGGCTTCCCGCTCTACCCCGGCCTCACGTCTCCCGGGAGCTGGAGCTAGGGCCAGCGGATCAAGCACACCATGACCGCCATCACCCTCGACGGCGTCGCGACCGCGACCGCCGTGAAGCACGAACTGGCCGCACGGATCGCTGCGCTCAAGGCGAGCGGCATCGTGCCCGGGCTCGGCACGCTGCTCGTGGGGGAGGACCCCGGGTCCCTCTCCTACGTCGCTGGCAAGCACCGCGATTGTGCCGAGGTCGGGATCGAGTCGATCCGCGTGGATCTGCCGGCCGAGGCATCCGAAGACGACATCATGGCCGCGATCATCGCGCTCAACACGAATCCCGCGGTGACCGGGTATATCATGCAGCTGCCGTTGCCGTCAGGGATCGACGAGAACGCGATGCTCGAACTCATGGATCCCGATAGGGACGCCGACGGGCTGCACCCGACCAACCTCGGTCGGCTCGTGCTCGGTGTGGGAGGCGAGATCCATTCACCGCTGCCGTGCACACCGGCCGGCATCGTCGAGTTGTTGCGGCGCTACGACGTGCCGATTGCCGGCACGCACGTCGTCGTGGTCGGTCGCGGCCTTACGGTCGGTCGCCCGCTCGGCCTGCTGTTGACACGCAAGGGCCTCGACGCGACGGTGACGCTCACGCACTCCCGAACTCAGGACCTCGAGAGCTACGTGCGCCGAGCCGACATCCTCGTGGCCGCGGTGGGCGTGCCGGGGCTCATCCAGCCGGAGTGGGTCAAGCCGGGCGCTGCAGTGCTCGACGTCGGCATCACCCGGGTCGTCAACGCGGAGACCGGCAAGGCCCGCCTCGTGGGAGATGTCGACCCCCGAGTCGCGAATGTCGCGGGGCACCTGTCGCCCGTTCCCGGCGGGGTGGGGCCCATGACTCGCGCCATGCTGCTCACGAATGTCGTCGACGCCGCGGAGCGGCTGATCGCCTCCCGTTAACCTCGGTCGGATACATTCGTTCACATGAGACTGTCGGTGATCGGGTGTGGATATCTGGGTGCCGTTCACGCGACGAGCATGGCCCAGCTCGGCCACGAGGTGGTTGGCGTTGACACCGATGCCGCGAAGATCGCCCTGCTCGCGGACGGTCGTGCCCCGTTCTTCGAGCCCGGGCTGGATGACCTGCTCGCCTCCCTGCAGGACTCGGGCCGCCTGCGCTTCACGACCGACATCTCGCAGATTGCCGGCTCCGTTGCGCACTTCATCGCCGTAGGCACCCCGCAGCGCAAGGGCGAGTACTCGGCTGATCTCACCTATGTCGACGCCGCGATCGAAGCGGTCATCCCCTATCTCGCGCCGAGCGACGTCGTCGTGGGCAAGTCGACGGTGCCCGTCGGCACGGCGCAGCGGCTCGCGGCTCGGATTGCGGATGCCGCGCCCGGTGCCCATCTCGCGTGGAACCCGGAGTTCCTGCGTGAAGGCTTCGGCGTCGCCGACACGCTGACTCCCGACCGCATCGTGTACGGGGTCGCTCCCGGTGAGGCGGGCGAGCGCGCGACGGCGGTGCTGAGCGAGGTCTATGCCGCGGCACTCGCCGCGGGCACCCCGCTCATCGTCACCGACTACGCGACGGCCGAGCTCGTCAAGGTCGCCGCGAACGCCTTTCTCGCTACGAAGATCTCGTTCATCAACGCGATGGCCGAGATCGCCGAGGTCACCGGCGCCGACGTGACCCAGCTCGCCGATGCGATCGGCCACGACGCACGCATCGGTCGCCGGTTCCTGAACGCCGGAGCCGGATTCGGTGGCGGATGCCTGCCGAAGGATATCCGAGCCTTCACCGCCCGAGCCGAGGAACTCGGCAAGGGAGAGTCGGTGGCCTTCCTCAAGGAGGTCGACGCGGTCAACCTGCGTCGGCGCCAGCGCGTGGTCGACCTCGTGGTCGACGCGCTCGGGGGCGAACCGAACGACAAACGCGTGGCGGTGCTGGGCCTCGCCTTCAAGCCGGACTCCGACGACGTGCGCGATTCGCCCGCCGCGGATGTCGCGATCCAGCTGCGCGGGCTGGGTGCGCGGGTCTCGGCGACCGACCCGCAGGCGATTCCGACCGCGCGGCTGTTGCATCCCCAGCTGCGCTACAAGGCGGACCTCTCCAAGGCCCTGGCGGGTGCTGAGGTCGTGGTGCTGGTCACCGAGTGGCAGGAGTACCGTGAGCTCGACCCGGTCGCGGTGGGGGAGCTGGTGGCATCCAAGGTCATCATCGATGCACGCAACTGCCTGGACGCCGCGGCCTGGCGCGCTGCCGGGTGGACCTACATCGGTATGGGTCGACCGTAGCGGCCCCCGGCGGTTCAGTCCCGCGCCGCCCCGTTCGAGGCCGTCACCGTGAACATGGTCGGCTGCGCGAAGCCATGCTCCGCGAAGGCGCCGTCGATCGCAACCTGGATGCGCGACACGCCCTGGGAGTCGACCAGTGCGATCGCCGCCCCGCCGAAGCCGCCACCGGTCATCCGGGCACCGATGGCTCCGTTGGCCTGCGCGGTTTCGACGGCGAGGTCGAGTTCCGGCACACTGATCTCGAAGTCGTCGCGCATCGAGAGGTGTGAGGCATCCAGAAGCTCGCCGATCGCGAGCGGTCCTGATGAGCGCAGCCGCTCGACCGTGTCGAGCACGCGTTGGTTCTCCGTGATCACGTGACGCACTCGGCGGAACGTCTCGTCGTCGAGCAGGTTTCTCGCGCGCGGCAGGTCGTCGACCGTGAGGTCGCGCAGCGAGGCGACCTCGAGTGCCTTCGCCCCGGCCTCGCAGGATGCCCGCCGCGAGGCATACCCGCCGGTCGCGTGCGAGTGCTTGACCCCGGTATCGATGACGAGCACCTCGAGGCCGGCCTCCGCGAATCCGAGCGGCACGAGCTGGGACTCGAGGCTGCGGCAGTCGAGGAACACCGCGTGGTCCTCCTGGCCGAGCAGGGAGGCAGACTGATCCATGATTCCGGTGGGGGCACCGACAGCCTTGTTCTCGGCGAGCTGTCCTACCCCGGCGAGGGTGGGTCGATCGAAGCCGAGTTGCCACACGTCGTTGAGGGCGACCGCGACCGCGCTTTCGATCGCGGCCGATGACGAGAGCCCCGCGCCGACGGGCACCGTCGACTCGATGAACAGGTTGACGCCGGGCACGGCGGCCAGATCGGCACCGCGCTGGCCGAGGGCCCACGCGACTCCGAGCGGGTAGGCCGCCCAGCCGCGCAGCCGGTCGGGCGACAACTCGGCAATCGCGATCTCGGCGACCTCGTCGGCGTAGGCGCTCGCGACGCCGAGATGGGCGTCGTCGCGGGGGCCGACGGCGACGATCGTGCGGCGATTGATCGCGAAGGGCAGCACGAAACCAAGGTTGTAGTCGGTGTGCTCGCCGATGAGGTTGACCCGCCCTGGCGCCGACCACGTGCCGGATGGCGCCGAGCCGTAGGTCTGCTCGAAGCCCGCGATCACGTCGTGTCTGATGTCGCTCATGCCTTGGCGATTCCCTCTCGAATGAATGCTGCCGCCTGCTCGGGCGGGATGTCGCCGATCCAGGCGCCCATCGCGGCTTCGGAACCCGCGAGGTACTTGAGCTTAGATTCTGCCCGACGTGGGCTGGTCACCTGCAGCATGAGCCGGATGTCAGCGCGTGACACGCTCACCGGTGCCTGATGCCACGCCGCGATGTAGGGGGTCGGTGTGTCGTAGAGCGCGTCAATGCCGCGCAGCAGGCGCAGGTAGAGCACCGACAGCTCGTCGCGCTCGGCCTCGCTGGTCGCAGCGAAGTCGGGGATGTGGCGGTGCGGCAGCATGTGCACCTCCAGAGGCCAGCGCGCGGCGAAGGGCACGTACGCGGTCCAGTGCTCGCCGTTCAGTACGACCCGTTCTGACTCGCGCTCAAACGACAGGATGTCCTGGAAGAGCGTGGGGCCGTGCATCCCGATCGACTCGATGAGGCGCTGCGTGCGCGGGGTGACGTAGGGGTAGCTGTAGATCTGGCCGTGCGGGTGACGCAGGGTGACGCCGATTGCCTCACCGCGGTTCTCGAACGGGAACACCTGTGCGACGCCGGGCAGCGAACTAAGGAACTCGGTGCGGTCGGCCCACGCCTCGATCACCGTGCGTGCGCGGACGACGGTCTGCGATCCGAACGACCCCTCGTGCTCGGGGCTGAAGCACACGACCTCGCACCGACCAAACGACGGCGCGGTGCGACCGAGGCCCACGCCCGCGAGATCGACGTGGCCCAGCTCGGGCCCGAACGACGGCGAGCGGTTCTCGAAGACCGCCACGTCGTAGTTGCTGGGCACCTCCGACGGGTTCGCGGCGGTCGCGGGCGCAAGCGGGTCCTGATCGGCGGGCGGCAGGAACACTCGGTTCTGGCGGGATGCCGCGATCGAGATCCACTCGCCGGTGAGCGGGTCCTGGCGCATCGTGGCGGTGGCGGGGCGAGGATCGAGCGCCCTCGCATCCACCGCACGCTCGCGCGGGAGGGTCGAGCCCGGGTCGTCGTAGTAGATCAGGTCCCGGCCATCGGCAAGGGTCGTTTCGATTTTGGTCACGCCTGCGGTCAGCATGGCATTACGATATCGGAAGCATGCCTTACGGGTTCGAAAGAAAGCGAAAGCATGAGTGAAGCACGTCGGCAGCAGCTGGCCCGACTCGTCGACTCGCGGAGTTTCGTGCGGGTAGTCGATGCGGCCCGAGAGCTCCGTGTGAGCGATGTCACGATCCGCGGGGACCTGAGCGCGCTCGAAGGCCAGGGTCTTCTGACGCGCGTTCACGGTGGCGCGATGGCGATGACGACGCCTCGCGAGTCGAGCCTGGAGGCCGGGCTCGATCGCGACACCACAGCCAAGGCCGCGATCGCCCGCGCGGCGGCCGGCATGGTCGCGAGCGGGCAGAGCATCTACGTCGATGCGGGCAGTACCGCGATGGCGCTCGCCGCCGCGCTCGTCGAGCGGCGCGACCTGCACGATGTGGTGATCGTGACAAGCGGGCTCACGATCGCGCTCGCGCTGGAGCCAGCCGTGCCCCGGTTCGACGTGATCGTGACGGGCGGCACGCTGCGGCCGCTGCAGCATTCGCTGGTGAGTCCGTTTGCGGCACCGATGCTCGATGCCCTGCATCTGGACCTCGCCTTCGTGGGCTGCAACGGCATCCACCCGACCGCCGGCATCACCAATCTCAACCTGCCTGACGCGGAGATCAAGACACGGGTGATCTCTCGCACCACACGCACGATCGTGATCGCGGATGCCACGAAGCTGGGCCGCACCGACCTCGCCCTCATCGCCCCTCTCGCCGCCGTCGACACGCTTGTCACTGCCGGGGACTCCGCGCACTGGGCAGACCTCGCCGCGGCCGGACTGTCGATCGTGCGCGCCGATAAGCTGGAGTGATGAACGCGCCGACTGCCACCGCCGCCATCCCTGCACCCGACGCCGGGGCTGTGCCCCCACCCACGGGCCAGCAGCACGTGCTCACCCGTGGATCGTCGCGCGCCGTGATCGTGGAGGTCGCCGCGGGGCTGCGCGAGTTCACGATCGACGGCGTGAACCTGACCCAGCCGTACCCCGAGACCGTGAGCCCGCCGTTCGGGTGTGGCATCGTGCTCGCGCCCTGGCCCAACCGGATCGAAGACGGTCAGTGGGTTCTCGACGGGCATCCGCAGCAGCTCGACCTCACGGAGCCCGCCAGGCACAACGCCATCCACGGGCTGTTGCGGTACGCGCCGTACACCGTGGTTGAGCGGGCCGAGGCGGGAATCACGCTCGCCGCGACGGTGTTTCCGCAGCACGGGTATCCGTTCTACATCGACACGAGCGTGCGCTACGAGCTCGTCGAGGACGGACTCTCGGTGACTCACACCGCGACCAACCGCTCGGCGCGCCGGGCACCGGTCGCGTTCGGTACGCATCCGTTCCTCACGATCGGCGATGTCGATCCGGCAGAGCTCGTGCTGACGGTGCACGCCGACACCCACGTCGAGGTGGATGCTCGGCTCAACCCGACTGCGATCGTGGGCGTCGAAGGTACCGACTTCGACCTGCGCGCGGGTCGGCGGCTGGGCGATCTCCACCTCGATGACGGGTGGGGCGGTGTCAAGACGGTGGACGGGGCATCGGCGTCTCTCACCGCGCCGGACGGTCGTGAGGTACGCCTGCTCCAAGACGACAATCACCACTGGATTCAGGTGTTCACCACCCGTGACTTCCCGACGCCCGACGGCCACTCGTTGGCCGTCGCGATCGAGCCGATGACCGCGCCCGTAAACGCCTTCAACTCGGGGATTGACGTGCACTGGATCGACCCGAGCGACACCTGGGCCGTCGCGTGGGGAATCCAGTACGTGCGATGATCGCGCCTCCCACCCCGCGGCAGATTCGCCGTTGGCGGCAGTACCTCGCCGACGAGCGCGCCGAGGCCGCCGTCTACCGTGACCTCGCGTCGCGTCGCAAGGGCGAGGAGCGCGAGATCCTGCTCGCGCTCGCGGAGGCGGAGGGCCGTCACGAGCAGCACTGGCTCAATCTGCTCGGCGATGATGTCGGTGCGCCCCGCCGTGGTGACGTGCGTACCCGCCTGCTCGGGTTCTTGGCTCGGCGGTTCGGTTCCGTCTTCGTGCTCGCGCTCGCGCAGCGCGCCGAGGGTCGGTCGCCCTACGACGGGGACGCTGACGCAACCGATGCCATGGCGGCCGACGAACGGATCCACGGTGAGGTCGTGCGGGGGCTTGCGATCCGCGGTCGGCTGCGGATGTCAGGAACCTTCCGCGCCGCGGTGTTCGGCGCGAATGACGGGCTGGTGTCCAACCTCGCGCTCGTACTCGGCATCGGGGCCACCGGGGTCAGCACCGCGACCGTCTTATTTACCGGTCTCGCTGGCCTGCTTGCGGGCGCCCTATCGATGGGCGCGGGCGAGTATGTGTCGGTGCGTTCGCAGCGCGAACTGATCGATGCTGCTCGGCCGGACCCTGCTTCCCAGTCGGCTCTGCCCGATCTGGATGTCGACGCGAACGAACTGGCACTGGTCTACCGAGCACGCGGTATGTCCCAGGATGCCGCGTCGGCGAGGGCGGCAGAGGTGCTGGACTCGTTGCACCTGACTGCCGAGCAGAATCCTGCCGATCCCGAGGAGACCACCGATACGGTCGGAACGGCGTGGGGCGCCGCAATCTCGAGTTTCTGCTTCTTCGCGTCGGGTGCGCTGATTCCGGTGCTCCCGTACCTGTTCGGAGCGACCGGAGTCTCGGCGGTCGTCATCGCGTCGGTGCTGGTAGGGCTGGCGCTGCTCGCGACCGGGGCCGTTGTCGGTTTGCTGTCGGGGGCATCGCCCCTCAAACGCGCGCTGAGGCAGCTCGCGATCGGGTTCGGGGCGGCTGCGGTGACCTACGTGCTCGGTCTATGGTTCGGGGCCACGGTGTGAGCGAGCGCACGGTCCCCGACCGGGTCAGCGTCGAGCTAGCCCGTGCGCTGCGCGACTCCGGGCTGGCGTGGCGGCCGACCGCGGGCGACGCATTCATCATCGACCGAGTCGAGGCCGACGATGAGATCTTCATCTTGAGTGATATGACCGTCGAGGCTCACCACTTCCCGACCGGCACGGAACTCGGCTTCAACGGCACCACCGAGTGGGCTCTCGACTCGGTGCCGGTGGGGGATGCGCTCTGGTTGCCGGGCGAGCACCAATTGCGGCAACTCCTCGGGGCCGCGTTCGTCTCGCTGACAGCCGCGCCCGCGGTGACCGCGACGATCGACGGTGTGATGCGCACCTTCGAGGCGGATGCCACGGCCGACGCCTACGCGCGCGCTCTTCTCGCGCTGCTCGACTCGCTCGCTGCCGAGCGGCTTGCAGAGTAGAAATCGCGCTGCGTGACTGTGCTCCGTGAGCATGTGTGCTCCGATGGCTGCGTTGCACGAAGTACCGCTGCCCTCAGATGGCGGAGTACGGTCAGCAGTATGAATGCACGGCCCGACCGAATGCCAGAGCGGCCGATCGCTCGCGCCCGCCGAAACCTGCTGATCCTCGCAATGGATCACCGTGCGTCTCTGGTGAAGGAGATCTATGGGATCGGCGCCGAGCCATCCGCCGCTGAGTCTGCCCGGGTGTCGGCAGACAAGGCCCTGATCTTCGATGGACTGTTGCGGGCGATCGACCAGGGCGTAGACAAGTCGATGGTGGGTGTGCTGGTCGACGAGCGTTATGGTGCGTCGGTAGCCTCCAGAGCAAAGGTGGCTGGCGTCGACCTTGCCATGCCGGTAGAGCGCAGCGGGCAAAAGCTGTTCATGCTCGAGTACGGCAGCATCGACGACGGAGAGTGGTTGCGTCACATTGAGGCGTTCGATCCTGACCAGGTGAAGATACTCGTGCGCGACAATCCGGCCGCCGACGGGGAGCGGGAGCTGCAACTCGACCGGCTTGCAACGGTTTCGGCGGCGCTGCGAGAATCCGGTCGCACGCTACTGCTGGAGCTTCTCCTGCCGGGCACACCCACGCAGCTAGCATCAGTCGACCACGACGTGCTTCGGTACGACCGCGACCTGCGTCCGGCGCTCACCGTGCAAGAGATCCACGAACTACAGGAAGCCGGCGTGGAGCCCAATATCTGGAAGGTTGAGGGCCTGGAGACTACCGCAGCTGCAGCACAGATCGTCGCCGCGGCCCGGAGGGTCCAGCGAGACGACGTGACCTGCATCGTGCTCGGCCGCGATGCTCCGAGGGATCGGCTCGACCACTGGCTTCGCGTGGCCGCTGGCGCCGGATTTAGCGGCTTCGCCATTGGGCGCAGCATCTGGGAGCAGCCGCTCGTCGACTACCTGGCAGGAAGGGAGTCTGCAGACCGGCTCGTCGCTCGTGTCGCTGAGAGCTTTACTCACTTCGCCGGCAGCTACCTCGCTGGGGCTCCGCGCTCAGCGCCTCGCAGCAGCAACGCCGAAGCGGATTAGGTCGGCGACCCTTAGCGTTCCGTCTCCGAGACCAATGGCGAGTACTCGCGGAAAGAGGCGCTCGTCTCGACCGCAGGCTCGCACCGTGGCCTCTATGACGCGCGGTCGGTCGACCAACGGGTAGAGTGCGCGCAATTGCCGGTTGTGTCGACCGAATCTGGCCCGCAGCGCGCGAGTGTATGTGCCGCCCGCATCGTCGTCACCCGAGGCACGACCGGCGAGCGCTCCAGACGCCAGCGCATAAAAAATGCCCTCACCGGTCAGGGGGTTGATCTGGCTGGCCGCATCGCCGGCAAGCAAAATGCGGCCCACCGCCAGCCGCGGCATTCGGCTCGCCAGCGGCAGCAGGTGTCCGGTCATCCGGGTGGACTCGATCGCGAAGCCCGGCAGCAGCGCGGCCGCCCTGTTGACAAGATGCGCCCTACTGACGCCTTCCGCAGCCGTCCCGTAGCCCACATTCACCGTTGCGTGAGCTGTCGGGAACGCCCAGGCGTAGCCGAGACCGTCACCGGGGACCGGATCCCACCGAATGTAGAGCTCATCGAATCCGTCGGGTGCAGGGGCGTAACCCCTGACGGCGACCGCCAGATGTCGACCGCGATTGGGTGACTGCCCCGCGGCCCGGCGCACCGTCGAATTGGCGCCGTCGGCGCCGATCAGCACCGGTGCGCCAAATTTCCCGTCGACTACTACTCCGCCTGGGTTGTGGTGAATCTCGTGCACCGCATGTTTGCGAAAGATCGCACCGGCGGCGATTGCCGCCCGAATCAGCCGGTGATCAAATTCGCGCCGGGGGACGATGCAGCCGGGCATCGGTGCGATGCCGAGCATGTTCGTGCCCGAGGCTGCGACCAGCCGAAACTGAGACACCTGCTCCTCCGGACGGAGGATGTCGGTCAGTCCCAGCTTCGTCAACTCAACGATCGCATCCGGCCCCACTGCATCGCCGCAAACTTTGTCCCGCCCCAGGGGCGCCCGGTCGAGGATGAGAACTCGTGCACCTGGGCGCGCATGCAGCGCGCCCAGTGCAGCGGCCGAGCCAGCAGGACCTGCCCCGACAACGATGAGGTCGAACACCTCGGGCGTCGTCGCTACCACGATGCACTGGGCTCGTGGACCTCTGTCGTCGGCCCTCGAGGTATCTGCTGCTGGTTACGAGAAGCATCCATGGTGCGTCAGAATCCGGCGTTGATGTCGACTACGTCGATGACCTTCTTGTTGATGAATTCTTGGATGCCCAGATTCGTCAGTTCGTGGCCGTAGCCGGAGCGTTTGATCCCGCCGAACGGGATGTCGGCCTTCACCATCGTTGGGTGGTTGACGTACACCATTCCGGTGTCGATCTGGCGTGCAACCTTCTCGCCGCGCGCCGTGTCCTGTGTGAACACGGACCCGCCCAATCCGTAGGGCGAGTCGTTGGCGATCGAGATCGCGTCGGCCTCATCCTTGGCCCGAATGACGATCGACACGGGGCCGAAGAATTCCTCGTAGTACGACGGATTGTTGCGGTCCATTCCGGTCAGGATGGTCGGCTGGAAGAATGCACCCTCGGCGGGCGCCTCTTCTCCGAGCGTCTCCGACGTGGCACCGGCGGCGACCGCGCTCTTGACTTGAGCAGAGAGCTTGTCAGCGGCTCCCTGCGACGAGAGTGGCGCCAGAGTCGTCGTCGGATCCATCGGATCCCCCATCTTCAAGGCGGTGACTCCCTCGCGATACTTGGTCATGAACTCGTCGAACACCTCGTCGACAATGATCAGTCGCTTGGCGGAAACGCACACTTGACCGGCATTCCAATGGCGACCGAATACAGCCCACTCCACGGTCTTGTCCATGTCGGCATCCTCGAGAACGATGAAGGCATCCGAGCCGCCGAGCTCGAGGGTGCTCTTCTTGATCGCTTTGGCAGCGTAGACGGCGATGACCGCGCCTGCCTCCTCGCTCCCGGTGAGGGCGACCCCACGCACACGGGGGTCATCGATCACGTATTCCGTCAGGTCGTGTGGCAGGTAAAGGTTCGTGAACGCTCCGGCCGGGAGCCCCGCACGCGCAAACAGGTCATCGAACACTGCGGCCGCCTGCGGAACGTTGCTGGCGTGCTTGAGCAGAATCGTGTTACCGGCGACCAATTGCGGGCCTGCAACCCGGACCACTTGGTAGTACGGGAAGTTCCACGGCTCCACACTGAGCAGCACACCGAGGGGCTGGCTCACAATCTCCACCTCGCCCTCAGCGGAAAGCGCGACGGGAACTCTCACGGTTTCCATGAGCGCCTGACCATGATCGGCGTAGTACTGCAGGATGTCGGCCGAGAGATCGACCTCAGCCTCCGCTTCGCTGATCACCTTTCCCATCTCGAGGGTCAGGAGCTCCGCATATCGCCGCTTGTCGGCACGCAGTAACTCAGCTGCTTTTGCCAGCACGACGGAACGCTCCGAGAACGGTGTGTCCCGCCACGCCAAGAATGCCCCGTGTGCCGCCGTGATGGCTGCGTCGACTTCCTCCTTCGTCGCATCCGGGAACGTTGCGACAACTTCGTTTGTGTACGGATTGATCGTCTGGTACGTCATGACACAAGCCTTCTTTCGCAGCAATGCTGCCTCGTACCTGAGCATGTCATCGCGGCTCGGCACTGGGTAGGGCCTTTCGGCCCCATAGCAAGTGACGGTCGAAAGTTCGCGCCCCAACCGACCGCCCCGACTTGACCCGTGCACCGCCACAACCGTAGCGTCGGACCCGAACCACGAACGGTCCGTGATGTGGATACGAGGGAGTGCCAGTGGCATCCAAACTCTGGCCGAGCGCTGCGGAGGCCCTCGAGGGCATCGCGCGGGACGGCATGACGGTGGCGGTCGGGGGGTTCGGGCTCAGCGGCATCCCGATCAATCTGATCACTGCGCTGCGCGACACGGGCGCGTGCGACCTCACCGTAGTGAGTAACAACATGGGCGTCGACGGCAAGGGGCTCGGCCTACTGCTCGAGAACCGCCAGGTCGCGAGGGTGCTCTCAAGTTACGTCGGCGAGAACAAGCTGTTTGCCGAGCAGTACCTCTCGGGCGAGCTCGACGTCGAGTTCGTGCCGCAGGGCACCCTGGCCGAGCGGTTGCGAGCCGGGGGTGCGGGCATCCCCGCGTTCTACACCCCCACGGGCGTCGGCACCTCGGTGGCCGAGGGCAAGCAGGAGCAGACGTTCGACGGCGTGCGAGCCATCCTCGAGCGCGGTATCGTCGCGGACCTTGCCCTCGTGCGAGCTCATCGAGCGGATGCCGCGGGCAACCTGATCTACCGCCGCACCGCGCGTAACTTCAATCCGCTCGTCGCCACCGCCGCCCGAGTCACGGTCGTCGAAGCCGAAACCATCATCGACGGTTACTTCGACCCGGACGACGTAATGACGCCCGGCATTTACGTGCAGCGGCTCGTCGCGGTCGCCGACACCACCAAGCACATCGAGAACCGCACCGTTCGCACACGAGAGGGCGCGTAACCATGTGGACACGTGAGGAGATGGCCGCGATCGCGGCGGCAGAACTCGTCGACGGCCAGTACGTCAACCTCGGAATCGGCATCCCGACCCTGGTGGCGAACTATCTCCCCGAGGGCGTGAGCGTGACCCTGCAGAGCGAGAACGGCTTGCTCGGCATGGGGCCGTTCCCGTGGGAGGGCGAAGAAGACGCCGACCTCATCAACGCCGGCAAGCAGACGGTCACGATTCTGCCGGGCGGCTCGATCTTCGACTCGGCGACGTCGTTCGGGATGATCCGCGGTGGGCATGTGGCGACCGCCATCCTCGGGGCGCTGCAGGTCTCCGCGAAGGGCGATCTCGCCAACTGGACCATCCCGGGCAAGCTCGTCAAGGGCATGGGCGGCGCCATGGACCTCGTCGCCGGCACGCCCTCCGTGATCGTCATCACCGAGCACGTCGCCAAAGACGGAACCCCGAAGATCGTCGCCGAGTGCGACCTGCCCTTGACCGGTGTCGGCGTCGTCGATCGCATCATCAGCGACCGCGCCGTTTTCGACGTGACGCCCGAAGGGCTCGTGCTGCGTTCGCTCGCACCCGGCGAGACGGTCGAGGAATTGCGCACGCTCACCGGGGCGCCGTTCACGGTGGAGCTGGTTGAGTAGGTCTACCCGCGCAGCGCCACCGCGCTACTCACCCACCGGTCGTACTGGCCCCACGGGTCATCCACCCGCAGCTCACCGACGTGCGCGAGCAGCGCTTCGTTCACCCGAAACCACTCGCTGCCCGGGATGCGCTGCCCCGAGAACTGCGCGTGGCGTCGTTGCTCGAGCCGGCGGTCGCCGCGCTCGAAGGCCAGCAGCTCCTCGTAGGGCAGGGCCGCGAGCCGCCCGCGAGGGTTGCCGCTCGTGCCGATCTTGATGCGGTCACGCCAGCGCAGGTAGTAGACCACGTCGACACGCACAGGCTCGGCCTCGCCGTCGCGCAGCTCGCCGACCCGCCACTCGCAGATGGCGCAGATCCAGCCGGAGGGGTAGCGGATGCCCGTGCGCGACCCGCAGGCCAGGCACGGCGACGGCAACAGGTCGGTCACGCCGACGTCGCGGACTATCCAGTCGTGGGCGACGAGCAGGTGCTGCGTGCACAGCGAGATCGGTGCACTGTCGGCGACGGCCGCGCGGCACCGGCTGCCGTCGTGGTCGCGGGCGGTGCATCCCATGCTCTGAAAGCTACCGTCAGCCCCCGACCGGCGGCGGCGGGCCTACCCGCGCTTGATGACGACGGTGTTGGCCCAGCCCCAGGCGACGGCCAGCGCGAAGAACTGCGCGGCGGCGGCAGCCTGAAAGGCGATCGCCATCGGAGTCTGACCGACAAACCCGGCGTACAGGGCAGCCGCGACCACGGCGACGAGCGCCAGGATGAGGGCGACAATTCCCACGGCGGCGAACCCGTTCATGGCCAGGCGCCGGTCGCGTTCGTCGCGGTATTCGATGGAGTTGATCCTCAGCCAATCGCTCGCCTTCGGTCGGCGGGCCAGGAGTGCGAAGATCAGGCCCCCCACCGACAGGATCAGAAGCACGCCGGTGGCAGGGATGTTGCCCAGCAACGCGGTGATCACCGCTGCAACGAACGTTGACCCCACCAGGATCGTGTTGGCTTGAGACAGGGGCAGCTTGCTAGTTGTCATCGACATGGAAGACCTCCTCGACAGGTGATTCGAAGTACCGTGCCAGTCGCACGGCCAGGGTGAGCGAGGGGTCGTAGCGACCGGTTTCGATCGCGTTGATGGTCTGCCGGGACACCCCGACCGCTGCGGCCAGAGCGCCCTGAGACAGTCCGGCCGATTCGCGTCGGCTCCTGATCTCGCTCTCCATGTGACAAGTCTGCTTTACAGGTAGAGGCCTGTCAAGTGTGCTTTACAGGTCGAGGCGACCCCACCATCCCCGTAGCCTTGTTCCGTGACCCACCGGCTCACCCCCGACCAGGCTCGCCGCATCGCGGTGGGAGCCCAGTTGCTCGACGCCAGCCGGCCGGGCGATGTGGTCGGCGTCGCAGAGCAGCTCGGCGCGATCAAGATCGACCCGACCGCGACGATCGCTCCCGCCGAGCACACCATCCTCTGGTCGCGTATCGGCGCCACCTACGAGCCCTCGCAGCTGACGAAGTCGGTCGAGCAGGACCACCTGCTCTTCGAGTTCGACGGAGCGTTCCGGCCGATGAGCCTGTTGCCGCTCATGCTCCCAGCGATGCGGCGCTGGCCGCAGCGGCCGAGAACCCGCGAGTGGCTCGAGGCAAACGACCAGTTTCGTACGGATGTGCTCGCCCGCCTTCGCGCGGACGGCCCGCTTCTGGCCGCCGACATCCCCGACACCGCTCAGGTCACCCGCCCACCGGACGGCTGGTACGGATCCAACCAGGTCGTCCACATGCTCGACTTCCTGCAGCGGCAGTGCGAGGTCGCGGTCGTCGGTCGGGAGGGCCGCAGCCGCGTCTGGGACCTTGCGGAGCGCGTGTATCCGCCAGACCTACCCGAGTACGAGTTCGACGAAGCGACACGACTACTCAACGAGCGCAGGCTGCAGGCGGCCGGGATCGCGAAGCAGAAGTCGCCGTGGACACCGGTCGGCGAGGTCGGCGAGCCCGCCGTGATCGAGGGCAGCGCCCGCAAGTACCGCGTCGACCCTCAGGCCGTCGCGGCCCTCGAGCGCGACGACGGTGGCCGCGTCGCGTTCCTCAATCCGTACGACCCGATGCTCTTCGACCGACCGCGCCTCGCGGAGCTCTTCGAGTTCGAGTACGTGCTCGAGCAGTTCAAGCCGAAGCCGCAGCGCAAGTACGGGTTCTTCGCGCATCCGATTCTCATGGGTGATCGATTCGTCGGGATGCTCGACGCCGAGGTCGATCGCAAGCAGGAGGTGCTCAAGATCACCGCCGTGCACGAGTTCCTGCCGTTCGACCCCGAGGAAGACGAGATGGTGCGCGCCGAGATCGACGCGCTCGCCGAGTGGCTCGGCGTGGCCGTGCGGGCGTGGTGAGGCTCGTCAGATGTCACCCAGGAGCGCACGTGGCGTCCACGCAGGCCAGATTGGTTCACCGACCAGGTGGCCGCGGGAGTAGTTGGCGACTGCACGGAAGGCGGGTTCGCTGCCCGAGTTGTCGTAGAAGCGCGTAAGGTCAGCGAGATCACGCGCTTCGGCCACCCAGGTCCACAGCCGCCGATAGCGCTGCCGCACCTTCTCCTCGGGCACGGCGTGCCCGCCCTGCTTGACCCGGTAGGCGACGCGCAGCACGGACACCTCCTCCGGGACGAGGATCACGTGCAAGGTGACCAGGTAGCCCTCCGACAGCGCCTGCCGTACAAGGTCAACCTTGCTCGGATGGCTGAAGACGGTCTCGGTGATGAAGGAAATCCGTTCGCCAAGCGCATTGTCTCTCTCTGCGGCGGCGGCTGCGGATGCCTGGTAGGCATGCTCGGACTCCTCACCCGGCCATCTCAGAGAGGCGATCTCATCGGCATTCACGAATGGCAGGTGCGTAACCGGTCGAAGAACATCCCGAACAAATGTGGTCTTGCCTGCGCCATTTGGCCCCGCGAGCACGTGCAGGACTTGCGAACTCACGCGGGCGTTGCGCCCGCGTTACGCATGACCACGTTGCCTTCCGCATCGGACTCTGCCCAGGGCTGGCCAGCCGCCTCCAGCCGCTGCGCGTAGCTGAGCCCTTCGATCCGTGCGAGCAGCCGTTCATCCCATGTTGCCCGCACCACCGCTTGTGCTCTGTCGGTGAGGTCGTCGTACTGTGCGCGCCCGGCGAGCACATCATCGATCTGCCGACGGGTTACGGCCGGCGAGGCATCCAGCTCACGACCGATTCTCACCCAGTGATCCAGCTGCTGCGCAGCGCTGCGGCTCTGAGCTTCGCCCGCAACCTTAGCGGCCTCAAAGAGGTCACCGTCAATTCGCGTCGGCATCGTCTTCATGATCAGAGTGTAGCACTTCGCTACACGGGTCTGCCGATCACAAACGACGCGAGCAGCGCTACCGCCGCAGCCGCCATGAGCACGAAGGTCGCCCACAGCCCGAGGCGTGACCACGGTCCGCTGCGGTGCACCCCCATCACGTCGGCGCGCGAGGAGACCTTCAGGATGAGGAAGATCAGGGGCACAGCGACGATGCCGTTGATGACCGCTGTTGCCACGAGTGCCTGAATCGGGTCGATGCCGAAGAAGCTCAGCGCCATGCCGATGAGGGTGCCGCCAGCGATCGTCAGATAGAACAGCGGGGCCTGCTTGAAGCGGCGGGAGAGGCCCTCGCGCCAGCCGAACGTCTCCGAGAGCGCGTAGGCGGATGCCCCGGCCAGCACGGGCACGCTCATCAGTCCGACCCCGATGACTCCGATCGCGAAGATTCCCTGCGCGAGCACACCCGCGTTGGGAAACCCGTTCACCAACGGGCGGAGGGCGGCCGCGGCATCCGCAGCGCTGGCAATTTCGGTGATGCCGCTCGCTTTCAGCACGACCGCCCCCACGATGACGATGAACCAGGCGATGAGGTTCGCGAAGAACATGCCGAGCGCGGTGTCGATGCGCAGCCGCCGCAGATAGCCGGGGCTGATGCGGGGTGGGCCGCCGTCGTCGGGCACGCGCTTCTCGGCGATCTCGTCCTCCACAACGTTGCTCGTCTGCCAGAAGAACAGGTACGGCGAGATCGTGGTGCCGAGGATTGCGACGAGCAGGTAGAGGAATTCGGGGGTGAACTGCACGTGCGGAACGATGGTCGCCACGAGCACCTCGCCCCACGGCACCCCCACGATGAACGCCGTGATCACGTACGCGAACAGGGCCAGCGCGAGCCACTTGAGAACCCGGATGTACACGCGGTAGGAGACGAGAATCTCGAGGGCGACGATGATCAGCGCGAACGCGACGGCGAGCACGACGACCGGCACCGCGGGGATAAGCAGGGCTAGGCTGCCCGCCATCGCGCCGATGTCGGATCCGATGTTGATCGTGTTCGCGCCGACGGCGAGCAGTACGACCGGGTACAGGATCTTGCGCGAGTAGGTCTCCCGCACGACCGCCGCGAGCCCCTTGCCCGTGACCGCGCCGATGCGCATGCACGCCTCCTGCACCGAGATCATGAGCGGCAGTGTGAATACGACGGTCCAGAGGGTGAGGAACCCGTACTGCGCCCCCGACTGCGTGTGGGTCGCGATGCCCGAGGGGTCGTCGTCGGCCGCCCCGGTGACCAGGCCCGGGCCGAGCACCCGCAGCATGCAGTTGAGCCGGTGGTCTTTCGTCGGGAGGGGGGGAAGCCCGCGCACATCGGGTGCTGAGGGCGACGGGATGCGGTGGGTCATTCGCCCAGTCTGTCTTGCGCGACGAGATCGCACCATGGTGGGGCCCGGCGGGCTCGACGCCCCGTCGGCTCGGCCGCCACATCGCCGGTTTAGGGCGAGGGTGCGAGGCATCCCGAAGGCGGCGACGCGTCGGAACCGGCGCGATGGGGACCCCGGCTGAGTTCTTCTACTCCAGGGAGACGAAAGCCCGCGACCCGATCGGGCCACGGCCTTTCGTGGGCCCGGCGGGGCTCGAACCCGCGACCCGCGGATTAAAAGTCCGATGCTCTACCAACTGAGCTACAGGCCCTACAGCTCAAGCGTACCGTTGAGTTGATGGCCGACGATTTCCACAAGCCCACCCAGTACTCGGGCGACAAGTTCGACGAGTACGAGGGCGGCGAAGACCCCGCCCAGATTCTGCGCGTCGCCCACGACACCGCCCACGCGCTCGTGAACCGCGCCCGCGAGACCGACGACCCGGCCGTGCTTGAGCGGCTCGTCGCCTACACCGACTCCCACGGAATCGACGCGCTCGCCGAACTCTGGGCCCGCTCCAGCCCGCGCAGCCTGCCGGGCGCGCTGTGGCGCATCTACCTCGTGTGCGTGTTGATTCGCCAAGATCCGGATGCCACGGCCCTCTACTTTCAGCGCGGCACCGAAGTTCTGGCAACTATTGACGCGGCCGTCGCCGGCGCCCCCCAACCCGCCGGCCCCGACGAGATCACCGAGCTCGCCGACCAGATACTCCGGGGACTCTTCCGCGGCGACTTCGCCATCGCGCTCGACCGCGCGGCAGCGTTCTGCCGCATCCTCAGCGCCGGGTGCATCAGCATCGCGGATGACTCTGACCCCGTGCATCCCGAACGAGCCACCGAATTGACGACTCGGGCCGCCCGCCTCTCCCTCACCGCCGACGAGTTCACGGTCGCGGCCCGCCTCTACCGAGTCGGCAACCTGGACTGACCGGCGCCTCGCGCGCATGCTGCGGACATTACGCCGCACCAGAGAGGCGGGATTCGTCCGCAATGTGCGCGCGAAGCCAGGGGGCGGGCACGGAGGGCGCGCAAGGCCTGCGGCCGGGCCGAAACGTGTGCGCGAAGCCGAGCCGGGGCCCGCGCAAGCCCGCCGGGGCATCCCGCAGCATTGCTAAACTTGACCAGCCGGGCCGCAGTAACCCCGGGCTCCACTAATAGCCGCTCCGAGCGGCCTTGCGCCGAGAGGCGTTCTGCGGCCCGGCATTTATTCTGGATCCGGCGGTGCATCCCGGCAGGTCGCGTAGCCGCACAGTGGCGTATCGAAACCCACCGAAACCAATCCAAAGAAGGACCAAACCGGTTCGCCGTGTGCCCCGAACCAGTCACATGTCCACCAACTTCACGACATCCAAGATCACCCTCGCGGGTGCTCTCGTTCTGCCGGTTCTGGTCCTTGCTCTCTCGGGATGCACAGGTTCTCAACCTTCCCAGGTGCTGCCTTCCGAGAGCAGCTCGGGCCAGCCGGCGGAACCCGAGGGCACGCCAGCAGCCGAACCACAGGCCGAGAACACCGTCATCACCCTGAGCCTCAAGTTCATGCCCAACGACATCACCGTCAAGGTCGGCGATACCGTCACCTGGCAGAACGGCGAGACGATTGGTCACACCATCACCTCAGGTGAGTGGGGCGATGTCAACGAGAGCACGGGCCTTCGGGGCACTCAGACTCCTGACGGCATGTTTGATCACGCCCTCAGCCCGAAGGGATCCGAGGGCGACACGTTCAGCTTCACCTTCACCGAAGCCGGAACGTACAAGTACTACTGCCAGCCGCACCTGACCATGAATGCGACGGTCATCGTCGAGCCGTAAGGCCGACCCACAAGCCGAACCTTCGTGCACCTGGGAGATGCACCCAACACAACAACACAACTAGGAGAAAATAATGCGCAAGATCACAGTGTTTGCGGGCCTCGGCCTTGCAACCGCCCTCGCTCTCACCGGCTGCACCGCAGCCACGGGTACGGACACGTCCACCGAAACCATGAGCAGCGACACCGTGGCCGTTGACACCGTCAACAGCGATGGCGCGGGTCTGCGTGCTGCCGTTCAGGCCGCACTCTACGACCACGTCTACCTCGCCGGTGCGGCCATCAACCAGGCCCTCGCTGACGGTGGCGACCTGACTGCCCCCAAGACCGCCGCCGCGGTGCAGGCGCTCGACGATAACTCCGTCGCCGTTGCCGCACTCATCGGTTCGGTCTACCCCGACGCTGAGCAGCCGTTCCTTGACTCGTGGCGTTCACACATCCCGTTCTTCGTCGACTACACGCTCGGCAAGGTGACGGGCGACCAGGCGAAGGTCGACAAGGCCGTGTCCGACCTCGGTGCCTACGCGGTGTCGTTCGGCCAGCTGATCAACTCGGTTGTTCCCGAGCTGCCGGCCGAGGCCGTTCAGGGCGAGCTCGAGACGCACGCCACGTCGCTGCTCGCAGCGATCGACGCCAACATCGCGGGTGACCCGAGCTATTACACCCTGCTGCAGGAGGCCGCTTCGCACATGCAGATGACGGCCACCGCTCTGTCCGGTGGAATTGCCGCCAACAAGGGCATCGAGTAACTAGTAGCTGATTGACCGGGGCCGGCGGATGACCATCCCGCCGGCCCCACCATCGATTTACCGGCCCGATTCACCCGCCACTTTCCCAAGGACGTGACATGCTGGAGACCATGGCTTTCGAGAACGACGTAGACGCCGTTCCGAGCCAGCAGGACCTGCTCGAACGGGTTGCCACCGGGGACCAGCGGGCATTTAGCGAGTTGTACGACCAGATCTCCCCGCGCGTGTTCGGACTCGTGAAGCGAGTACTTCGCGACCAGGCGCAGTCCGAGGAGGTCACCCAAGAAATATTCCTCGAAATCTGGCAATCCGCTCCGCGTTTTGATCCGAACAAAGGGGGAGCGACAACGTGGATTCTCACGATGGCCCACCGCCGGGCGGTTGACCGAGTGAGAGCCTCGCAGTCGTCACGGGACCGGGATGTCAAGATCGGCATCCGTGATTTCGCTCCGGACTACGACAACGTGGCCGAAGCCGTTGAAGTCAGTATTGAGCATGAGAGGGTGACCAGGGCAATGAGCCGTTTGACTGAACTGCAGCGCCAGGCCGTCTCGCTCGCGTACTACGGTGGTTACAGCCACAGCGAAGTGGCTGAACTGCTGAGCGTGCCCATCGGCACCGTGAAGACCCGACTGCGAGACGGCATGATCCGTCTTCGCGATGAATTGGGGGTGACCTCGTGAGCACCAACCCTGCGGATGACACCGCCAACCTCTCCGGCGCATACGCCCTAGACGCCCTGAACGCCAACGAGCGCGAGCAACTCGAAGCACACCTCGCCGGCTCTGAGGAGACCCGTGCCGAAGTGACCGGACTCTCCGACACCGCCGTGATGCTCGGTCTCGCGGTCACTCCCGTGGTTCCGCCGCCTGCACTCAAGGCGAGCATCATGGCGCAGCTGGCGACCACGCCGCAGCTAGCCGCTGAGCCCCCTGTCGCCGAGTCCCCTGTCGTGGGCAAAGCGGAGGCGCGCGCTCGGGCTCGCTGGTTTACCCGTCCGGCGGTCGCGCTGGCTGCTGCCGCGACATCCGTCGCCCTGATCGTGGGTGGCGGCGTGGTCTCGACGGCGATCACGTCGAACAACTTCGCTGCCGCGCAGGCCGAGCAGCTCGCGGCTATCACGGCCGCGGATGACTCGCAGCGCCAGGTGATCACGCTGGACGGCGGAGGCACCGCGACTCTCGTGTGGTCAACCGAGCTGGCCAGTTCTGCGGTCATCGTCGACGGCCTGAAGCCGCTTCCCGCTAGTGCGGTGTACCAGCTGTGGTACATCGACGCGGCGGGCGCTCGTTCGGCGGGCACCTTCACCGTGAGTGCGGCAGGGAGCACGGCACGAGTGCTCGAAGGCGACTTGAAGGCCGGCGACACGATCGGCGTCACTGTCGAACCTCGGGGCGGCTCGACCGCACCGACCACAGATCCTGTCGTGGTGTTCGAGAGCGCGTAGGTCTCGGCTCCGCTCGACCACCGGCAATGCCCCTTGACGCGGCGCTCCGGCGGGCGTAACATACAACCAAATGGTTGTACAACTAGAGCTCAGTAGCGACGAAGTCGACCGTATCTTCCGTGCGCTCGCCGACGCGACCCGGCGGGACATCCTGCGCCGCACCCTGGTCGGCGAAGCGTCGGTGAGCGAACTCGCCGATGCCTACGCGATGTCGTTTGCGGCCGTTCAGAAGCACGTCGCTGTGCTGGAAGGAGCGGGGCTGGTGACCAAAGAACCTCGAGGCCGCGAGCGCATCGTTCGCGGCGACCCGGCGACTATCGCCCGCGCTCAAACCCTGCTCGACTCGTACGCCGCCCTCTGGCGATCCCGCATCGACAGGCTCGACGCGCTACTCGCCGACGACACCCACTGACGAACCACCACCACTGACCACCCACCCATG
>JBJXDR010000017.1:0-19631 GCA_046155245.1 Rhodoglobus sp. | reverse complement strand
GACATCCCGGACTACGAGACCGGCAAGCAGATGGCCGAACTCGGCCACTGGGCGCTCGGCAAGCTCAGCGAGCTCGGAGTGCCCTCCTTCGTCTTCACCAACGGGCTCGCTCTCGGTGGTGGTGTTGAAGTCGGCCTCAACGCGGACTACCGCACGATCGACTCATCGGTGCCCGCATTCGCGCTCCCCGAGGTCTTCCTCGGCTTGATTCCGGGATGGGGTGGCGCCTGGTTGCTCCCCAACCTCATCGGCATCGAGAATGCCCTCGAGGTGATCATCTCCAACCCGCTCAAGAACAACCGCATGCTCAGCGGGCAGCAGGCTTTCGATCTGGGAATAGCCGACGCGATCTTCCCTCCCGCAAACTTCCTCGAGGACTCCATTAAGTGGGCCGACGGCGTGATCTCCGGCAAGACGAAGGTCAAGCGCCAGAATGAGCCGGGCAAGGTCGAACGCCTGGCGAAGTGGGACATCGCCATTGGCATTGCCGAGAAGACCCTCGCGAGCCGCATCGGCCGGGTCGCGCAGTCCCCGTACCAGGCTCTCGCCCTACTCAAGGCTGCGAAGAACACCGACAAGAAGACTGGCTTCGCGGCAGAGGATGTCGCCCTTGCGGACCTGGTCGCCGGCGATCAGTTCCGCGCGAGCATCTATGCATTCAACCTCGTGCAGAAGCGGGCCAAGCGACCTGCTGGCGCTCCGGACAAGGCCCTGGCGCGACCGGTCACCAAGGTGGGCGTGATCGGGGCTGGGCTCATGGCCCGCCAGTTTGCGCTCCTCTTCGTGAGACGACTCCAGGTGCCCGTGGTCATCACCGATCTCGACCAGAAGCGGGTCGACGAGGGTGTTGCATCCATCCGCAAGGACATCGACGAACTGCAGGGCAAGGGTCGCATCTCGAGTGACGAGAGCAACCGGCTCAACGCCCTCGTCAGCGGAACGACCGACAAGGCCGACTTCGCGAGCTGCGATTGGGTCATCGAGGCGATCTTCGAGGAGCTCGAGGCGAAGCAGGCTGTGTTCGCCGAGGTCGAGAAGTACATCACGCCCGAAGCGATCCTCGCGACCAACACGTCGTCGCTTTCGGTCGAGCAGATCGGCGCGAAGCTGACCAACCCCGAGCGAGTCGTGGGCTTCCACTTCTTCAACCCCGTCGCGGTCATGCCGCTGATCGAGGTTGTGCGCACACCTCACACCACCGACGAGGCCCTTGCCACCGCGATGTCAACCGCGGCGAAGCTGCGCAAGACCGCCGTCATCACCAAGGACACCCCCGGGTTCGTCGTCAACCGCATCCTGGCCAAGGTTCTTGGCGAGGCGATGCACGCCGTCGACACCGGGACGCCCTTCGCGGTTGTCGAGGAGTCGACTCGCCCGTTCGGTCTGCCGATGACCCCGTTCGAGCTGCTCGAACTCGTCGGCCTCAAGGTCGGTGCGCACGTGCTCGACACTCACCACGCGGCCTTCCCCGATCGGTTCTTCGAGAGCAAGAACTTGCACGAGCTGGCCGAACTGGGCCACATCTTCGAGCGTGACGCCAAGGGCAAGGTCAAGGGCATCGACAAGAAGGCCCTCGATATCGTCAAGGGTGGTACCACTCCCATGACGACGGCGCAGCTGCAGACCCGAATCGAGGATGGCCTGGCCGACGAGATCCATCGGATGCTCGAAGATAAGGTCGTCGAGGCCGCCGAGGACATCGACCTCTGCCTGATCCTCGGTGCTGGCTACCCGTTCCAGATGGGCGGGGCAACCCCGTATCTCGACCGTTCCGGAGCGTCAGTGCGGGCGTTCGGAGACACCTTCCACCACCCGCCGATCCGCGGGGTCAAGTAGGCGCCGAGCGCGGCCGCACTACCTCAGTCGGCGAGCCGCGCGGTCGGCTTAGGTTCGTGCGGCTTAGGTTCGTTCTGCTTGAGTACGTTCGGCGCGCGTGAGTTCGGCAGGCAACGGCCTGGCGACGGGGATCTTGCTGCCGAGCACCTGGGCCACCACATCCCGGGCGATCGCTTGTGGTGTCAGCCCGACCTGCTCGAGGATGTAGTCGCGGCTGCCGTGCTCGAGGAACTGATCAGGAAGCCCGAGTTCATTCACCGCGGTGTCGACTCCGGCGGCGCGCAGGTCCTGACGGATGCGCGTCCCAATTCCGCCGACGCGCACGCCGTCCTCGATCGTCACCACCAGCCGGTGTTCCGCGGCTAACGTGATCACGCTCTGCGGTACTGGCACAACCCAGCGCGGGTCGATCACGGTTGCCCCGATACCCTGGGCAGCGAGGCGTTCCGCGACCTGCAGCCCGGTCTTGGCCATGGGCCCCACGGTCACGATGAGCACGTCCTTGTGCGGAGCCTCCCGCAGCACGTCCACACCGTCGTCAGTGCGACGCGCCGCCTCGAATTCCGTGCCTACGCTGCCCTTGGAGAAGCGCACGACCGTGGGCGCGTCATCCACGGCCACGGCCTCGCCAAGTTCCTCGCGAAGACGGGTCGCGTCGCGAGGAGCGGCAATGCGGATGTTCGGAACGACCTGCAGAATCGCGAGATCCCACATGCCGTGGTGGCTCGCCCCGTCGGGGCCGGTGACCCCGGCCCGGTCGAGCACGAAGGTGACACCGGCCTTGTGCAGGGCGACATCCATCAGCACCTGGTCGAAGGCACGGTTCACGAAGGTCGCGTACAGGGCGACCACTGGATGCAGACCGCCGAAGGCGAGGCCCGCAGCTGACGTCACGGCATGCTGCTCGGCAATCCCGACGTCGAGCACGCGGTCGGGATACTTCTCCGCGAACTTGTGAAGACCGGTCGGCCGGAGCATCGCGGCGGTGATGCCCACAAGACGGGGATTGTGGTCGGCGAGCTGAACAATCTCATCTGCAAAAACACTCGTCCACGACGGCTTGCTCGCGACCTCAATCGGCTCGCCCGTCTCGGGATCGATCTGTCCCACGGCGTGGAACTGGTCGGCGGTGTCGAGCAGGGCCGGCTGGTAGCCGCGCCCCTTCTCGGTGATCGCATGCACGATGACGGGGGCGCCGTAGTTCTTGGCCTGTTGGAGCACCTCAGTGAGCGCGGCAAGGTCGTGGCCGTGCACCGGCCCCAGGTACTCGATATCGAGGTTCGAGTACAGCGCCTCGTTGTTGCTGAAGCGAGCCAAGAAGCCGCGCAGGCCGCCGCGAAGGCCGCGGTAAAGGGCGCGGCCGGGGCCGCCGAACTTCTCGAACACCTTTCGGCTCGTCGAGTACAAAGTTCGGTACGAGCGGCGCGTGCGAACGTCGTTGAGGAAGTGCGCCATGCCCCCGATGGTGGGCGCGTACGAGCGTCCGTTGTCATTGACGATGATCACCAGATTGCGGCTATTGTCATCGCTGATGTTGTTGAGCGCCTCCCACGTCATACCGCCGGTCAGGGCTCCATCACCGACAACCGCGACCACATGGCGATCGGTCTGACCGGTCATCGTGAATGCGCGGGAGATTCCGTCCGCCCACGACAGCGAACTCGACGCGTGCGAACTCTCAACGATGTCGTGGGGCGACTCGGAACGCTGGGGATATCCGGCGAGCCCACCCTCCTGACGAAGTCGGCTGAAGTCTTGGCGGCCGGTGAGCAGCTTGTGCACATAGGTCTGGTGCCCCGTGTCGAACACGATCGAGTCCTTGGGCGAGTCGAACACCTTGTGGATCGCGATGGTCAGTTCGACGACCCCCAGGTTCGGTCCGAGGTGACCACCGGTCTTCGAAACCTCGCGTACGAGGAACTCCCGCACCTCCGAGGCCAGCTCAACCAGCTGGGCTGGGGTCAGATTGTCGAGGTCACGGGGGCCGTGAATATCCTCCAGCAGAGTCATGTTGTCCAGCCTAAACGAGGGACCTCAGCACGTACTGCAGGATGCCGCCGTTGCGGTAGTAATCGGCCTCTCCGGGAGTATCGATGCGCACCACAGCGTCAAACTCGATCGGGGCCCTCCCCTGCGGGGAGTGCTCGCTCGGCGTCGCGGTCACCCGCACCGTCTTCGGAGTCGTGCCGTCGTTGAGCGCCGTGATCCCAGAGATCGACACGACCTCCGTGCCGTCGAGGCGGAGGCTGTGCGCAGTCTCGCCCGCGGGGAACTGCAGCGGGATCACGCCCATGCCGATGAGGTTGGAGCGGTGGATGCGCTCGAACGTCTCGGCGATGACGGCCTTCACCCCGAGCAGCGAGGTGCCCTTCGCAGCCCAGTCGCGGCTCGAACCCGAGCCGTACTCCTTGCCAGCGAAGATCACGAGTGGGGTGCCGGCGGCCTGGTAGTTGACGCTCGCGTCGTAGATGTACGACTGCGGGGCATCCGCTTGGGTGAAGTCCCGAGTGAAGCCACCCTCAACGCCGTCCAACAGCTGGTTCTTGAGACGGATGTTCGCGAACGTTCCGCGGATCATGACTTCGTGGTTGCCGCGACGCGAGCCGTAGGAGTTGAAGTCGTTGCGATCCACGCCGTGGCTCTGCAGGTACTTGCCCGCGGGGCTCTCGGCTTTGATCGAGCCGGCCGGGCTGATGTGGTCGGTGGTGACCGAGTCGCCGAGCTTGGCGAGCACGCGCGCGCCGACGATGTCGACGACCGGAGACGTCTCGATCGTCATGCCGTCGAAATACGGGGGCTTACGCACGTAGGTGGAGGTCGTGTCCCACTCGAACACCTCGCTGTCGGGGGTGGGCAGCGAACGCCAACGCTCGTCACCGTCGAACACCTCGCCATACTCCTTGGTGAACATGCCAGTGTTGATGGAGGAATCGATGGTGCGTTGCACCTCGGCCGAGTCCGGCCAGATGTCCCTGAGATAGACGTCCTGGCCATCGCTGCCGATACCGAGCGAATCACTTTCGAAGTCGAAGTTCATCGAACCGGCGAGGGCATACGCGATGACAAGCGGTGGGCTCGCAAGGTAGTTCATCTTGACGTCGGGACTGATGCGCCCCTCGAAGTTGCGGTTGCCGGACAGTACGGCGGTAACAGCGAGGTCGTTGTTGTTAACGGCGGCGGTCACCTCGTCGATGAGCGGCCCGGTGTTACCGATACAGACCGTGCAGCCGTAGCCCACGGTGTAGAAGCCAAGCGCCTCGAGGTCGTCGGTGAGCCCGGCCTTGGCGTAGTAGTCCGTGACGACCTTCGACCCCGGTGCCAGGGTGGTCTTGACCCACGGCTTTGACTTCAGCCCCTTCTTGACGGCATTGCGCGCCAGCAGGCCGGCCGCGAGCATGACGCTCGGGTTGGACGTGTTCGTGCAGGAGGTGATCGCGGCAACCGCAACCGCGCCGTGGTCAAGGGTGTACTTCGTGCCGTCGGCGAGCGTAACGGGAACCGGCTTGGACAGCTTGGCCGGCGCGTGGCTCACATGGCTGTGCGATAGCTCGTGAGCGGTCTCTTCGTCCTGGGCTGTGAATCCGATCGGGTCGGAGGCCGGAAACGAGCCCTCGATCGCCGCATCCACCCGCGAGAGATCCTGCGTCGCGTAGTCCTCGAGGTCGAGCTCGAATTGCAGTTTGGCGTTGCTCAGTTCGACACGGTCCTGAGGTCGCTTCGGTCCCGCGATTGAGGGCACGACCGTCGCGAGGTCGAGCTCAAGGTACTCACTGAAGCTGGGCTCCGCGGCAGGATCGTGCCATAGCTTCTGGAGCTTCGAGTAGGCCTCGACCAGAGCGACCTGGCTCTCGCTGCGACCGGTTAGCCGAAGGTACTCCAAGGTGACGTCGTCGATCGGGAACATTGCAGCGGTGGAGCCGAACTCGGGGCTCATGTTGCCGATCGTGGCTCGGTTGGCGAGAGGAACTGACGCAACTCCAGCACCGTAGAATTCCACGAACTTGCCGACGACCCCGTGCTTGCGCAGCATCTGGGTGATCGTCAGAACGACATCAGTTGCGGTGACGCCAGCCGGGATTGATCCGGTGAGCTTGAAGCCCACAACCTTGGGGATCAGCATCGACACGGGCTGGCCGAGCATAGCCGCCTCAGCCTCGATGCCGCCGACACCCCAGCCGAGCACGCCGAGTCCGTTCACCATGGTCGTGTGTGAATCGGTGCCGACGCAGGTGTCGGGATAGGCGCGAAGGGCACCATCCACGGTGCGGGTGTAGGTCACCCGCGCGAGATACTCGATGTTGACCTGATGCACGATTCCGGTGCCGGGCGGCACGACCTTGAAATCGTCGAATGCCGTCTGCCCCCAGCGCAGAAACTGGTAACGTTCGCCGTTGCGCTCGTACTCGAGCTCGACGTTGCGTTCCAGGGCGTTCTCGGTACCGAATAGGTCGGCGATGACCGAGTGGTCAATGACCAGTTCAGCTGGCGCGAGGGGATTAATCTTGGTCGGGTCGCCCCCAAGGGCACTCATCGCCTCCCGCATCGTTGCGAGGTCGACGATGCACGGCACCCCCGTGAAGTCCTGCATCACCACGCGTGCCGGGGTGAACTGGATCTCCGTGTCGGGCTCGGCGTCGGGCGCCCACGATCCGAGCGCCTGGATCTGGGACTTCGTGACGTTGGCACCGTCTTCGGTGCGCAGCAGGTTCTCGAGCAGCACTTTGAGGCTGAACGGGAGCCGCTCGTGCCCAGGAACCGTGTCGACCCTGAAGACCTCGTAGTCGGTAGAACCGACCGTGAGCGTGTCCTTCGACCCGAAACTGTTCACTGCTGACACTGTCGTCTCCCTTGCTGAGTCTGACGTCAATCCTTGCACGGATGCCCCGCGCGGTTCCCGTGAAACTATCTTGACATCAAGATAAATCTAGCATCACTCTCGGTCGAAGATCAGCCCGCGTGACCGCGCGATCCGGTACGTCAGCTCGATGAGCGCGGCGCCAACGAAGCCCGCCGCGATGCCGATCGCCAGCGGTACGTCAGCCACGAGGCGCATCGCGAAGAAGTCCCGTCCGAACGGCACCGCCGTGGCGAGAACGAACAGCAGAACCATCGAGGCGAGCAGCAGTGCGCGCCACCGGTCGAGCGGGCGCGAGAGCACGCAGAGGATCCAGAACGCCACGATCCACAGCCCGACGGTCGTGATCGACCGTGCCTCCGCCTGTGGAACTAGTTCGCGAACAATCGCGTTGGTTGCGAATGCCACGAGGGCCGCGATCAGCCCGGTGGGCACTGCGTAGCGCAGCAGGCGCCCGAGGATACCGGGGTGGTGGATGCGGCGGTTGGGTGCGAGAGCCAGAAAGAACGCGGGAATGCCGATCGTGAGCGTCGATACGAGGGTGAGCTGACGCGGGAGGAACGGGAACTCCCACAGCAGCGCGGCGAAGACAATCGCGAACAGGATGCCGTACGTAGTCTTCGCGAGAAACAGATTCGCAACCCGCTCGACGTTGGCGATGACCTGCCGTCCGTACAACAGCACCTGCGGGAGTCGACCGAACTCGTTGTCGAGAAGCACCACACGAGCGACGGCTTTCGATGCCGATGTGCCCGAACCCATCGCGATTCCAAGATCGGCATCCTTGATCGCCATCGCGTCGTTGACGCCATCGCCCGTCATCGCGACGGTGTGCCCGTCCTCCTTCAGCACCCGCACCATGGCTCGCTTCTGGTCGGGAGTCACGCGGCCGAAGATGTTGTGCTGGGTCAGAGCCTGACGCAGAGCCGCGTCATCCGTGAGCTCCCGCGCATCGACCGAACTCGAGCCGACGCCCAGTCCTTCCGCGAGCGCCGCGACGGTCGTGGGGTTGTCGCCCGAGATGATGACGCAGCGCACGCCCTGTTCGGCGAAGTAGCCGAGGGTTTCGGCAGCATCCGGTCGGATGGTCTCACCGAAGAGCAGCAGAGCTACCGGATGAAGGACCAGGTCGTCGAGCACCAAAACGTCGGTGTCGGGCAACTCGCCCTCGAGTCGCACCACCGCGAGGGTACGCGTACCGTCTCCCGCGTGTATCGCAGCGCGGTCGCGATTCGCGCCGGATAAGAGGCGTTCGGGGGCACCGAGCAGCCAACGCGACTCCTCACCATCGAGGGCGAGTTCGAGTCCGCTGAAGGCGCGGGAACTCGCGAAAGGTATGCGTTGTAGCACCGTTGCGCCCGTCGGCGGGAAATGTCCCACGAGGGACTTCGCCGTGGCGTTGGCGGCATCGTCGTGTCCGAACAAGCTCAGTGCTGCCCCGAGCCGTGGGTCATCGGAGAATAATTCGTAGGTGCGGTACGCGACATCCCCACTGGTGAGAGTGCCGGTCTTGTCAAGGCAGAGCACATCCACTCGGGCGAGAATCTCAACCGCGGCAAGCTCCTGAATCAGCACCCGCTGCCGGGCGAGCCGGATGGCGGCTACGCCGAACGTGAGACTGATCAGCAGCACGAGACCCTCCGGTATCATTCCCACGACGCTCGCCACGACGTCGAGGAGGGCCGTGCGCCAGCGGCCGTCGCCCAGCGCGGCGAGACTGAATCCGTTGCCGTAGGTGAACATCCGGCTCCCGATGACGACGAGAACGATGGGGCCCAGAACCCAGGAGATGTAGACGAGGATGCGATTGGTCGCCGCTCTCAACTCCGAGTAGGCGAGCGAGTGCCGACGAATCTCGACCGTCAGCCGGCTCGCGTACGAGTCCGCGCCCACCGCGGTGACACGCAGGTGACCCGTGCCCCCCGATACAAGGGCTCCGGACAGCACCGTGTCGCCCGCGGTCTTCACGATCGGTTCGGATTCACCCGTGAGCAGCGACTCATTGACGGTCAGGTCGTTTGCGTCGAGCACCTGCCCGTCGGCGACTATCTGGTCCCCCGGGCGTACGACGACGACGTCATCGATCACCACCTCTGAAGGTGACAGGATCACGGTGGCCCCGCCTCGCCTGACCGCGACAGTTGGTGATGCGAGGAGCGCCAGGCGATCGAGGGCGAGCTTCGCGCGGAGCTCCTGGACGATGCCGATGAGCGAGTTGGCCACGACGATGCCGTAGAACAGGCCGTCGCGGAGGTCACCGAACAGGACGATTGCGACGAAGCAGGCCGTCAGAATCGCGTTGAACAAGGTGAAGACGTTGTCCCTGATGATGTACCAGAGCGGCCGTGAGGTCGTCTGACGCGTCGCATTGTTCTGGCCCCGCGCGACGCGCTCGGCTACCTCACTCGGGCTCAGGCCGCGCATATGCCGTTCGAACGAGCAGCCACGTGACCCAGAGAAGCGCCGCGTACAGCGGCACACCCAAGATGAGCTTCAGCGTCGCGAGCGCCTGGGTGTTGCCAGCGAAGTAGAGCGGCAGCTCAACGCCGAGCCTCAGCGCGAAGAGCCCACACCAGAGGATAGTGGCCACCGTCGCGACCTTCACCTTCGCGGGGTCGACTCGCCAGGCGGAGCCCTCCTGCGTGATGAGCGAGGCGATCACCCCGATGAGCGGCCAGCGCACGACGAGGCTGACTACCAGAGCGACAAGGAACACCGCGTTGATCAGGAAACCGAACACGAAGTTGTCCTCGGCGCGTCCGGTCACCAGCGCAAGGCCGGCGGAGAGCCCGATGCCCACCACTCCCGCGACGGCCGTGGTCCACGGCTGGCGGCTGATCACGCGAACGATGACGAAGACCACGCCCAGCGCGAGCGGGAAGAGCACTGACGGCAGCAACTGCTGAGTGATGGTGTAGACCACCAGAAATCCCAGACCCGGGAGTATTGACTCGACCAGCCCTCGCACCCCGCCCATCGCGGAAAGCAGCGCTGAGCCGCTTGGCTTCTCGCCCGGAGCCACCTTGCCGAGCCCGGACCGTCGCGCGGCCTCGGCGAGGCTCTCCTTCAACGATGGCGGGGTGGTGCCCTGGTCGTCGCTCACGCGGGCTGGCCAGTCGCGGGCATGTGCAACGGGATAAGGTCACGCGGCGGCATGGGTGTGGTGCCGCGAACTACCACGATCGACCGGAAGATCTCCTCGATCTGCTCTGCAGCCGCCGGGTCGGCGACGCCCTCCCCGGAGATGACACCGCGCAAGAACCAGCGCGGCCCGTCAACTCCGATGAACCGGGCAAGCCTCGGCTGCCCGCCGGCGACCGGAATCTCAGCAAGCAGTTCCGGGCCGAACACGCCGTTCCGTGGGGTGATGTGACCGCCCTGCTTACCGATCTGGTCGACGATCTGCTCGCGGATCTCGTGCCACAGTCCGCTCGAGCGTGGAGCGGCGAATGGCTGTACCTGCAGGGAGGAGCCCGCGTAATCGAGACCCACGGCGACGACCCGCTTCGTACTCTCCTCGACCTCGAGACGAAGCGCGAGATCGGTGCGCGGCAGAATCTTCACTCCGCCGAGATCGACGTAAGGCCGCACGGCGTTGGCCTCGCCCTCGTCAAGTGGGCCGGCGGTATCCCGATCGGCCGGAGCCGATTTCGGCTGCTCGGCGGGCTCAGGCTCAAATGCGTCAGTCACGGGGTGACTCCTCTGGGGCTTTTCGCGGGACGCAGGCCGGTCGAGCCGAAACCCGCCTCCCCGCGGTGACTTCCGGGCAGGGTGCTCACCGGTACGAAACGCGCTCGTGAGACCGGCATGACTATCAGCTGGGCTATCCGATCTCCGACGTTGATCGAGAACGGATGCTCGGCATCGGTGTTCAGGATCGTCACGCGGATCTCGCCGCGGTAGCCGGCATCCACGGTGCCAGGGCTGTTGACGATCGTGATTCCGTGGCGATCGGCCAGCCCGCTTCGGGGAACGACGAACGCGACATAACCGTCTGGCAAGGCGATCGAGACTCCAGTGGGCACCGTGGCTCGTGCCCCCGGGGCGAGGACGAAGTCCTCTGCCGCCATAAGGTCCGCTCCCGCGTCGCCGGGATGTGCGTAGATCGGCAGAGCGGGTGAGGAAATTAGCACCTCGACGTTATCAGCCACGTCATGAGGGTAGTGCAGAACCCTGAACTGTTAGAAAAGTCTGATCGAATAGAGCTATGTCAATCTATCGCGAGAAGCTCTGGCCCACACCGTGGCAGTTCATCAGCACAGCCTTGGTTATTCCGGCGAGCCTGTTGGTGTTTCTGCCCATCAACCAAACCGTGGGCATGATCGTGGCAATCGCGCTGTATATCGCGATTGTCGCGCTCCTCATCCTCGCCTCGCCGGTCGTGGAAGTGACCGCGACGCATGTCGTCGCGGGAAAGGCGCGGCTGCCGATTGCGGTGATCGGTGAACTGAGCGCCCACTTCGGGGATGACGCCCGCGCGGAGCGCGGGCCAGAACTCGACGCCCGCGCGTGGCTCCTAATCAGAGGCTGGATCGAGCCCGTCGTCAAAGTGTTCCTCGTGGACGACGCCGACCCCACACCTTACTGGCTCGTCTCCACTCGACGGCCAGAGGCAGTCATTTCTGCAGTGGCCGAAGCTAGGCTGCGCACTCCTGGCAGATAGAGCCGAGCTTTGTGTCGTGATCGAGCTGTGAGCGGTGCTTTACCAGGAAGCAGCTGACACAGGTGAATTCGTCTGCCTGCGGGGGCAGCACCACCACGTCGAGGTCGAGGTCGGAGAGGTCGGCTCCCGCGAGCTCGAAACTGCCGGGGTTGTCTGCGTCATCCGCGTCGATTGAACCCGAGGTCTTGTCCGGAACGCGCTCCTTGAGGGCCTCGATCGACTCTGATTCGTCGTCGGTCTTGCGGGGTGCGTCGTAGTCGGTTGCCATGCCCATCCACTTCTGTATGCGTCGTTTCTCAGTGCTACGTAACGAAATCGGCGGGGACAGTGTGCATCATCCCAAGGGGAATAGCAAACCCCGCCGAATACTGGCGCTAGGCGCTAGGCGATCAACTTGCGGCACGCCCTTTCTATTCCCGGCAAACGCACGTCGGGCGTGTCATCCTTGTGGCAATCGCCACGGCTGGAGGGCTTTCAGCATGCAAGACCTGCAAGTAATTGGAGTGGAGAACGGCGCGCTCCTCGTCAGTTCTGATGACGGAACGCGCTACCGACTCCCCATCGACGATGCGCTCCAATCGAAAGTGCGCCAGAGTATCCCCGAGACGGGCGAGGGCCGAAAGCTTTCACCGAAGGATATCCAGGCGCACATCCGCTCGGGAATGTCGGCAGAGGATGTCGCGTCGATCACCGGCGCACCGCTGGACTACATCCAGCGGTTCGAAGGTCCCGTGATGGCGGAACGGGAGTTCGTCGTCACTTCCGCCCTCGCGGTCGCGGTGCACACCGCCGCCGACACCGATCCGCTGCGCCAAGGCAAGACCTTCGGCACCGCCATTCGCGAACGCCTGCACGACCTCGCAGGAACAAACGAGCGATGGGCCAGCTGGAAGGATGCCGACAGCGGGTGGGTGGTAAAACTCGCCTTCACCGCCAATCAGATCGATCACGACGCGCGTTGGCAGTTCGACCCGAAGAAGCACACGCTCAGCCCGGTCAATAACGAGGCAATCACGCTCTCCCAGCAAGGCGAAGCCGCCGGTGTGTTGATTCCGCGATTGCGAGCGGTATCCACGGACGAGCCGACGATCGACTCGTCACGATTCGACAGCGGCGCATTTGCGATTGCGGACTCGGATGTTGCGGACAACGCTCGCGCAACGGATGCGACGGCCCCGGTCGCGCTCCCCCGCTCGAGCGTCGCTGCGGAACCGGTGCAGGGCAACCAGACCGCGGACCTTCTGGAGGCGTTGCGACGGCGGCGCGGCGAGAGGGAGTCCGCGAACTTCGAGGAATTCGACGAACCTTCGACCGCGCATCAATCTGCCGGCAGCGTCCATCTCATGGATGTGCCTCTCGACACACTGAGCGATGACTTTGCGCCGCGCCGCACGGCGCCGCAGCCCACCGTGCGAAAAAAGGGCCGCGCGACAATGCCGAGCTGGGACGAGATCGTGTTCGGTGCCCGACCTGACGACGATCTCGCCTAGGCGGCGAAACTTCCGAACCTGAGCAGGGGAACGCGGAGTTCGGTTTGGGTGACTGAGCCGTGCTGGCCGATCATCGCCCGCGCCTGCGGGCCCGCGGTGCGGGAGTCGTAGTAGGCGATCGACTTGCGCGCGGCCACGATAACGTCGCCGATACGAGGCAGCACCTCCGGCCGAACCTCGCCGAGCCATCCTGAGGCCACGAGCTCGTCGCGCGAGACCACCCAGGAGCGCTCAGACTCGGCCTCCCGCCACTGTTCGAGCCGTGCGGCCATCATGCCGGGCGATAGGTCCGGTTCGAAGTGGAGTTGGAGGCATCGCGGCTCCCCCGCGATGAAGCGCACACCGTCGAGGAGCGCCGGCTCGGAATCGACTAACACATGCGCCCTTGTCGGCACATCCACGATCCCGTGATCGGCGGTCACCAACAGCCCGCAGCGCGGCCCCAGAGCGGTAGCCATCTGACGAACTGCTGCGTCAGTGGTCTCCAGCACGGTCGTCCACTCCCGGGACCGCCAACCGTGCGCGTGCGCGGCCATGTCCAACTCCGGGACGTACACGTAGATCAGTGCGGGCGCGCCCGGTTCGGCGGCGAGCTCAGCGGCGCGGCGCATCCGGGCCGCAATGGATGCCCCACTCACGTAGCGCGCACCCCTGAGCACCGCGCCGCTAAAGCCCGAGTTCCGATAGCGCTCCGGGCCAACGGCAACCGCCTCGATCCCGGTTTGGACGGCGCGCTCGAAGATCGTGGGCAGCAACTGCCAGGTCGCGGGATCAAGATCAGCATCCCACCCGGACAACTGGTTCACGACCCGGTCGTGGGCGGCGTCGAGGACGCTGTAGCCGACGAGACCGTGCTGGCCGGGGAGCCGACCGGTCGCGAGTGAGGCGAGCGCAGAAGCGGTCGTCGTTGGGAAACCCGCCTCGATCACCGATCGAGAGGTAAGTGCGCCCGCGAGCGTGCGAGCGTGACCAGCAGTCGCCCTCAATGCCTCGGCTCCAAGCCCGTCGATGAGAAGCACTATCGCGCGATCGACGCGCCGCAGACCGAGCCGATTGGCGTCGCCCTGCACCGCTGCGAGGCAACTTTCCAGCACATCGGCAAGGCTCAGCCCGTGTGGTTTGGGCGCCGGTAGCATGGGGGCAATCCTATGGCTACCCCCGAAAATCCCACCCCGATCGCGACATCCGCCGATACGAACACCGGCGAACGGATCGAGAATATCGACGTCTCCGCCGAGATGCAGGGCTCGTTTCTCGAGTACGCCTACTCGGTCATCTACTCTCGCGCGTTGCCTGACGCTCGCGACGGTCTCAAGCCGGTGCAGCGGCGCATCCTGTATCAGATGACGGAGATGGGGCTGCGACCCGACCGTGGCCACGTGAAGTCGTCCCGGGTGGTCGGCGATGTGATGGGCAAGCTCCATCCCCATGGGGATGCCTCGATCTACGACGCTCTCGTGCGTCTCACTCAGGACTTCGTGCTGCGAGTGCCCCTGATCGACGGGCACGGAAACTTCGGCTCACTCGACGACGGACCCGCCGCGCCGCGCTACACCGAGGCCCGTTTGCAGGCGGCCGCTCTCGCCATGACCGACGGACTCGACGAGGACGTCGTCGACTTCGTGCCCAACTACGACAACTCCCTGCTGCAACCCGAAGTGCTGCCCTCCGCCTTCCCCAACCTGCTCGTCAACGGTGCCAGCGGCATCGCAGTGGGTATGGCGACGAACATGGCGCCGCACAATCTCATTGAGGTAGCGGGAGCCGCGCGGTACCTCCTCGACAACCCCGATGCGACCCTTGACGACCTCATGTCGTTCGTCCCCGGTCCCGACCTGCCGACCGGTGGCACGATCATCGGCCTCGAGGGCATCCGTGAGGCCTACGCGACCGGTCGTGGTGCGTTCAAGACGCGAGCGAAGGTTTCGGTCGAAGCCATCACGGCGCGCAAGACCGGACTGGTCGTCACCGAGCTTCCTTACCTCATTGGTACCGAACGCGTGATCGAGAAGATCAAAGACGGGGTGAACGCCAAACGCATCAACGGCATCTCTGACGTGACCGACCTCACTGACCGCAAGCACGGTATGCGTCTCGTGATCGGCATCAAGACAGGGTTCAGTCCGGATGCCGTGCTCGAGCAGCTCTACCGCCTCACCCCCCTCGAAGACAGCTTCTCGATCAACAATGTCGCACTCGTCGGAGGTGGTCCCCGCACGCTCGGCCTCAAGGAGCTACTGCAGGTCTACCTCGATCACCGACTTTCCGTCGTGCGGCGCCGCAGCGAGTATCGCCTCGCCCGCCGGCGCGAGCGCCTCCACCTCGTCGAGGGGCTGCTCATCGCGATCCTCGACATCGACGAGGTCATCCAAGTCATCAGGCAGAGCGACGACAGCGACCAGGCCCGCGTTCGGCTGATCGATGTATTCGACCTGAGCGAGCTGCAGGCCGAGTACATCCTGGAGCTGCGCCTGCGCCGACTGACGAAGTTCAGCCGGATCGAGCTGGAGGCGGAGGCCGACAAGCTGCGCGCCGAGATCGCCTACCTCGAAGGGGTTCTGGCCGATCCCGCTCGCATCCGCCAGCTCGTGTCCGAGGAGCTCGAGCAGGTCGCTGAGCGATTCGGCACACCGCGACGTACGCTACTCACCGAGGCGCGCGCATCCGTCGCCACCGCATCGGCAGCTCGCAAGGCGGCGCCGGTGCTGGAGATCGCGGATGCCCCCTGCGAGGTGCTGCTGTCGACCACCGGTCGCGCCATCCGAATCGATCTGCCCGAGGACGGCGGCCCGCTCGCGCCGGCGCGCCGTCGCAGCAGACACGATGCCATCAGGTCGCGCGTGACCACGACGAGTCGAACCGAGATCGGAGCGATCACCAGCACGGGGCGACTCATCCGTCTCACCGCCGTCGATCTGCCGAGCGTTCCCGCAAACTCCATCCAGCTCGCGGCCGGCGCCAAGATCACCGAGTACCTGGCCATCGGCGCCAAGGAGCGGGTTCTCGGTCTCGTGACCCTCGACGGCGAGCCGATCGCGCTCGGAACCCGGCAGGGAATCGTGAAGCGCGTCGCGCCCGGTTCCTGGCCGAGCAAGCCCGAGTTCGAGATCATCTCCCTCAAGCCAGGCGACGAGGTCGTCGGAGTTGCACAGGGAGGCGACAGCGATGAGCTCGTCTTCGTGGCCTCGGATGCGCAGCTGCTGCACTTCGGCGCGTCCGCCGTGCGGCCGCAGGGACCGTCGGCGGGCGGGATGGCAGGCATCAACCTGACCGCCAAGGCGACTGTCACCTACTTCGGATCCGTCGACCCGGCGGCCGACAACGTCGTCGTGACCGTGTCGACGTCGGTCGCCACGATCGCCGGGGCCGACCCCGGACGCGGCAAGGTATCCCCGCTCTCGGAGTTCCCCGGAAAGGGACGCGCGACCGGCGGTGTGCGCGCACACAGTTTCCTGAAGGGGGAAGATGTTCTCGCGCTGGCGTGGGTCGGGGCGGCCCCAGCGAACGCTGTGGGCACCGACGGCTCGGTGAGAACTCTCCCGGAGACCGGCGCCAAGCGCGACGCCTCCGGGACTCCCCTCGAGGGCGTGGTGGGTTCCGTCGGGTCATCCGTCTGACCGAACTAGATGTGGGGCACGAAGTCCTGCCAGGCGACTCGTCGCGCCCGGCGCGGGTCTTCCTCCACGCGATCAGTTCTGTCGATGATCAGCGTGCGCCGCTTCTTCGGGGTGTAGCGCGGCCAGTCGGGGCCCACCTCGCCGGTGCGCGCGAAATTCAGCCAGTGGCGCTGCATCCGCACGCCGGCACGTTTGAAAGCGGCGCGACCACCCGCGGCCCCGATGCCGCGACCGAAGAGCCCGTCCATCCGGTCGAAGAGCGCGAAGAGCTCGAGCCCGTGAGTGGCATCCAGCCCTGCCCAGCGCAGCAGACGAGGGGCGATGTCGAAACGGTAGAAGTACACGGGAGCGAATCGCGCGTGCCGTTCGGCCACCTTCACTGACGGGTACCAGAACGAGTAGTCGCCAGCGAAGTCGGCCGCCGGTCGTCGCGCGGGCAATCCCGGGTACTGGGCCTTGACCGCCCTGCGCGAGCGTTTGCGGGTCTTCGCGAAGATCGCACGGATGCGTGGCGGCGTGATCGCGAGGATGTCCAGTCGCCCACGGAACAGCGAGCCCTCTCGATCGTTGGTGCCGATGATCAGCGGGATGCGATGAGCGCGTCCGCCCTTGTAGGCGTCGAGGGGACGCTCAGGCACGAACTCGCCGTCGATCACCGGCGCGAGCGCGATCGTGCCGGGGGTCTCATCGGGCGCGCGCAGTTGCATCTTCGTAGTGGCTGCGACCAGTTGCTCGACCTGTGCGGTCATCAGCAGCTGACCCGCATCCTCCGGGCTCGTGCTCTCGGTGCTCGTGTTGTCGACAGCGGCGCTGAGCAACTCGACGTACTCGCGAGCCCACCGGGCCGTGATCTCGGAGGGATAGATCGCGTTGGGGGGTGCACTCTGGGCGATGGCGCGAGCGAAGAGTCCCTCCGAGCGCGGCACGGTCATGAGCGTGGTGACCGCGTTTCCCCCTGCTGATTCACCGAACAGTGTCACAGCGGTCGGATCCCCACCGAACGCGGCGATGTTGTCACGCACCCACTCGAGGGCTGCGACCTGGTCGCGCAGCCCGAGGTTGTTGTCGAAGCGGTGCGTGCGTGTCGAGAACGAACTGAAGTCCAGGTAGCCGAGCGCACCCAAGCGGTAATTGAAATTCACGAAGATGATGCCACCCGATCGCACCAGACCCTCGCCCTGCTTGTGGATCTCGCGAGCGGATCCCACGCTGTACGCGCCGCCGTGCACGAACACCATCACGGGCATCCGCTCGCCCGGCTCGGCGGGCGCGATCACGTTGAGGCTCAGGCAGTCCTCGGACATGGGGGCGTTGGTGCGCACCCGGAACTGTCCGTTGCGGTCCTGCGGGGCGATCGGCCCGAACTCCGAGGCGTCCCGGATGCCCGCCCACGGCGTCACAGCGGCGGGTGCCCTGAACCGCAGCTCACCGACGGGCGCCGCCGCATAGGGAATGCCCCGCCACATCCGCAGGCCGCGCCGGACGGTGCCCTCGAGCGTTCCTCCCACGACTTCAACCATGTTACGGGTTGGCATGCGCTGAGCATAGGTCGCGCAGATGAACGCGGGGTGTCGTCACATCGCCGCGATCAGCCAGCGACGTCATCCCAGAATGCCGTGACGACGGAGTGAAAAGCGGGCGAATCCTGGGGCTGGTGGCCGAATCCCTCAATCCGACGATGCTGGGCCCCGAGCACAACGAGTTCTTCCGCGACCTCTTCGTACTCCTTGTTCCAGTGCCCCGTAACCACCAGGGTCGGCACCCGGGAGAACACCGAACGATCGAGTAGGTCGGCCCAAGGTGGTCGTTGCAGACGCAGACGTTCCGCCGCAGCCAGCTCGTCCGGAGTGCCCGGCGGCGGAACGTCGACGATGCCGAGTGCCCCAAAGAACTCGTTCTGGAATTCTCCCGCCGACAGCTGGGTCGCGCGGCGCATGATGGGTTCGACCGCGGCAATGTGCGCCCCGACCGCTGGTCGCCCACGCGCGAGCGAGAACGCGGCCGGCTCGCAGAGCACCAGGGAAGTCACGGTGGGCGCTAGCCCCGCGGCTCGAATCGCCGCAATGCCTCCGTAGGACGCGGCCACCACTGCCGCACCAGATCCGCATGCCCGCTCGACGAGGCCCGCCTCAGCTTCGAAATCGGTGGTGACAGGCCGCTCGCCGGGGCCAAATCCGGGTCGCGTGAGGAACACAGCCCCCGGCCAATCAACCTGATTCGGCCAAGCGTCGACACCGGCACGTCCAGAGCCGTGAACGAAGACGATACGGTCAGGCTTCATCTGCGAGTCAGACGTCGATGCGGTCTCGGTCGAGCCCGTGGCCCGCGATGATGAACTCCTTGCGGGGCGCCACATCGTTGCCCATCAGAAGTTCGAACACCTTTGCCGCGAGCTCGGCATCGCCAACATTGACGCGACGTAGCGTGCGATGGGATCGGTCCATGGTCGTGGTCGCGAGCTGGTCGGCATCCATCTCACCGAGGCCCTTGTAGCGCTGGATCGGATCCTGGTATCTCTTGCCGGCCTTCTTGAGGCCAGCGAGGACACCGTTCAGCTCAGCCTCTGAGTAGGTGTAGATCGTCTCGTTCGGCTTCGTACCCGGGTTCAGCACGACGACGCGGTGCAACGGCGGGACGGCCGCGTACACTCGCCCGTCGCGGATCATCTCCGGCATATAGCGGAAGAACAGGGTGAGCAGCAGGGTGCGGATGTGCGCGCCGTCGACGTCGGCGTCGCTCATGATGATGACCTTGCCGTAGCGAGCCGACTCGAGGTCGAAGCTCCGTCCCGATCCAGCACCGATCACCTGAATGATCGACGCGCACTCAGCGTTGGAGAGCATGTCGCTCACCGACGCCTTCTGCACGTTGAGGATCTTGCCGCGGATCGGTAGCAGCGCCTGATATTCGCTGTCGCGAGCCAACTTCGCCGTTCCCAGAGCGGAATCGCCCTCCACGATGAACAGCTCACTGTTGGCGACGTCGTTGGAGCGACAGTCCACGAGTTTCGCCGGGAGCGACGAGGACTCGAGTGCATTCTTGCGCCGCTGGGTCTCCTTGTGGGCGCGCGCCGAGATGCGCGACTTCATTTCGGAGACGATCTTGTCCAGAACCAGTGCCGACTGCGCCTTGTCGTCCCTCTTCGACGACGCGTACTTCTCGCTGAGCTG
>JBJXDR010000016.1:0-5384 GCA_046155245.1 Rhodoglobus sp. | reverse complement strand
CGCATGCGGTCATCAGGTCGACGAGCCCGGGTTCGCCGGCGCCTGCCATGGGCGTCTCATCCTTGGCCCGGAAGTTCTGAACGATGACTTCCTGGATGTGCCCGTATTCGTCGTGCAGGTCACGGATCGCCAGCAGTGCATCGATGCGCTCATCCTCGGTCTCGCCAAGGCCGATGAGGATCCCGGTGGTGAACGGGATTCGCAACTTGCCAGCACGGCGGATCATGGCCAGCCGCGTACGCGGCTTCTTGTCGGGGGCGTGCTCGTGCGGGCCGCCCGGAGCGCAGAGCCGCTCGGACGTGCTCTCAAGCATGATCCCCTGGCTGGGCGATACCTCGCGCAGTTCGCGCAGTTCGCGCTCGCTCATGATGCCGGCGTTGGGGTGGGGCAGCAGGCCGGTCTCTTCCATGACCATGCGGCACATGGCCACCAGGTACGACTGCGTGCTGTCGTGGCCAAAGCCCTTGAGGATGTCGCGGTACTTGGGCCAGCGCACCTCTGGGCGATCGCCGATGCAGAACAGGGCTTCCTTGCATCCCAGCGCCTTGGCCTCCTGCGCCATGGCCAGCACATCGTCGGGGCTCATGGTGCGTGCCCGGATGCTGTCTTCGTCGACGGCGAAGGTGCAGTACGAGCACACGTCGCGGCACAGGTTGGTGAGCGGGATGAACACCTTGCGCGAGTAGGTGACGATGGGAGGGCGCGTGAGGTTGCGCAGATGCGCGGCCGCAGCCCACAGAGTGGGGTGCTCGGCCGATGTCGCACCGGCCAGTGCCATTGAATCGGCGCGCGTCAGCCGGTCGCCCGACAGCGCCTTCTCCACGGCCTCGCGCCGTGCGGGCGCGAGCGCTGCAAGACCCAGTTCGCTCACCGGCTTGTGCGGCGGGTCGCGGGCTTGGCAGCGGGCTTCTTGGCTACCGGCTTCTTGGCCACAGGCTTCTTTGCAGCGGGCTTTGCTGCCACCGTCTTCTTGGCAGCGGTCCTCTTGGCGGTGGCGGGCTTGGCTGCCACCCCCTTCTTGGCCACGGGAGCCTTCTTTGCAGCGGGCTTAGCGGCGGGCTTCTTTGCGCCCTTTGCCGATAGCGATGGGCTGGCGGGGTCGGGCCCCTGCCCGTCGCGGAACTTCCGCCAGTCGGCGGGCCGCTTCTCCTGGAACGACGCGATGCCTTCCTTGGGCTCCGGGCCATACACGTGGTTGAGCGCCACCAGTTCCAGCCCGTGCTGCACCGACGAGTACAGCGCGTCGGTGGCGGTGTTCATGGCGATCTTGGCCAGGCGCAGACCCTGCGGCGACTTACGCAGGATCTCGTCACACCACTCGTCAACAAGAGCATCCAGCTGGTCGTCGGGGACGACCTTATTCACGAGGCCCATGCGCTCGGCCTCATAGGCGTCGTACTGGCGCACGAGGAAGAGGATCTCGCGGGCCTTCTTCTCGCCGACAACCGACGGCATGAGCTGGCATCCCCACCAGAGAGGGGCCGAGCCGATCTTGGGGCCGGCCTGGCCGAACCGGCCGGACTCTCCCGAGAGCGTGAGGTCGCACATCACGTTGAGCTCGTTGCCGCCACCGATGCAGTAGCCGCGCACCTTGGCGATGACCGGCTTGCCGTTGTTGCGGATCGCGTTGGCTACGCGGTGCGACAGGGTGTGGAGGTGGCGCTTCTCGGCAGCGGTGCGGGTGGGGTCGGCGACATCGCCGCCCACGCAGAACGCGCGCTCGCCGGCACCGGTCAGCACCACGACGCCCACGGCCTCGTCGTCGGCAGCAGCCTCCAGCGCCTCACCCAGTTCGAGGATCGTCTTGGCGCGAAACGCATTGAGGCGCTCCGGACGGTTGATCGTAATCGTCGCCCGGCCATTGCCGGTCTCGTAGAGGATGTCCTCGTATGCCACGCCATCGACTCCCATGTGGTTCACGTGCAGGGTGTGAAGCGTACCCGTGACGAGCCGTTTGGCGCAGGCGACCTAATTGCGCCAGTGGGACGGCGTCTCACAGAGCGATACGGTATTGGTTGGCCCGCTCCTCACCCTTGCCGGTGCCATGGCTGGCTGATAGCAATGCCGCCTTCGTCGCATCCGTCACAAGACGGTGTTTCGTAGAATGAGACATGGCAACCACCGCGCACACCGACACCAACGCAGCTCCGGACCGCTATCGCATCCAGGCAGTGGAGCGTGTGGGCGCGATCCTCGAGGTGTTCAGTACCGAGGAGCCTGAGCTGGGTGTCACCGAGATCGCCGGGCGCACGGGGCTCCACAAGAGCACCGCCCACCGGTTTCTCGTCAACCTCGAGGCGGTTGGTCTTCTCGAGCGCGATGCCAAGTCGCAGCGCTACCGCCTGGGGCTCAGGATGTTTGAGATGGGCGGAATCGTCCTCGAACAGATGAGCCTCTGGGACGAGGCCCTCCCCTTCCTTGAGGGTCTGGTGCGCGACTCGGGCGAGACCGGTCACCTTGCCGTGCTGGAGCGCGGCGAGGCGATCTACATCGAGAAAGTTGAGGCGCGGCGTGCGCTTCGCATCCCGTCGGCCATGGGCCGCGGGTATCCGGCGCACGCAACCAGCCTCGGCAAAGTTCTCCTGGCCGATCTCGGCGAGGATGAAGTGCGCGAGATCACCAGCGCGCACGGGATGCCGTCGTACACCCGTACGACGACCACCGACGTCGATCGGCTGCTTGCCGAGCTCGCGGTCATCCGCGAGCAGGGCTACGCAGTTGACGACGAGGAGTACGACGAGGGTCTCCGCTGCGTCGGGGCCCCCATCCGGGATCACACTGGTCGGTTCGTCGCTGCCCTTGGCATTGGCGGACCAGTCACCCGGGTCACCCCGGAGCGCGTAGATGAACTCGCGCGCCTCGTGATCGATGCCGCAGACGGGCTGTCCCGCCGCCTCGGCGCCTCGCAGTCAGGCGCGTTCAACCGCGCCGCCCGCCGCGTGCGGGCAACAACACCTACTACCCCGCGGCCGAGCGCCGCTCTTAACGTCGTCCGATAACCGGACGGCGACTGAATACCGAAAGGAGCAGTACCCCGATGAGCGACGCTCTCAAGGACATCCGCGACGCACTCTCGAGTCGCACCCAGCACTTCGTGCTTCCCAAGCAGTGGGCTGCCATGCGCAAGGCCGAGCAGATCGAGCGCGATACCGGCACCAAGATTCTTCACTTTGAGAAGGGCGACTTCCAGGGCGACGAGTTCTACCCCGCCCCACACATCTACGAGGCCTGCGCCAAGGCCATTCACGACGGCCACGTGCGCTACGTGCCGGGCCCGGGTCTTCCCGAGCTTCGTGACGCCATCGCCGAGGAGATGACCTCGCGCGGCCGTCCCACCAAGCGCGAAGAGGTCCTCGTGACCATGGGCGCCAAGCACGCCCTCACCCAGTCGCTGCTGACCATTGTGGATCAGGGCGATGAGGTCATCTTCCCGAACCCCGGCTACCCGCCGGACGAGTTCTGGATCACCTACGCCGGCGGCAAGGTTGTGTACGCCCCGCTCGTGGAGCCCGACTTCCACTTCGACCTCGACTCGCTCGAGTCGCTCATCACGCCGCGCACGAAGATGCTCGTGCTCAACACGCCGCAGCGCCCCAACGGCATGGTCGTGGGCCAGCTGCCCGAGATCGCCGACATCTGCAAGCGCCACGGCGTGGTTGTACTGACCGACGAGATCTTCTCGCACATGGTCTACGACCCCAGCAAGCACGAGAGCATCTCGTACATCGAGGGCATGAAGGACCAGTCGATCGTGGTCGACACCTTCTCGAAGACGTACATCATGACCGGGTTCCGCATCGGTTGGTGTGTTGCCGACGCCGAGCTCATCACCGCGATGGACATCTTCCAGCAGAACTCGGTCACCAACGTGCCCGCGTTCGTGCAGTTCGCCGGCCTTGCCGCCCTCAGGGGCCCGCAGGACCACGTGCTGCAGCAGACCGCCCGCCTCAAGGCCAAGCGCGACCTGGTCGTGAGCAAGTTCAACGAGATTGAGGGCATCGACTGTCAGACGCCTGACGGCTCGTTCTACGTGTTCCCGAGCATCCGTGGCACCGGCATGACCGCGCAGCAGTTCGCCGACTACCTGGTCGAGGACTACGGCGTCGGTGTGGTTGCCGGTAACGCCTTCGGTGACCGCGGTGAGGGCCACATCCGCTTTACCTACGCCGCTCCCGACGAGCAGCTCGAAGAGGGTCTGGACCGCATCAAGACCGCTGTGGAAGCCCTCTAGGACCTCCTCGCAGCACGCAGTAACCGAAGGGCCCGGGCATCGTCCGGGCCCTTCGTCGTTTTGGAACAGGGGGCTCATGCCTCTTGCAGTCAGCAACCACTAGAGCGCCGAGGAGGGATTGCGGTGGCGGGACGTAGCCTGGTGTGATCCCGAATTTGCGGCGGTTCCGCAAATTCTGATCACGGGCCAGGCGTGTCCCGACGCCGCAATCCCTCCTCGGCGCGGTGGCGCGACGGCCAAAGGGACATGTCCCGACGCCGCCAAGGCCAGAGCGTGGCCAGTTATTCGACTCGGAACCCCGGATACGACGGACCAGCCGCCCGGCGATGGTGTTCCCCCGTTATGCTCCCGCCCGCCTTTGGCGCTCGTGAATCGGGCGCCCCAACGATTTGCAAGGAGTTCTTGTGGCTGAGCGTCTTTTCTGGGAGGAGCTGAATGCGGGGGACAGCGCGGAGTCGCTGCGTCGTACGGTGACCGAAGCCGACGTCGTCAACTTCTGCGGCGTTTCCGGTGACTTCAACTGGGTCCACATCGACGAGGTTGGCGCCAAGGAATCTGTCTTCGGCCAGCGCGTCGCCCACGGCATGCTGGTGACGTCCATCGCCACCGGCCTGCAGGTGGAGAAGATGGAGCCGAAGATTGCCACCGCCGCATTCGTCGGTCTCGACACGTGGCAGTTCCGCGCGCCGGTGTTCATCGGCGACACCATCCGCGTGAAGCGCACCATCGGTGAGAAGTCCGAGAACGAGAAGAACCCGAAGGCCGGCTGGTGCAAGTACGAGGTCGAGGTACTGAACCAGGACGACAAGGTTGTGCAGCGCGGCGTCTGGAACATGCTGATCCAGCGCAAGGCCTAGCAAGCATCCATTCGTGCGGGGGCCCTCGCGGCCCCCGCACGGCAGGTGTTCCCCCGCGTGGCGTCGAACGCCCCGGGCATGGAGAACACCATGCACATGACCGTCGCCGAGGCCTCCGAGGCTCTCGGCGTGTCCGAGCGCACCGTGTGGCGCTACCTCAGCTCAGGGCGCCTTGTCGGCGAGACGGTGGGCCCCGTGGGGTCGCAGCGCACGCTGATCGAAACAGTTGCCGTGCAGGCGATCGTCAGCGGGCGCGGTGGTGGCGAGGAGATCACGGCGCTCAAGGCCGAGGTTGC
>JBJXDR010000015.1:0-13906 GCA_046155245.1 Rhodoglobus sp. | reverse complement strand
GGGGACTGCCTGTTGCGTGTGAGGTGGCGACGGGATTCGAACCCGTGTGCACGGCTTTGCAGGCCGCTGCCTCGCCTCTCGGCCACGCCACCGTGGGCAATAGCCCACCTCACAGAGGGCCATTACTCGAGCTGATGACGAGATTCGAACTCGCGACCCTCACCTTGGCAAGGTGATGCGCTACCACTGCGCCACATCCGCATTGCTCACATTGCTGCGTGCTGTACGACTGTAACCGATGAGACTGCCTAGGGCCAATCGAAGTTACGGGCGCGCCGCAGCCTGTGGCAGGATTGTCGTCGCGGGCGATTGGCGCAGTTGGTAGCGCGCTTCCTTCACACGGAAGAGGTCATCGGTTCGAGTCCGGTATCGCCCACCACTCGTCATGAGGGGATCATGGTTCGAGACGCAAGATCCGGCGTGTTCCGCGAATTTCTCGCCGGCGCGGGCCTGCTCGTCCGTGGCCTCGGGGTCTGGCGCACCGCCCCCGGACTCATGCTGCTCGGCGTAGTGCCCGCCTTGATCGTTGGCGCGGTCATCCTCGCTGGCCTGATCGCCCTCGGCGTGAATCTCGAGAACATCGCGATCGCGGTGACGCCGTTCGCGAACGACTGGCCCGAGCCCTGGTACACGGGCGTGCACGTGGTCGCGGGCCTCGCGTTCCTCACTGTCGCCATTCTTCTCGTCGTATCCACGTTCACCGCTGTCACGCTCATCGTGGGCGATCCGTTCTATCAACGCATCTGGCAGCACGTCGAGAGCCGCTATGGTCTTGTGCCTGACGACGCCGCCAAGGGCTTCTGGCGTGAATTGGGTCGCGGCATCTCCTCCGGTCTGCGGATGCTCGTCCCAGCAGTTCTCGTCGGCCTCCTGCTCTTCGTGGTGGGGTTCATCCCCCTCGTGGGCCAGCTGATCGTCCCCGTGCTGGGTGCCGTATTCGGCGGTTGGTATCTCACGGTGGAATTGGCCGGGCTGCCGTTCGACTCGCGCGGCCGGAGCCTGCGTGAACGCAGGGCCGCCCTTCGCGGCCGCCGAGCCCTCACGCTGGGTTTCGGCGTCGCGACCTGGCTCGTGTTCCTCATTCCGGGCGGGGCTGTCGTCATGATGCCGGCGGCGGTCGGCGGGGCGACTCTGCTTGCCCGACGGGTGCTCGGGGAGCCGACCGGGCCGCTCGCTACCGGAGGGCCCGACCGAAGCGAGCCGTGACCCCGGGGCTGTAGAGCACGGAGTCTGGCACTCGTTCTACCACGCCCGGCAGGCCAGCGTGATGAACCAGCGTGTCGTCGATTTTGATGAGTTCGGCCCGGTACAACTCCCACCGCTCGTGGGTGTTCGGCAGAAAGATGGTGCGGCCGAACCGACTGGTGAACAATCCCCAGCGGGCCGTCAGGAAGTCGGCTGTCGCGTCGCCCGTGACCGGGTCGGTGCTCGCTCGCGCGACGATATGGGTCTCCCCCGCGCCTCGATGCCGCCGGGCTAAATACTTCACGACGCCCGCGGCCTCCTCGATTGACGTCGTCGACCAGAAATACGGAATGGAGAATGCGGCCCGCGCCGCGAGCACGGCCACCAGACGGGATGCTTCAAGCGATGCGAACACGACGCCCCGCCGACCGCGGTCGTCCACACCGTACAGGCGCACGTTGATCTCTGCGAAGTCGCCGAAGTATGGGAACGGCGGGCTGCCGATCAGAGTCGCATCCCCGAGATGGAAGCCGATAAGGCCAACCCAACTCGAACCATCGTGTTCGTCTGGCCTGACACCCGCAGGCAGGAGTGGGGCGACTTGGGCGGAATCTACTCGCCAGTGCACGAAGGTCAGGCGCGTCCATCGTTGGCTGGCCACCACCCGGCCGCGCAACTCGGGCGGACCCACGGAGATGGCTTCCGGCTCAATCACGGTGCCCTCGCCTCTGCCGGTTTGGGCGATCGGGCGAGGCGACGCACGATGAGCCACAGCAGAGCCCCGACGCCCATCGACCAGCTGGCCACAAGCACGGTGGAGATCACTTGATCACGCAGAAAGACGTACTGTCCCGTGAAAAGGAATCCGAGATCATTGGCGAAAAGCGGGAGCGCCACGAGTCCGACCGCGCCCGCGATGAGATGGGATCCCACAAGATACCACTGCTGCCGCCGCGTCGCCCCCACTCGCGCGAGTGTGAAGAGGCACGCACATGCTGCCGAGATCACCCCTGCGAAGAATGCTGCGAGGGGCGCGTACATCGGCGCACCTGCACTCACGCCCACAAGGCCGCTCACGATTCCCGCCGCGACAGCGCTCAGGGTCGTCGACTGGTGTCGGATCCGCTGCACCACGAGCCAGCCCAGCACGCCCCCGCCGGCCGCGATCACCCCGTTGGCCAGGATGCCCGGCGTGAGGTCATCGATCGCGAGTTCCGCACCGACGAGCCAGCCGATCCAGCCGAGGGCAAGCACAAAGACACCGACGGATCCGAACCCGCGCGGAAGCGCTCCGGGCCTCAAGCGTGGAGCGGTCGCTCCGGCCGCAAGGAGCACGCCGAGGGCCGCGGCTCCGGTGGCCACATTAATCGCAAGCGATCCGCCTTGATCGATCGGTCGCACACCGAATGGCCCAAGGCCCGTGAAGGACAGCATCGCAACGGGTGCGAACACGAGAACACTCCACAGCACGGCGTAGAGAACAGTACCAACCGCGGATGCCCCGTACGCGCGCGGCACCGCGGTCGCAAGAAAGGCGGCCAATCCCCCCAGTGCCGCGACAGGTGCAACCAATTCGTCAGGAATCGGGGGCTGCAGCAGGAACACCGCGAGAAACCAGACCCCGATGCCCCCTCCGATGCAGGCAAGGGACACCCCGACCCGTGCACTAGCGGGAAGCATCCTGCTGTATACCACCATGATCGCAGCGATCATCAAGGCAATCGAGATCACCGAAAGCACTGTGAGTCCCGCGCTCAATGCCATGGTGCCCCTACGCTGCCGCTGATACCCGTCCCTGCACAAAAGAGTAAGGGGCGCCGCTCCTCAAGAGCGGCGCCCCTCACTCAGTGTGTCGAGCAGCTACTTGGCATCTGCCAAAACGTAGCCCTCTTCACCGTGTACCACGAGGTCGACCCCAGCCAGCTCATCTTCGTTTTTGATTCGGAAACCGATGGTCTTCTCAATGGCGAACCCGATGACCCAAGCGAGCACAAAGGAGTACACCATGACGGAGATAGCCGCGATCAGCTGAACCAGCAGCTGAGTGGGGTTGCCGGACTGGAGCCAGCCCGTGTTGTTCGCGAAGAACCCAATGAACAGGGTACCGACGAGGCCTCCGACCAAGTGAATGCCCACCACATCCAGGGAGTCATCGAATCCCAGCTTGAACTTCAGGTCGATGGCGAGAGCGCACACAACGCCTACAAGCAAGCCAAGGAGAATCGCGAATCCGGGTGTCACAGCAGCGCCCGCTGGCGTTATGGCAACCAAACCAGCGACGGCACCCGACGCGGCTCCGATCGAGGTGGGTTTGCCATCCCGGAACTTCTCCACGACGAGCCACGCGAGCAGGGCGGCGGCGGGGGCGATGATGGTGTTCACGAACATCAGTGCAGCGGTGCCATCTGCGGCAAGCTCCGAACCGGAGTTGAAGCCGAACCAGCCGAACCACAGCAGACCGGCACCGAGGAGCACGAACGGCGGGTTGTGAGGAACATGCGCGCCCTTGGCGAAGCCGACCCGTTTACCGAGAACAAGTGCGAGAGCTAGCGCCGCGGCACCTGCGTTGATATGCACCGCTGTTCCCCCCGCGAAGTCGATCAAGCCGATGCCGAATACGTCTTGCAGCCCCTTGGTGAGCCACCCGCCGTAAGAGAAGCTGCCGTCCTCGGCGAGACCGAAGTTGAAGACCCAGCTCGCGACGGGGAAATAGACCACGGTGGCCCAGATGCCAGCGAAGACCAACCATGAACCGAACTTCGCGCGGTCAGCAATGGCACCAGACACCAGAGCTACGGTGAGGATCGCAAAGGTCGCCTGGAACGCAACGAACGCGAGCGGTGGATAGAGAGCCCCTTCGGGGACTTCGAGCAAGTTTCCGAGCAGGATTGCACCGGTGTCGATCCGCCACAGCGGCAGTGTGCCCTCCGCTCCGGGGAATGCGATCGCGTAGCCGTAAATCGCCCAAAGAACGCCGATAAGCCCGATCGCGCCGAAGCTCATCATCATCATGCTGATGACGCTCTTCGCCTTGACAAGCCCGCCGTAGAAGAATGCCAGTCCCGGCGTCATCAGGAGCACAAGTGCTGACGCAAGGAGAAGGAAGGCAGTGTTGCCCTGATCCATTGTGTGTACCTCTCTGTGGTTCTGCGAATCTGTGGTTCTGCGAAGGGTGCACCGTTGGGTCCGCACTGGGGAGGATCACGCCTCGGGTACGGTCCCAGTGTGTCGGGGCGAGGTTTCGACCGGAGTGCCGAGCGTGTTTCGGTTCTGTTACACCGTGCGAGACCATGTAAACATCGTGTTTCGGGTACTCCCCAGCTTGGGACGGGTCCGCTCCTAGACTTGAACCATGTCCTTGCTGCGATCAGAGCGCTTCTCAGCGTTTCTCCTGGTCGCTGCAGCGGCGGTGGGACTTCTGCTCGCGAATACGGCCGCAGCTCCTGTGGCGAAGGCGATTGAGGCCTTTCACTTGGGCATTCCGGCAATCGGGATAGATTTGTCGGTCGGCCAATGGGTAAAGGATGGCCTGCTAGCGATCTTCTTCTTCATCGCGGCAATCGAGCTCAGGCACGAGCTGAGGCACGGCGAACTCGACTCGCCCCGCAAAGCCCTCGTGCCCACTGTGGCAGCAGTCGGTGGGGTGGTGGTTCCTGCACTTCTGTATCTGCTTGTCGTTCGCGATCCCGAGCTGAACCAGGGCTGGCCGATCCCGACCGCGACCGATATCGCCTTTGCGCTGGGAGTTCTCGCGATCGTTGGCAAGGGCCTACCGCCCACCTTCCGCGCCCTGCTTCTGGCCATAGCGGTCATCGACGACCTGATCGCGATCTTGATCATCGCCGCGTTCTTCACGACGGATCTAGCTCCAATGCCGCTTCTGCTCGCGCTTCCAACGGTGCTGCTGTTCGGCTGGCTGAGCTACCGGGTGACAAAGCGACGCCGAGCCTGGGTCATCCCGCTCATGATCCTGCTCGGCATCACGACCTGGGTTCTCGTCCTTCTCTCGGGCATTCACCCGACCATCGCTGGCGTCGCGCTCGGCCTGATCATGGCGGATGCCTCGGCGCGCCACACCCGCCACGCGATCGAACCGTGGTCCAACGTGATCATCCTCCCGCTGTTCGCGATGGTGGCAGCCCTCGTTCCCGTGCCAAGCACGAGTCTCGCCCAACTCAGCTCGGCCTTCTGGGGTGTGTTGGTGGCCCTTCCCATCGGCAAGCTCATCGGGATCACGGCGGGCGCGACCCTCGCGATGGCCCTCGCGAGGCGGAGTTCGGCCCCCCGATTACCCTTGGCCGACATCGTCGCGGTTGCAGGACTCGGTGGCATCGGATTCACCGTCTCCCTGCTGATGAACGAGCTCGCCTTCGACGGTCAGGAGTCGATTGCTGACGAGGTGACTCTCGCGGTTCTGGTCGCCTCCGTGCTCGCCGCGGTCATCGGCGCAGTGCTCACCGCACTGCGCAGTCGGCACTACGCTTCAGTGAGCGCGGAGTCGGCCGACGCCGGGACCTGACCTACTGCGGGTCGGTGAGCGCTATCATTCGCGAGACCGACCGCAGGTATTTCTTGCGGTAACCGCCCGCAAGCATGTCTGGGGCGAAGACCGAGTCGAGACGCGTGCCACTCGCGATGATCCGTACCTGTGCGTCGTACAGGCGATCCACGAAAGCGACGAGGCGCAGAGCGTCTGTCTGGTTGTGAAGCATGTGCACACCGGTAATCCCGATCGCGGCGAGTCCGTCGACGAGTTTGACGTAACGCGAGGGATGCACCGTGGCGAGGTGAGCCAGAAGTGCATCGAACGAGTCGATCGTCGTGGGCCCCTCGATGTGTGCAAGACCCGCTGCCACATCCTCGACCGAGTGGGCGTGGGCCTCGGTGCCGCGACGACGGTAGTCCAGACCGTCGATGCGGATGGTCGTGAAGCGCGCCGCCAGCGAGTCGATCTCGCGCAAGAAATCCTGAGCCGCGAAACGGCCCTCGCCGAGCGCGTTCGGCGGGGTGTTAGATGTCGCCGCGATGCGCGAGCCGGTCGCGACTAGCTCACCGAGAAGGCGCGACATCAGGCGGGTGTCGCCCGGGTCATCGAGCTCAAACTCGTCGATGCACACAAGTGATGCGCCCGTCAGGAGCTGCACTGTGGGCGAGTATCCGAGGGCCCCGACCAGCGCGGTGTACTCAATGAAAGTGCCGAAATACTTGTGGCCAGGCGCCAAGTGCCAGAGCGCTGCGAGGAGGTGGGTCTTGCCCACACCGAAGCCGCCGTCGAGGTACACCCCGGGAAGTGTCGGAGGCTGATTTCTCCGGGAGAACAGCCCGCTTCCCTTGGACTGCCCTGCCGCGACGAAATTGCGGATAGCGGCGACGGCAGCACCCTGCGACGGATAGTCGCGATCCGGTCGGTAGGAATCAAGCGTTGAGGACGCAAATTGACGCGGCGGCACCAGCTGGTACACCATCTCAGCGCCGGTGAGAGTGGGCACGCGGTCGACGAGGTGCCCGGGGTACACGGGCGCTTCGGCACTCATGGTTCAGCCTTAGGAAAAGTTTGTGTCACAGTCTTACGAGAGCCCAGTGCCTTTCCAGGAAGACTCTCGTAGATTCGTGGGGAAGGGTTTCCAGCCTAACCGCGCGAAGTCCCTGTCACGATCCATGCTCCGGAGGAACCATGACCGTCCAAGTTGATAGCTCTCCACAGTTCGCGGCGTTCGCGCACCCCGGGAGACTCGTGTCAGGCGACTGGCTGGAGGCCCACCTCGGAACCCCCGGCCTCGTTGTTGTCGAATCCGACGAGGACGTACTTCTTTACGAGACCGGCCACATTTCGGGTGCCGTCAAGATCGACTGGCATACCGATCTCAATGACCCCGTCCAGCGCGACTACATCGACGGTGCCGCGTTTGCAAAGCTCGCCGGATCCAAGGGCATCGGTCGTGACACCACAGTCGTGATCTACGGCGACAAGAACAACTGGTGGGCGGCGTACGCGCTGTGGGTCTTCACCCTCTTCGGCCACGAAGACGTGCGCCTCCTCGATGGCGGTCGCGCAAAGTGGGAGGCCGAGGGTCGCGCGTACACTACCGACGTCACCACCCCCACGCCGGTCGACTACCCCGTTGTCGAGCGCAACGACTCCGCGATCCGGGCCTTCAAGGAAGACGTGATCGAGCACTTCGGCAACCCGCTGATCGACGTGCGCTCGCCCGAGGAATACAGCGGTGAGCGCACCCACATGCCCGCGTATCCCGAGGAGGGCGCCCTGCGCGGGGGCCACATCCCGAGCGCCCAGAGCGTGCCGTGGGCCCGGGCCGTCGCCGACGACGGCACTTTTAAGACGCTGCCGGAACTCGATGCGATCTACCGCGAGGGGGCTGGCCTCAAGGACGGCGATAGCATCGTCGCCTACTGCCGCATCGGCGAGCGCTCGAGCCACACCTGGTTCGTGCTGACGCACTTGCTGGGCTTCGAAGGCGTGCGCAACTACGACGGCTCGTGGACCGAGTGGGGCTCTTCCGTGCGTGTGCCGATCGCCAAGGGTTCAGAGCCGGGGGCGGTCCCGGCGAAGTAGCGCTCACCCGGCCTAGAATCGACGGATGACCAGCGAGGACAGCGCGGCGAACCTTCCGGAGCAACTCGCCCGTATTCGCGAGGACTTCCTGGGCCTCGAGGTGCGGGAGCGCCTTCAACTTCTCCTCGAGTTCGCCAACGAGCTTCCCGAGCTTCCCGAGCGCTACCTTGATCACCCCGATCTGCTCGAGCGCGTCGAGGAGTGCCAGTCACCGGTCTTCATGTTCGTCGAGGTGGATGACTCCAGCCTCGTGCATTTCTACGTGACGGCGCCCAAGGAGGCGCCGACCACACGCGGCTTCGCGTCGATCCTCGCTCAGGGACTTGCCGGGCTCACAGCGGAGCAGGTGCTCGCCGTGCCCGACGACTACCCCAACACGATCGGATTGAACGAAGCGGTGAGCCCGTTGCGCGTTCGTGGAATGACCGCGCTCCTCGGTCGGACCAAGCGCCAGGTGCGGGAGAAGCTAGCGGCGTGACCCTCACCCGCGTGCATCCGGCGCCCGCGGCGTCGTACGAGCTGGATGAACCGGCCGCCCGAGATCACCTTCTCGAGCTCTACCGCCCTCCTGCATCCGGTTTCCTGCGTCTGAATCTGGTGGCGAGCATCACGGGCAGTGCTGCGGGCTCGGACGGCACGTCCGAGCCTCTCACGAGCCGAGTCGACCGCCGCATTCTCGGTGTCATCCGAGAACTGAGTGATGTCGTGCTAGTCGGGGCGGCGTCGGTGCGAGCCGAGGGATATCAGCTACCCAAGCGATCGCGTCTGGCGGTGGTGACATCAAGCGGGGACCTGCGGGGCCACCGCATCGACACCGCCCACCGCGAGCCCGTGATCGTCTTGGCTCCCGAGGCGGCGCGCAGCCGCGCGCTTGAGACACTCCCCGGCGCGCAGTTGGTCGTCGTTCCGGCCACGGGTCAGGCGCTGTCAATGGTCACTCTCGTCGAGACTCTGCGATCGCTCGGCTTCCCTTCGATCGTCTGCGAGGGCGGCCCCGGGCTGGCGGGGCAGCTCCTGAGTGCCGGGCTCGTCGACGAGGTGTGCCTGACGACGAGCCCGCAACTAGGTGGACCGACCCTGAGCCTGCTTCCGGGCAACACGACCACCCCCGCGACTCTCACGCAACTCTTGGTCGATGAGGCCGGCTTCCTCTTCGCGCGATGGGCTATTCGAGTTCGGCCAACCACCCTGTGATTGCGGCGTTCCAACGCGCGGTGTCGTAGTTCCATAGTCGCACGTGCCCGGCGGTCACAAAATGCTCGTAGGTCACTATGTCGGGGCGCGCGCGGGCCAGAGCCGTCGACGCGCTCGCGGGAACGTAGCTGTCATCCTCGCTGTGGAACAGCAGGATGGGCGTGGTGAGTTCGGCAGCGCGAGCCACGAGGTCGAGTCGACGAAGGTCGATGGGCGACGACTGGCCGGTGAGGATGCCCGCCCATCGAGAGCTCAGCAGCTGAAGAACGACCCACCGCGCAGGTGAGGGCAGCCGGTTGATCGTTGCCTGAAATGTCAGGGCGGTCACCCAATCGACCACCGGCGACTCCAGAACCACACCACGCACCAGATGCGCGAGGGGCGAGCGCGTCACCGCTTGCAACACCGTCGCGCCGCCCATCGACCACCCCATGAGCACAATCTGTTTCGCCCCGTGCTCAACGGCGTAGTGCATGGCCGCATCGACGTCGCGCCATTCGGTATCCCCGAGCGCGTAACGATGGTCGGTGCTCGGCGGCGCGTCGCCGTCGTTGCGGTAGGAAATCAGCAGCGAGGTGTAGCCCGCGGCGTGGAAGGCAGGCAGCGCGCGCAGGGTCTCGTGGCGGCGCACCGCGCGCCCGTGCACCTGAATGACCCACCGGTCTGTCGGCTCGGTGGCCGGAACGAGCCACGCGGGCGCCGCGCCCAACTCCGTCGCGACTGCCACATCGGTGAACGCCAGTCCAAGACTCTCGGGACTCAAATAGAACCAACTGCCCAGGCGCCCCCGAGTTGCGTGACTCAGGTCACCGAAGTCAACACCGAGTAGCTCGCGCGTCACGGTGTCGGGCGCGAAGGAGCGGATTTCCCCCAGCCTCGCGTGTCCGGTCTCTTCGGAGAACCAGAGGCCGTAGCGCCCGGGTGTCATCGAGTCGATCGTTGCCGACAGGCTGACGGTCGTGTCATCCACCGCCCGGATGCGGACGTCCTGAGCTCGCTTGGTGGGCGGGGTGATCACGGCCCGGGCAAAGACCAGCGCGACCCCCGCCGAGCCGACTGCCCCGAGAACCGTCAGCGCGCCCACGCCCATCGCGACACCAGCCGCAACCCTTAGCCCAAGGGAGATCGGCTGTCGCTGCCCGGCCAAGTCTGACCCCCTACGCTCACCGCGCGAGCGGCGTGCCTCTGTGGAGAATTCCCTTGGTCAGCCTAATGTTTGGCACGTGCCCGACACACCCGCAGGCCCCACTCCCCCAACGGCGTTCAGCGCTGCCGTGGAGTCCCTCCGCAGCGCAAGCCTGCGCGCCGAACTCACCGTTTCGGAGATTCCCGCCCCCGGAACCCTCGCACCGTGGTCGTTCGCGCTGGCCGCGGATGTCACGCCGGCGCTGCACGGCCGGGATTCGGATCTGGGCACCGGCCGATTCGTGGTCCTCTATGACGATGCTTCACCTGACGCCTGGGGTGGACCGCTTCGGGTGATCTGCTTCGCTCAGGCCCCGCTTGAAACGGAGATGGGCGTCGATCCGTTCATCGCTGAAGTGGCGTGGTCGTGGCTCGTCGATGCCCTAGCCGACCGTGGTGCGGTGTACACCGCGGCATCCGGAACCGCGACGAGGATCCTCTCCACCGGGTTCGGTGAGCTAGAGGCACAGGGGCAGGGCGCGCAGATCGAGCTGCGGGCGTCGTGGAGCCCTTACGACCAGGATCTGGCCGCGCATGTGGAAGGCTGGGGTGAACTGTTGTGCATGCTCGCCGGTCTTCCGCCGGCCGTTGAAGGAGTGAGCCTATTGTCTGCTCGCCGAGTGGGACGTGAGTAGCTCCAACGACAGTGCCGCGCCGCCCGACTCTTCGGCACAGCAGCCGGCGGCACCGCAACAGGTGGAGCACGTGGCCGTCCACGCCATCGACACTCGTGAGGAGTACTTCAAGGCGGTGCGGGCGATTGCCGGGGGCACCGGGCCGATCGCGATCGACGCGGAACGGGCATCCGGCTACCGGTATTCGCAGCGGGCGTACCTCATCCAGATCTTCCGTCGTGGCGCGGGGACCTTTCTCTTCGATCCGCCAGCGATCGGCGACTTCGCGGAGCTGAACGAGGTCATTGCTCAGGAAGAGTGGATTCTCCACGCTGCAAGCCAGGACCTCACGTGCCTGCGAGAAGTGGGTCTCAACCCCACGCGGCTGTTCGACACCGAGTTGGCGGCTCGCCTAGCCGGGCTCCCCCGAGTGGGCCTCGGAGCGGTCGTGGAAGATCTGCTCGGCATCCACCTCGCGAAAGAGCATTCGGCGGCGGACTGGTCGACGCGACCCCTCCCGCAGGCGTGGCTGGTGTACGCCGCGCTCGACGTCGAACTGCTCGTCGACCTTCGTGAGACACTCGCCGAGGTGCTCGATACCGCGGGAAAGTCCGATATCGTCGCACAGGAGTTCGGAGCCATCCTAGGCAGGGATTTCGTCATCGTGCGCACGGAGCCGTGGCGTCGGCTCGGGGGTCTCCACTCGGTCAGGGGCGCGCGAAACCTCGCTGTTGCGCGCGAACTCTGGGCTGCCCGGGATGTCTACGCCCGCGAGATCGATACCGCCCCGGGACGCCTCGTGCCCGACACCGCCCTCGTCGCGGCGGCGCGCACGTTGCCCGAGACCAAGCGCGACCTCGCGGCCCTGAAGGAGTTCACAGGGCGCGCGAGTCGCTCGCAGATCGATCGTTGGTGGGCCGCAATCCAGGTCGGGTTGGCGACCGAGGATCTTCCGGCGCTCCGCGTACCGGGTGACGCGCTTCCGCCGCCTCGAGTGTGGTCGGACAAGAATCCCGAGGCCGATAAGCGGCTCAAGCGCGCTCGCGCCGCCATCACGGAACTCGGGTCAGAGTTGGCCATCCCCGTCGAGAACCTGTTGACGCCCGATCTGCTTCGGCGCGTTGCGTGGGCTCCGCCCGAGCCGGTAGATGCCGAGACGCTGGGCCGTGAACTCAGCGCACTGGGTGCTCGCCCGTGGCAGGTTGACGCAACCGCACAGGTGATTGCCAAAGCCTTTGTAGAGGCGGCCCAATCCCCGGACGAGCCGCAGGAGCCTGCTTCGTAGGAACAGTCACAGTATTCCCCTCCGCTTTTTGGGCGCGCTTAGGATCGGACGCGAACCCAAGACAAGTGGAGGCACCGTGGCCGAGAGAGCTGAAGTCGTTTTCGTTGATGGGGTGCGAACCCCCTTCGGCCGCGCTGGCGAGAAGGGGATGTTCTGGAACACCCGTGCCGACGACCTCGTCGTAAAGGCGATGATCGGGCTGCTCGAGCGCAACCCCCAGATCCCGCGGGACCGATTCGATGACGTCGCGATCGCCGCAACCACTCAACAGGGTGACCAGGGGCTGACCCTCGGGCGCACGGCGGCCCTCCTGGCTGGCCTGCCACAGTCGGTGCCCGGCTACGCCATCGATCGGATGTGCGCCGGCGCGATGACATCGGTGACCACGATCGCCGGGGCGATCGCCTTCGGCGCCTACGACATTGGCATCGCGGGCGGAGTCGAGCACATGGGCCGCCACCCGATGGGATTCGGCGCGGACCCCAACCCGCGATTCCTCGCGGAGAAGCTCGTGAGCGCCGACGCGCTCAACATGGGCAACACGGCCGAGCGCATCCACGACCGTTTCCCCCAGCTCACCAAGGAGCGCGCCGACGGTTTCGCGCTGCGCAGCCAGCAGAAGGCGGCAGCGGCGTACGAAGTCGGCAAGATTCAGCCCGACCTCATTCCCATTGCGATCCGCAGCGAGTCAGGGTGGGGCCTGGCCTCCCGCGACGAGGGGCTGCGCCCGGAGACAACGCTCGAGGGCCTAGCCGCGTTGAAGACTCCGTTCCGCCCCCACGGGCGCGTTACGGCAGGAAATGCGTCGGGCCTCAACGACGGCGCAACCGCGAGCATCATCGCGAGCGCCGCGGCCGCCAAGGAGTTCGGACTGACGCCGAAAATGCGCATGGTGAGCTTCGCATTTGCGGGCGTTGAGCCCGAGATCATGGGCATCGGACCCGTGCCGTCGACCGAGAAGGCCCTCAAGAAGGCCGGCCTGAAGATTGCGGACATCGGGCTCTTCGAATTGAACGAGGCTTTCGCGGTCCAGGTGCTCTCCCTGCTCGACCATTTCGGCATCGCCGACGACGACCCTCGAGTCAACCAGTGGGGCGGCGCCATTGCGATGGGCCACCCGCTCGCGTCATCGGGCGTTCGCCTGATGATTCAGCTCGCCGCGCAGTTCGCGGAGCGGCCCGACGTGCGCTACGGCCTCACGGCCATGTGTATCGGACTAGGCCAGGGCGGGTCAGTCATCTGGGAGAACCCGAACTACAACGGAAAGAAGAAGTGACCATGGCGGTAGCGACTCCGACCGAGCGGTTCGCCAAGCTCGCGGCCCTCGATCCCGACGAGGTCATCACGCACTCGTTTGTGCGTGACGTCCCCCTCAGCGCGGGCAAGACACTCGCGCTGATCACGCTCGACAACGGCAAGGACCACACCCGGCCGAACACTCTCGGACCCAACACGCTGCTCCGTTTCGCCGCGGTGCTCGACGAGCAAGCAGCGCGCGCCGGCAAGGGCGAGATCCACGGTGTCGCCGTCATCGGGAAGCCGTTCATCTTCGCCGCCGGAGCCGATCTATCGAAGGTCAACGACATCCCGGACTACGAGACCGGCAAGCAGATGGCCGAACTCGGCCACTGGGCGCTCGGCAAGCTCAGCGAGCTCGGTGTGCCGTCGTTCGTCTTCACCAACGGGCTCGCTCTCGGTGGTGGTGTCGAGGTCGGCCTCAACGCGGACTACCGCACGATCGACTCATCGGTGCCCGCATTCGCGCTCCCCGAGGTCTTCCTAGGCTTGATTCCGGGATGGGGTGGCGCCTGGTTGCTCCCCAACCTCATCGGCATCGAGAATGCCCTCGAGGTGATCATCTCCAACCCG
>JBJXDR010000014.1:0-4126 GCA_046155245.1 Rhodoglobus sp. | reverse complement strand
CGTGATCGTGGTGCAGAATTACTTCGATACCGAGGAGCTCACGGACAAGTTGCGGGCTGCCCTCGAGTAACTCAACCGGCGTCGAGCAGCGCGCGCATGCCGGCGTCGAGCTCGGCGATGACAGCGGCGGCCGCACTCTGGCGCGCCGCGGCATCCCCGTCGGTGCTGGACGCGTCGAGGTAGACCTTGAGCTTGGGCTCGGTGCCGCTCGGGCGCACGATGACTCGCGCGCCGTTGACCAGGTGAATGCGCAGGATGTCGCCCGGCGGGTATTGCTCGAATCCGTCGCTGAAGTCGTCGATGCTGGCAACCACTAGCGAGCCGATCGTCGACGGCGGGCTCGCGCGGAGGCCAGCCATCATGCGGTCGATTTCGGTGAGATCGTCGACTCGCAGAGAAATCTGTCCAGACGCGTAGGCTCCGAACTTGGTCGCGAACTCCGACAAGTGGTCGATAACGGTCTGGCCGGCCGCTTTCAACTCCGATGTGAGCGACAGGAAGTCGACCGCCGCCGAGATCCCGTCCTTATCTCGCACCTTGCCCGGGTCGACCAGATAGCCGAGCGCTTCCTCGTAACCGAACGCGAGGCCCCCGACCCGCGAGATCCACTTGAAGCCGGTGAGGGTGTCCTCGTAGTCGAGGCCGTAGCTGCGCGCCACCTCGCGAAGCGCTGGCGACGAGACGATGGATGCCGCGAGCACACCATCGGGCCCGCACCGTTCCGCGGCTCGCCACCCGAGCAGATACCCCACCTCGTTGCCCGACAGGGCGCGCCAGCCGGATGCGGTGGGAATGGCCACCGCGAGCCGATCTGCGTCGGGGTCGTTGACGATCGCGACATCCGCCCCGAGCTCGCGGGCCTTCGCGAGCGTGAGATCCATGGCGCCGGGCTCTTCGGGGTTCGGGAACGCGACCGTGGGGAACGTGGCATCCGGCTCGATCTGCTCGCTCACGAGGGCCGGCGCACCGAGACCGGCGGCCTTGAACACCGCACTCGCGGTCTCCCAGCCCACGCCGTGCATCGCGGAGTACACGAACGAGATCCCGGCAGGCACTGACCCGAGCGCGGCTGTGCGACGCACGTACTCGTCGAGGATCGACTCGTCAGCGACGACGAAGTCGGTCGAGCGTGGCAGCCCAGCGATCGAGACCGCCGCGACTCGCGCGATGTCGGCGGCGATCTCGCCGTCGGCGGGTGGAACGATCTGCGAACCGTGGTCGAGGCCGCCGAGGTAGACCTTGTAGCCGTTGTCGCGAGCGGGGTTGTGGCTCGCGGTGACCATGACTCCGGCGCTCGCGTCAAGGTGGCGCACCGCGAAGGCCAGCACCGGCGTCGGCAGGTGGCGCGGCAGGAGCGTCGTGCGCACCCCGGCACCCGCCATGATCACGGCCGTGTCACGGGCGAACACCTCAGAATTGGTGCGACCGTCGTACCCGATCACGATGCTGGGGCTCGGGTCTTTCGAGAGTAGGTAAGCGGCTAGTCCCGCGGCCGCCTGAGTCACGAGCACGCGGTTCATGCGGGTCGGGCCGGCGCCGAGTTCGCCGCGCAGGCCCGCGGTGCCGAACTGCAGGCGGCCGGAGAAGCGCTCCGCGAGTGGCTCGGTGTCCCCGGCCTCGGCCGCGGTGATGAGCGCATCGAGTTCGGCGCGGGTCGTGTCATCCGGGTCCTGGTCGCGCCAGGCGCGCGCGTCGTCGAGAAGTCCCACGACTACAGTTCCCCCACGATCTTCGCGAGTAGCGCACTGATGCGCCCCTCCGCTTCGCGGCCGGCCTCGATCACCTCGGCATGGCTGAGCGGGGTTTTCTGAATGCCCGCGGCAAGGTTCGTGATCAGCGACATCCCCAGAATCTCCATACCGGCCTGTCGGGCGGCGATGGCCTCAAGGGCCGTGGACATGCCGACGATGTGGCCGCCGATCACTTTCGCCATCTGCACCTCGGCGGGAGTCTCGTAGTGCGGCCCGCGGAACTGGCAGTACACACCCTCGTCGAGGCTCGCATCCACGCCGCGCGCGAGATCGCGCAAGCGGGCCGAGTACAGGTCGGTGAGGTCGATGAAGGTCGCGCCTTCGAGTGGCGAGTCGGCGGTCAGGTTGATGTGGTCGCTGATGAGCACGGGAGTGCCGGGCTTCCAGGTCTCGCGGATGCCCCCCGCCCCGTTCGTGAGGATCATGGTCGTCGCCCCCGTGGCGGCCGCCGTTCGTACCGAGTGCACCACCCGTCGGACTCCGTGCTGCTCGTAGTAGTGGGTGCGTGCTCCGATCACCAGTGCACGCTTGCCGTTCGGGAGGAGCACCGAACGCAGGGTGCCGACGTGGCCCTCGAGGGCGGGCTTGGAGAACCCGGTGATCTCGAAGGCGGGGATTGTGGCCGTGGTCTCCCCGATGAGGTCGGCTGCCTTCGCCCAGCCGCTGCCGAGGGTCAACGCGATGTCGTGGCGCTCGACACCCGTTCGTTCTGCGATTTCCGCCGCGGCGAGTGCGGCTAGCGCGAAGGGATCGGCCCCGGGGTCATCCAGCGGGTTGGCAGCGGTCGTCAGCGACATCCCCCCACTCTACTTCTGAGACAATTGGACCATGGCCTATGAATTCGAGCGGACCCAACGCATCGCCGTCCTTGGCGGGGGGCCGGGCGGATACGAGGCGGCACTCGCCGGAGCGCAACTCGGGGCCGAGGTCACACTCGTCGAGCGAGAAGGGGTCGGCGGCTCGGCCGTCCTCACCGACGTCGTGCCGTCGAAGACTCTGATCGCGATCGCGGAGGCGACGAACAGTATTGGTGACGCCGCCGAACTGGGCGTGCAGTTCTTCGTGCGCTCAGACTCGGGTCGCGCGGTGCGCCCGGAGGTCACGGTTAACCTCGCCGCCGTGAACGCCCGGCTCCTGCGGCTCGCCGCTCAGCAGTCGGATGACATGAAGTCGCAGCTCATCGAGGCGGGCGTGCGAGTTATCCAGGGCGAGGGCCGCCTCGACGGACCGCAGCGGATCGTGGTTTCGACAGGCCGCAAAGGCACCGACTTCGACGAGATCGATGCGGACACCCTCGTCGTGTCAGTGGGCGCGAGGCCGAGGATGCTGCCCACCGCGATGCCGGATGGCGAGCGCATCCTCACCTGGACTCAGCTGTACACGCTCGACGAGGTGCCCGAGCATCTGATCGTGGTCGGCTCGGGAGTCACCGGTGCCGAGTTTGCGTCCGCCTACACGGCGCTCGGCTCGAAAGTGACGCTGATCTCCTCGCGCGAGCAGGTGCTCCCCGGCGAGGATGCCGACGCGGCCCGGGTCATCGAAGACGTCTTCACGCGCAACGGCATGACCGTGTTGTCGAAGTCGCGGGCCGCGTCGGTCACGGCGACCACAACAGGGGTGGTCGCGACTCTGGCCGACGGTCGCACCGTGGAGGGCAGCCACTGCCTCATGGCCGTCGGTTCGGTGCCGAACACCGAGAACATCGGCCTCGAAGAGGCGGGCGTGCAACTGACCGAGTCCGGCCACATTCGGGTCAACCGGGTCGCACGCACGTCGATACCATCGATCTACGCCGCGGGTGACTGCTCCGATTTCCTGCCGCTCGCCTCTGTGGCAGCGATGCAGGGCCGGGCGGCGGTGTTCCACGCGATGGGCGATGCTGTCTTCCCCACCGAGCTGCGCAACGTGACATCCAACATCTTCACCCAACCCGAGATCGCGACTGTCGGCTGGTCGCAGAAGCAGATCGAAGACGGCGTCACCCCGGGCAATATCTACAAACTTCCCTTGGCGTCGAACCCGAGGGCAAAGATGATGGGCATCAAAGACGGGTTCGTGAAGCTCTTCGCGAGCACCCGCTCGGGAACTGTGATCGGCGGCGTGATCGTCGCGCCGCACGCCTCGGAGCTGATCCTCTCGGTGTCGATCGCGATCGAGCAGCGGCTCACCGTCGATCAACTCGCCCGATCGTTCTCCGTCTACCCGTCGTTGACGGGCAGCATCACGGATGCCGCTCGCGCGATGCACATCGTGGGCTAGCGGCGCCGCCCTCGCCCCCGGCTCCCGCCCCCGCCCTCGCCCGCGGCTCCCGCGCCCGCCCCCCCCCGCCCTCGCGCCCGCGCCCCCGCCAATCGCCGCTCCCGTTTGTTGTCGCC
>JBJXDR010000013.1:0-14933 GCA_046155245.1 Rhodoglobus sp. | reverse complement strand
CTGAGCCGCGAGCGCGCCGGCGTCGAGGTGCGTGACGGTCACCCGTCGCACTACGGCCGCATGTGCCCGATCGAGACTCCGGAAGGCCCGAACATCGGCCTGATCGGATCCCTCGCATCGTTCGCGCGCATCAACGCGTTCGGGTTCATCGAGACCCCGTACCGTCGCGTCGTCAACGGCAAGGTCACCGACAAGATCGACTACCTCACCGCAAGCGAGGAAGACGACTTCGTGGTCGCCCAGGCCAACGCCCCGCTCACGAGCGACGCCCACTTCGCCGAGCCCCGTGTGCTCGCGCGCAAGAAGGGTGGCGAGGTCGACCTCATCCCGACCGAACAGATCGGCTACATGGATGTCTCGCCGCGCCAGATGGTGTCGGTCGCGACGTCGCTCATCCCGTTCCTCGAGCACGATGACGCGAACCGCGCACTCATGGGCGCCAACATGCAGCGTCAGGCTGTTCCGCTGCTGCGCAGCGAGAGCCCGCTCGTCGGCACCGGCATGGAGGGCTTCGCGGCCATCGATGCCGGTGACGTGATCACCGCCGACAAGGCCGGTGTGGTCACCGAGGTGTCGGCCGATGTCGTCACGATCCAGCTGGATGAGGGCGGCACGCAGGACTACTACCTGCGCAAGTTCGACCGCTCCAACCAGGGCACGAGCTACAACAACCGGGTCATCGTCTCAGCGGGCGACCGTGTCGAGGCCGGCCAGGTCATCGCCGACGGTCCCGCGACGGAGAACGGCGAGCTCGCGCTCGGCAAGAACCTCCTCGTGGCGTTCATGCCGTGGGAGGGTCACAACTTCGAAGACGCGATCATCCTCAGCCAGAACCTCGTGAAGGACGACGTGCTTTCGTCGATCCACATCGAGGAGTACGAGGTGGATGCTCGCGACACCAAGCTCGGCAAGGAGGAGATCACCCGTGACCTCCCCAACGTCAGCCCGGAGTTGCTTGCCGACCTCGACGAGCGCGGCATCATCCGCATCGGTGCAGAGGTGCGCCCCGGCGACATCCTCGTCGGCAAGGTCACGCCCAAGGGCGAGACCGAGCTGAGCGCCGAGGAGCGCCTGCTGCGCGCGATCTTCAACGAGAAGAGCCGCGAGGTGCGTGACACCTCGCTCAAGGTTCCGCACGGTGAAGAGGGCACGATCATCGCGGTCAAGGAGTTCAACGCCGACAACGACGACGAGCTCGGCTCGGGTGTCAACCAGCGTGTTGTCGTCTACATCGCCCAGAAGCGCAAGATCACCGCGGGCGACAAGCTCGCCGGTCGTCACGGCAACAAGGGCGTCATCTCGAAGATCCTGCCAGTCGAGGACATGCCGTTCCTCGCCGACGGAACTCCGGTCGACATCATCCTCAACCCGCTCGGAATCCCCGGCCGCATGAACTTCGGCCAGGTGCTGGAGACTCACCTCGGGTGGGTCGCCAAGCAGGGCTGGGAGGTCGAGGGCAACCCGAAGTGGGCGGCAACGCTCCCCGACGCTGCTCGCAGCGCGGCACCCGGCACCAAGGTTGCGACCCCGGTGTTCGACGGTGCCCTCGAGGAGGAGATCGCAGGACTTCTGAACTCGACGATCCCCACCCGCGACGGCGACCGGATGATCGACTCCACCGGAAAGACCCGTCTCTTCGACGGTCGTTCCGGCGAGCCGTTCCCGGAGCCCGTCTCGGTCGGCTACATGTACATCCTCAAGCTGCACCACCTCGTCGACGACAAGATCCACGCACGCTCGACGGGACCGTACTCGATGATTACGCAGCAGCCGCTGGGTGGTAAGGCGCAGTTCGGTGGTCAGCGGTTCGGCGAGATGGAGGTGTGGGCGCTCGAAGCATACGGCGCCGCATACGCCCTCCAGGAGCTGCTCACGATCAAGTCCGACGACATCCTCGGTCGCGTGAAGGTGTACGAGGCGATCGTCAAGGGCGAGAACATCCAGGAGCCGGGCATCCCCGAGTCCTTCAAGGTGCTGATCAAGGAGATGCAGTCGCTGTGTCTGAACGTCGAGGTGCTCTCGGCCGACGGAACCGCGGTCAACCTGCGCGACACGGATGACGAGGTCTTCCGCGCGGCGGAGGAGCTGGGCATCAACATCTCCACGCGGTTCGAGTCATCGTCAATCGACGAAATCTAATCCCTCACCCCGACTCAACATTTTCGCTTCGTAAGAGAGAAGAAAACATTGCTCGACGTTCACGCGTTTGACGAAATCAAGATCGGTCTCGCGACTGCTGACGACATCCGTCGCTGGTCGCACGGTGAGGTCAAGAAGCCCGAGACGATCAACTACCGCACTCTGAAGCCGGAGAAGGACGGTCTCTTCGGAGAGCAGATCTTCGGACCGAGCCGCGACTGGGAGTGCTCGTGCGGCAAGTACAAGCGAGTGCGCTTCAAGGGCATCGTGTGCGAGCGCTGTGGCGTGGAGGTCACCAAGTCCTCCGTGCGTCGCGAGCGCATGGGCCACATCGAGCTCGCCGCCCCGGTCACTCACATCTGGTACTTCAAGGGTGTGCCCAGCCGTCTCGGTTACCTGCTCGACATGGCGCCGAAAGACCTCGAGAAGGTCATCTACTTCGCCGCCTACATGATCATCTCGGTCGACGAGGAGGGCCGCCACGCCGACCTCCCCGGACTCGAGAACGAGATCCGTCTCGAGATCAAGACTCTCGAGGGCCAGCGGGATGCTCGCATCGCCGACCGCCTCGCGAAGCTCGAGGAGGACCTCGCGGCACTGGAGGCTGAGGGCGCCAAGAGCGACCAGAAGCGCCGGGTCAAGGATGGCGCCGAAAAAGAGATGGGTCAGGCTCGCAAGAGCTTCGACGAGCAGATCGCCCAGCTCGAGCGCGTCTGGGATGACTTCCGTAACCTCAAGGTCGGCGACCTGAAGCCCGAGGACTCGGTCTTCCAGGAGCTGCAGGACCGTTTCGGCATGTACTTCGAGGCCTACATGGGCGCCGAGGCCATCCAGAAGCGTCTGCAGGCATTCGACCTCGAGACCGAGAGCATCGACCTTCACGACCAGATCGCCAACGGCAAGGGCCAGAAGAAGATCCGCGCGATCAAGCGACTGCGCGTCGTCAACTCGTTCCTGCAGACCGGCAACTCGCCGGCCGCCATGGTGCTCGAGGTTGTGCCGGTCATCCCGCCGGAGCTTCGCCCGATGGTGCAGCTCGACGGTGGCCGCTTCGCGACCTCCGACCTCAACGACCTCTACCGTCGTGTGATCAACCGCAACAACCGCCTGCGTCGCCTGCTCGACCTCGGTGCTCCCGAGATCATCGTGAACAACGAGAAGCGCATGCTGCAGGAGGCCGTTGACGCGCTGTTCGACAACGGTCGTCGCGGTCGCCCCGTCACCGGTACCGGCAACCGCGCCCTCACGTCCCTGAGCGACATGCTCAAGGGCAAGCAGGGTCGGTTCCGCCAGAACCTGCTCGGCAAGCGCGTCGACTACTCCGGTCGTTCGGTCATCATCGTCGGTCCCCAGCTCAAGCTGCACCAGTGCGGTCTGCCCAAGCAGATGGCACTCGAGCTGTTCACGCCGTTCGTGATCAAGCGCCTCATCGACCTCAGCCACGCTCAGAACATCAAGAGCGCCAAGCGCATGGTCGAGCGCAGCCGCCCGCAGGTGTGGGATGTGCTCGAGGAGATCATCCGCGAGCGCCCCGTGCTGCTCAACCGCGCGCCCACGCTTCACCGTTTGGGCATCCAGGCGTTCGAGCCGCAGCTCGTCGAGGGCAAGGCCATCCAGCTTCACCCGCTCGTGTGTGCGGCGTTCAACGCCGACTTCGACGGTGACCAGATGGCCGTGCACCTTCCGCTGTCGGTCGAGGCGCAGGCCGAGGCCCGCGTGCTGATGCTCGCGAGCAACAACATCCTGAAGCCGTCAGACGGCCGCCCGGTGACCCTGCCCACGCAGGACATGATCATCGGGCTGCACCACCTGACGACGCTCAAGGAGGGTGCAACCGGTGAGGGCCGTGCGTTCTCGTCGGTGGCCGAGGCGATCCTCGCCCACGACCAGCACACTCTTAACCTCAACGCCAAGGTGCGCATCCGGCTCGAGAACGTGTACTTTGCCGACGGCGAAGCCCCCGAGGACTTCGTGCAGGGCAAGACCGTGCTCAAGGAGACCACCCTGGGCCGGGCGCTGTTCAACGAGACCCTTCCGGCGGACTACCCCTACATCGAGGCCGTAGCCGACAAGAGCCAGATCTCGGCGATCGTCAACGATCTCGCCGAGCGGTACCCGAAGGTTGAGGTTGCCGCAGCACTCGACCGCATCAAGGATGCCGGGTTCCACTGGGCAACCCGCTCCGGTGTGACCGTTGCGCTGAGCGACATCGTGACCCCGCCCTCGAAGCCCGAGATCATCGGTCGCTACGAGAAGCAAGCCGCCAAGGTACAGGACCAGTTCGACCAGGGCCTCACGACCGACGCCGAGCGTCGCCAGGAGCTCATCGAGATCTGGAACAAGGCGACCGCGGAAGTTGCCACTGCGATGCAGGACAACTTCGCTTCAGACAACAACATCAACCGCATGGTGTCGTCTGGCGCTCGGGGTAACTGGATGCAGGTGCGTCAGATCGCCGGTATGCGGGGGCTCGTGTCGAACCCGAAGGGTGAGATCATCCCGCGCCCGATCGTGCACTCCTACAAGGAGGGCCTCACCGTGGCCGAGTACTTCATCTCCACCCACGGTGCCCGCAAGGGTCTGGCTGACACCGCACTGCGCACCGCCGACTCGGGTTACCTGACCCGTCGTCTGGTGGATGTCTCGCAGGACGTCATCATCCGTGAGGATGACTGTGGCACGTCGAAGGGTCTCGATCTGACGATCGCCGCGAAGGGTGCCGACGGCACGCTCGTGCGCGATGTCAACGTCGAGAACTCGGTCTACGCGCGCAGCCTCGCGGAGGACGCCGTCGACGCCAAGGGCAAGGTCATCGCGGCCGCTGGCAGCGACATCGGCGACGTGCTCATCGACCTGCTGATCACCGCAGGGGTCGAGCAGGTCAAGGTGCGTTCGGTGCTCACGTGTGAGTCGGCTGTCGGTGTGTGCGCGGTCTGCTACGGCCGTTCGCTCGCGACGGGCCTCCTCGTCGACATCGGCGAGGCTGTCGGCATCATCGCGGCCCAGTCGATCGGTGAGCCCGGAACCCAGCTGACGATGCGTACCTTCCACACCGGTGGTGTCGCATCCGCTGATGACATCACTCAGGGTCTGCCGCGCGTTACCGAGCTGTTCGAGGCGCGCACCCCGAAGGGCGCTTCGCCCATCGCGGAGGCGGCCGGACGCATCACCATCGAGGACACGGATCGGGCTCGCCGCCTCATCCTGACCCCCGACAACGGTGATGAGCCCATCGCCTACCCGGTGCTGCGTCGCGCGACCCTCCTCGTCGAGGACGGCCAGCACGTCGAGCTCGGCCAGCAGCTGCACGTGGGAAACCTCGACCCGAAGGAAGTTCTTCGCGTCAAGGGTGTCCGCGCCGTTCAGCTGCACCTGGTCGACGGTGTGCAGGGCGTCTACCGCTCACAGGGTGTGCCGATCCACGACAAGCACATCGAGGTCATCGTGCGCCAGATGCTGCGCAAGGTCACGGTCGTCGACCACGGCGACACCGGGCTGCTGCCCGGCGAGCTCGTCGACCGGCTCAAGTACAACGAGCTGAATCGCGCCGCGCTCACCGAGGGCAAGCAGACCGCTTCGGCGCGTCAGGAGGTCATGGGTATCACCAAGGCGTCGCTGGCGACCGAGTCGTGGCTGTCGGCCGCGTCGTTCCAGGAGACCACGCGTGTTCTCACGCAGGCCGCCATGGAGGGCAAGTCCGACCCGCTGATGGGCCTGAAGGAGAACGTCATCATCGGAAAGCTCATCCCGGCCGGCACGGGTCTCCCGCGCTACCGCGACGTGTCTGTCGAGGCGACCGAGGAGGCGAAGGCGGAGCGATACCCGAACCGCATCTTCACGGATGACTCGACCTTCACCGAGGCTGACTTGAGCTTCATCGATCTGGACAGCTTCAACTCCTCGGACGACTACTCGCCCGGTACGTACAACTAGTCCTAATCCACAACACGATCGTTCGGCCCGTCGGTTCCCCCGGCGGGCCGAACGCCGTTAACCCGCGCGAGCCGTTGCGGTGCGATCACGGCTGTGCTGGCGTCGGCACTCGACTCGACCAGGAGGGTCGCGACGCCCTCGCGCCCGGGAGGGAGCAGTCGGGCCACAATCCGGCCGTCCTGTGCGCTCTCGAGCGCGGAGCAGAGCCGGGTCGTGACGGCGTCGAGATCGTCAGGGGTCACGGTTCCGGGATCGCTGTCGTCGAGCAGCACGACGTCCACACCGCGCCGGCGAGCCCGACGGGCCGCATCCATCACGGAGGGCACGCTCAGCCTTCGTGCCCGCAGACCGTCACGCAACTCGGCCTCGGCGACCGCGAACTCTCGCCGATCCGCCTCGGTCAGTTCCTTGCCGCTGACCAGGAGAGTGAGGAGGGGAGTGGCGAAGGCATCGAGCTCGGCGAGGCGGTGGTTGCGCTCGACTGTCGCCGCGACATCCGCCGCCTCGATCGCGGCCCGCGCGTTCGTCTCCTCGGTCAGCCGTTGGATGCTCGCCGCCGTGCGTCGGAGCCCGAGGGCGAAGAGCGTACCGACAACGAGGATCGGGAACTGCTTGCCCACAAGCAGCGCCGCCGCACCGATGCCCATCTCGGTAGTCGCCCCCCACGCGAGAATGACCGCCGTAAGTGCGGCGAATCCGATCCACGCCCACCCCACGCGGCCGCGAAGGCTCAGGAAGAAGAGCGTCGCGGTGCCCGCGCCGAGGTACCACTGCGAGAACCCGCCCCCGAACTCGAGCTGCCACGACACCATAAGCGCGATGACCGGCCAGGCGGCGACGGCGACGAGAGTCGTCGGCATCGAGAGCACCTCGCTGGAGTCGATCGTGAGCAGGATGCAGACGCCAGCGAACAGCGCGAGTGCCACGATCGTCGGCCACACACCGCGAACCTCGTCAAGAGACCAGATCGCGAGCAGGGCCAGCGTCACGAAGTAGAGCCCAACCATCGCATGGGCACCCCGCCCATTGAGCCGGATCATCTGAAGCGGAGCGGTCAGGCCCGCGCCGCTCATGTCGACGTCCAGGAGAGAGTGACGACGGTGCCCGCGTCGCGACCGGACTCGACGGTTGCCGCCCCACCCGGGATGGTGCCTAGCCGGCCGCGAATGCTCACTACGATGCCGAGACGGTGTGGCGCGACATCCCGGGGGTCGAAGCCCTGTGCGTTGTCGCTGAAGGTGATCCTCACGCTCGACTCGGCCAGCGTGATCACCGCCGCGCGGGCGACACCCGTGCCAGGGTCGACCGCGTGCTGGAGGCTGTTGCGCACGGCCTCGGAGGTCGCCTCCGCGAAGGCGTCGACGACCTCGGGGGGGAGACCGCCATTCCGGCTGCCCACCGCCATAAAGTCGATCTCCGAAGACCCGTCGAGCACGACCGAACGGATGCGCGTGACGAAGTCCTCCGCCGAGACGTCGCCGACGCCGACTTCGCGCCCGCCCCGCAGTTGCTCGAGCTGAGTGAGTGCCCTGACCGCCTGTCGACGAACGGACTCGTCGAGTCCACCTCGCGAGGCGTAGAACAGCGTGCCCATCACGGTGTCGTGCACGAGGGCATCGAGGCGTGACTGTTCGCGGGAGCGAGACAGGGCCGCCGCGGCGCGAGCGGACGTCACGCGGGCGAGTTCTGTCGCCGCGTCCAGCGCGTACCCGTTGCGCATGGCTACCATCGCGAGCGCCGTGAAGATGGCGGCGAAGGTGAGGGTGAAGAAGGCGTACTGAAGGGGCACGGTCCAGTCCATCTGACCCGATGACAGGTAGCGAACCGGAGCGATGATCAGCGAGTTGACCACCAGATACAACCACACCAGTGCGGGTCTCCACGCGATCGCCGCCGGCACCGTCGCTAGCGCGGTAACCTCCAGCGGCCACGGCGCGAGTCCCGGCGGCAGGGGTGACGTGAGTGCGGGCACCCAGGCCGCGACGATCAGGAGAAAGACGAGGGCGTAGGCGCCGAGTATCCGGCGCAAGGTGGTGAGCGACGCGAACAGGCCGATGACCGCGACCGCGGGGGGCAGTCCAAACACCAGCGCGGCCGAGACGAGGTTATACCAGAGCACCACGTGCGACGCCGCGGTGATGATCGGCCCAACCGACAGGGCGAAGAAGACGAGGGTAGCAACCGCGGCGACGATCGTGATCGTTCGGGCGACTCGCGCGGCAGCTTGCGGGCCTGCGACGGGGCTGGCCGAACTCACGATTCCGGTGCCGGCAGGATGCCGTCCTCAACGGCTCGCTTGTACAGGTCGACCTTAGTGGCCGCCGGGCGGCCCGCGATCGCGTACTTGTGACGGATGCGACGCACATATTCGGCAACTGTCGCGGCGGAGAGGCCGGCCCGGTTCGCGACCGTCACCGACTTGTCCCCCGACGCGTACAGGGCGAGAATCTCGCGTTCCTTGGGGCTGAGCCCGGCCGAGGCGAGCAGTGGATCGGCGTCGATCGCGGCCGCCCACTCGGTTGTGGCCACCGCGCGGCCTCGCGCCGCGGCTCGAATCGCCTCGAGGATTGCGTCGCGTGACTCCGACTTGCGCACGATCCCCAGCACGCCCGCGCGGGATGCCGCGCGCAACTCGGCGGGATTGTCGGCGGCCGTGAAGGCGAGAACTTGCGCGCGATGCTGCTGCAGCAGGGCCAGGTTCCGCTCGACCGTGGAGCCGTCGGAGAGCCGGATGTCGAGCACGACGAGGTCGAGTTCGCCGAGTTTCGGCACGAGCTCGTCGACGCTCGTCACACTGGCCACGAGCGTGATGTCGGGTTGGTCGGCAAGCAGGAAGGCGAAGCCGAGTTGCACCGTTTCGTGGTCGTCGACATGGGCGATCCGCAGGGCGCGCGAGTCCGCGTCGGCGGCCATGTCGAGCCCCTTTCATCTGGGTGTCCCCTCACGAGGATGCCACGAAACCACCGACACCGTGGGCCGCCCCCCAAACGAGTGTCGTCGCATCCGACGACTGCTGCGGCGCGCGACTACCTGTCAGCATTTAGGCGGACCCTGAGATACCCGACCGGGAGCACCCACACGTGAATCGACCTGCCATCCGCGACCTTCTAGGCACAGTCTTGTGCCAGTGGTACCAGTCTGCGGCGGCGTGGGTGCCCCCGGGGGTCCTGTCCAGCTATACCTGCGACACGTGCTCGACCTCGCTTGCCGCCGACGCGATCGATTTCTCCGCGTGGCCGCACGATCTCATGCATGAGTTGGCCACGTCTCTCGGCACGATGGCACGACAGATCAGCGAGTCCTGGGCAGCCGACGAGTGCTCCGACGGCTACGACGACGAGGGCCGTATGCGGTGCGTGGTCGCGCTCCTGCGCTCGGCGGTGATCGAGCATCGGGACGACATGCTCGACGTTCTCGAGGAATGCGTTGAGCCAACCCTGACCCACTATCTCGAGACCGAGGCCGCCCGGGGGCTGGCGGGCCTCGCCGAGTGGTCGAACGGCACGTCAGGGCGCTGACCCCCGTACCCCTCCATTGCGGGGCTGGTGGGGCCAAAGCGCCACGGTTACCGTAGAGAGTCGCTATCACTGGGGGGTGAAGTCGTGGCGTCTCTGGCCGAGATACTGATTCTTCGCGGCGTCATGCCCATCGAGAGTCTCGACACCATGACGAGTGCTCGAGCCGACGAGGAGCACCTCGTGCTGGATCTCCTCGAACGAGGCGTAATTACCGAGGCGCAATTGGCATCCGCCCGGGCGGCTCAAGCGGGGCTGCCCTTCGTCGAGTTGCTTGATTTCCCCATCGATCAGGCGGCGGTAGCCCTCGTGCCCGCGACGATGTGTCGACGTTACGAAGTGCTACCCATTGGATTCTCGGGCGGGTACCTGGTGCTTGCAATGGTCGATCCCGGCAACGTTTTTGCCGTCGATGATGTGCGGGCCGCAACCGGTCAGCAGGTCAAGTGCGTTGTCGCCGAACGCACTGACCTTCGAGTAGCGATCGACCGGTACCACCGCGCCGATGGCGAGCTGTCGAGCCTGCGGTCCGAGCTCGAACAGGAGGGCGCGTCCGCCGATCTCGTCCGTCAAGATGCGAACGAGGCCAAAGAGGATGACGCGCCGATCGTGCGCTTCGTCAACCTGCTCATCAGCCAGGGAATTCAGGACCTCGCGTCGGACATCCACATCGAACCGGGCGAGTACGACATGGGCGTGCGGTACCGCATCGACGGCGTCATGCACGAGATGCAACGCGCCCCGAAGAACATCCAGAACGGCGTGATCTCCCGCCTGAAGATCATGGCCGACATCGACATTGCCGAGCGCCGGCGGCCGCAGGACGGTCGCATGTCGGTCAGCCACGGCGGCCGCAAGATAGACCTGCGCGTCGCGACCCTGCCTACGGTGTGGGGCGAGAAAGTCGTCATGCGTATCCTCGACAACTCGTCGACCGGGATGCATATGGATGACCTGCAACTGTTGCCGCGCAACCTCGAGGTCTATAAGAAGTCATACTCCAAGCCGTACGGGATGATCCTCGTGACCGGACCCACGGGTTCGGGAAAGTCGACGACGCTGTACACGACGCTCACCGCCGTGGCCCGACCTGAGATCAACGTCATCACCGTCGAAGACCCGGTCGAGTACCGCATGAAGGGGATCAACCAGGTGCAGGTCAACCCGAAGGCGGGCCTCACCTTCGCCAGTGCGCTCCGGAGCATCCTGCGCTCCGACCCCGGCGTCGTGCTGCTCGGTGAGATCCGCGACCACGAGACGGCCCAGATCGCCATCGAGGCGTCGCTTACGGGCCACCTCGTGCTCTCAACGCTCCACACCAACGATGCGCCGAGCGCGGTGACGCGACTGATCGAAATGGACATCGAGCCGTTCCTCGTGGGCTCGGCCCTCGACTGCGTCGTCGCCCAGCGACTGGCTCGGCGGCTCTGTGACCGCTGCAAGCAGTCATACCAGCACGACCCCTACGAGCTCACGCAGCTCAATGTGGGGTATGACCCGGCGACGCCGCCGCCAACCCTGTATCGTCCGGTCGGATGCACGAACTGCTCGAAGACCGGATACCGCGGTCGCATCGCCATACACGAGGTGATGACAGTTACGGAAGACATCGAACGCCTTGCGGTCTCGCGCGCGTCGAGCGCGGAGATCGCCCGCCTGGCGCGGGAGCAAGGGATGCTTACGCTTCGCGAAGACGGATGGGCGAAGGCCCAGATGGGCCTGACGTCCGTGGAAGAGATCTTGAGAGTCGTGGCCTAGGGGGACAAATGACGAACAAGCCTGTATACGAGATTCCCATCAGCGGGGAAGGAAACCCACCAGTGAACTATCCTCCTCCTGGCACCACGGTGTATCCACCGAGCTACCTGAATGCGCCACCGCCACAGCCGTCGAGCGCGAACGTCGGCGAGCCCGCGCCCGAGCTCAACTTCGCGCCGCCGGTCGCCCCGCGATCGAATCGTATCGACCCCAGTGTGGTGGATGCGACGGCTCGCGCGAGCAGCTTGGAGCCCGATCGCGACCTGATCCTCGCCCTCGAGGAGGTGCTGCGCATGCACGCGTCCGACCTTCACATCACGGTCAACGCTGTGCCGATGATCCGTGTCGACGGAGGGCTTCGGCCGATCGAAAGTTCCGGCAGCTGGGACAGGACGAAAGTGTCCTCGGCTCTACGAAGCATCCTGACTCGGCAGCAGCAGGAGAAGTTCGACGAAGATCACGAGCTTGATCTGGCTTACACGATCTCCGCGAATGCCCGCTTCCGCGTGAACATTTACCAGCAGCGCAACTCGATGGGTGCGGCTTTCCGTCTCATCCCTGCCGACATCAAGCAACTGTCGGAGCTGGGCGTTCCGGAGTCGGTAGCCAACTTCGCGACGCTCGCGCGGGGCTTAGTACTGGTGACCGGTCCCACTGGTTCCGGTAAGTCGACGACACTCGCCGCGCTAGTGGATTTGGTCAACCGAACTCGAGCGGACCACATTGTCACCGTGGAGGACCCAATCGAGTTTCTGCACGCCAACCACCGCTCCCTGGTCAACCAGCGCGAGGTCGGCAGCGATACGCACAGCTTCACTGCCGCGCTGAAGCACGTGCTCCGACAGGACCCGGACGTGATCCTCATCGGAGAGTTGCGTGACCTTGAGACCATCTCGATCGCCCTGACCGCCGCCGAAACCGGTCATCTGGTCTTCGCAACCCTGCACACTCAGGATGCTGCGCAGACCATCGACCGTGTCATCGACGTCTTCCCGCCGCACCAGCAAGCTCAGGTGCGGGCCCAACTGGCGGCGACCCTGCGAGGGGTCGTCTGCCAGACACTTGTCAAGCGCGCGCAGGGCGAGGGGCGTGCCGTCGCCACCGAGGTGCTCGTGACAACCCCGGCTATCGCCAACCTGATTCGCGAGGGCAAGACCTATCAGATTCCGAGTGCGCTGCAGGCCGGGCGAAGCCTAGGAATGCACACGCTTGATCAACACCTGGCCGACCTCGTCAACACCGGCCAGATCACCTACGTAGCGGCTCAGGAGAAGGTGCACGATTCCGCTGGGTTCGATCGTCTCATCAACCGAATGGATGGCTCGGGCGTCAATGTCCAGGCGCACGAGTTCGCAGCCGATTTTGGAGCGAGGTAACAATGTCCACCATCAGCGCTCAGGCGTATGCATACAAGGGTCGCGATCTCAGTGGCAAGGTCGTCAAGGGACGGATGGAGGCATCCAGCGAATCGGTAGTGGTGTCGCGCATGCGCACGTTGGGACTCTCACCCGTCGAGATTCGGCCCACCTCCGCGGGCGCGGGCCTGCACATGGAGATCAACCTCGGCGCATTCGACAAAGGTGTCGGGCTCAAAGACATCGCCATCATGAGTCGACAGCTGGCGACAATGATTGCGGCTGGGCTCAGCTTGCTTCGCGCGTTGTCAATTCTCGCCAACCAAACTGAGAACAAGACGCTGGCGTCGACCCTTGATTCGGTTCGCAACAATGTCGAGTCCGGATTGGCCCTGTCGGAGGCGCTCGCTCGGCATCGTCAAATCTTTCCGCCTCTCATGATCCACATGGTTCGTGCCGGCGAAACTGGAGGCTTTCTGGACTCGGCTCTCGAGTCGGTGGCCGACACCTTCGAAGCAGACGTCAAGCTTCGGTCCACGATCAAGTCCGCGCTGACCTATCCGGTGGTGGTCTTGGTGATGGCAATCATCTCGGTCGTCGGGATGCTGCTCTTCATCGTGCCGATCTTCGAGAAAATGTTCGCGGATCTTGGCGGGGAGCTCCCCATACCTACTCAGATCTTGGTCATAATGTCTCGCGCCATGGTCTGGGTTGCCCCGGTGCTCGTGGTCGGTGCGATCGTATTTGCGATCTGGTGGAAGCGAAACAAGCACACCGACTCGGTGCGCAGCAGAGTAGACCCGTTCAAGCTCAAGCTCCCGGTGTTCGGCAACCTGTTCCGAAAGGTGGCAATCGCACGCTTTACGCGCAACTTTGCGACCATGACGGGGTCTGGAGTACCGGTGCTGCAATCCCTAGCCATTGTGGGCGAAACGTCGGGAAACTGGGTCCTCGAAAGGGCGCTCATCAACGTGCAGGATTCTGTGCGGGCCGGTCGCACCATCGCTGAGCCGCTAGCCAACGAGCCAATGATCCCGTCGATGGTTACCCAGATGATCGCGGTTGGTGAAGACTCTGGCTCGCTTGAGCAAATGCTCAACAAGATCGCAGACTTCTACGACGACGAGGTTCAATCCACCACCGAGTCGCTCACCTCGCTCATCGAGCCCCTCATGATCGGCGTCATCGGCGTGGTGATCGGCGGCATGATCATCGCTCTCTACATGCCCATCTTCACCATCTTCGACCAGATCCAGTAGCGGGTGACCGATGCGAAACGACCGAGGGTTCACGCTCATCGAACTCCTTGTGGTTGTGCTGATCATCGGCATTCTGGCCGCAATGGCCGTTCCGACTCTCATGGGTCAGCGCAATCTGGCCAGTGATGCAGCCGCAAAGTCCGATCTGGGGAATGCTAAGCAGGCGATGATCTCCTATGCGACGGTGAACGGTCGCTACACGAACGTGGTGGCAAATCTGAACACTTTCGGGTACTCCCAGACGACCGGCAATACGTCGACGTCGATCCGGCTCGGCACCCCCACGAGCAAGTACTGCATCCAGACTCGGTCTCCAACCGGCACAACGTGGAAGATTCGCTACAACTCGGGAGTGCTTTCCGGATCTTGTGGGGCATCCGACGTTCTATAGAGGCCTCCGTACTGGGGGTCTAGACGCTCTCAAGTGCCCCCGTTTGAGGGATTTCACTATGCACCCCGGTTCGCCACGCTATTGGGCGGGGGTCGTTGCATGGGGGGCCTCCTGTCCAGAACTTCACGGAACAGGAAAACGACATGACTACACAAATCCATCGGCCAGCGCCGCCGATCCGCGATCGTTCGGGTAAGGCCGACCGCGGGTTCACCCTGATCGAACTGCTCGTGGTTGTACTCATCATCGGGATCCTGGCCGCGATCGCCATCCCCGTGTTCCTCGGCCAGCAAAGCCAAGCGAAGGACTCGGCGGCCAAGTCGGATCTGGGTGCGGCCAAGATCGCCCTAGTCTCGTACGCTACTGCGACTGGGGCGTACACGACCACTGTCGCCAACCTCGTCTCCTATGGCTATGCGGCATCCACGGGGAATAGCGCAACCGCGATCACTCTCGGGGCCACGACCAGCAAGTTCTGCATTCAAACAACGTCGGCCACAGGCACGACGTTCAAGATCACCTACAACGGCGGAGTTGTTTCGGGCGCGTGTGTCGCCGCCGACGTCGCCTAACTGCACCGAGT
>JBJXDR010000012.1:0-4078 GCA_046155245.1 Rhodoglobus sp. | reverse complement strand
GGTGCTCTTCGACATGGGACTCGTGATTTTCACCGAACCGTTCAGCGCGCTGCTGAACCAGGGCATGGTGCTCAGCGAGGGCAAGAAGATGTCCAAGCGCAGCCGCAAGGGCACGACGTTCACCGCCGAGGTTGATACGCACGGCGCGGATGCCCTGCGGTTGACCCTCGCGTTCGCGGGACCCCCGGAGGACAACATCAACTGGGAGGATGTCTCGCCCGCGGCATCCGCGAAGTTTCTTGCCCGCGCGTTTCGCATCGCGAACGATGTGACGAGCGCTCCCGGGATCGAATGGAAGACCGGGGATGTCGCGCTTCGCCGCCTCACCCATCGGTTCGTAGCAGACGGCCCCGCCCTTGCCGAGTCGCTCAAGTTCAATGTGCTCGTGGCCCGCATCATGGATCTCGTCAACGCCACGCGCAAGGTGATCGACAGCGGGGCGGGCGCGGGGGACGCAGCGGTCCGGGAGGCGGCCGAAGTGATGACGATCGCGCTCAGCCTGTTCGCGCCGTATACGGCCGAGGAGATGTGGGAGCGCCTCGGCCATGAACCGACGGTGGCCCTCGCGGGTTGGCGCAAGGCCGACCCGAATCTGCTCATCGAGGACTCGACCGTGGCCGTCGTGCAAGTCGACGGCAAGGTGCGCGATCGCCTCGAGGTGAGCCCGAAGATTTCTGCCGATGAGCTCGAGAAGCTCGCGCGGGCATCGGCTGGCGTCATCCGGGCGATCGGTGACCGTGAGATCGTGAACGTCATCGTGCGCGCCCCTCGCATCGTCAACATCGCAACCCGACAGGTCTAATTCACCGTCCTGCCCCGGGTACCGGGAGGGATGGCCCGCAGGCGTAACGTCGCCGCGTGGCAGCCGACCCTGATCATCGTCATGCGCGCGTGCGCGTTCGGGTCGGCGCGGCCGTCGTCCTGGTGCTGGTCGCGCTCGGCTCCGCGATACTCATATCCTTTTGGGCCGACCAAGGGTCGACGGCTGAGGTAGCGCGGCCCATCGACCTGGCATCTGCGGCACCGGTTGACGGCGGCGCGTCATTCTTCGTCCATATCCTCGGCGCCGTCGAACGGCCGGGCTTGTACGGCGTGCGCGAGGGTGACCGGGTCATTGACGCGGTTGCGGCCGCGGGCGGGTTCACGGATGCTGCCGATCAGGCTCAGGTAAATCTCGCGCGCTTTCTCGTCGACGGCGAGCAACTCTATGTGCCCGCGGTCGGCGAGATCCCAGCAGGGGCGGCGGGCGTGACGCCGCAAGGCAAGGTCAACATCAACACCGCGGATGCCGCGACCCTCGAGACCCTTCCTCGGGTGGGTCCGGCGATGGCCGCCCGCATCATCGACTGGCGTGAGGTCAACGGACGGTTCGCCACGATCGACGACCTGATGAGCGTGACAGGCATCGGTCAGAAGACGTTCGACGGTCTCAAGGAACTCGTGACGGTGTGAGTGCGGACTACCGGCTCGCGGTTCCAGCTGCCTTCGGCTGGTTGGTTACGGCGATAGTTGTGGGCGTGGACCCGGTTGCCCCCGCGATCGGCCTCTGGCTTGCGGCCGGCGTCGTGACTGCTCTCGCCTTCGCTCGCCGCGGACTCGCGATCGTCGCGCTCGCTCTCGCCGCCGGTGCCCTGAGCGCGACCGCCGTGGTCACGCAGTCGGAGGCACGGGAACCAGCGCAGCTCGTTGCAGCGGCGGAGTTGGGTCGCAGGATCGATGCCGAGGCAACGGTCACCGGTAGACCAGGGGCGCGCTCCTACCCACTGACAATCGATTTTGCGGGCGGCCAACGGATGCACGTGCCGGTGCTCGTGTTCGGCCCGACGATCGACGCGGACATCGGGTCGACCGTCCGGATCACGGGTACGCTCACGGCCACCGACCGGGGCGACGACGTCGCGTTCCTCCTCTTCGCCGAGACCGGGCCGACCGTCGTGTCCGCCGCACCCTGGTACCTCGACTGGGCCAACACGGTGCGGGCCCGCTTCTCGGCCCAGACTCAGGGCTTGCCGGGTGATGGTGGAGACCTCCTCGCGGGTCTCGCGATCGGCGACACGACGGCTGTCGACGAGCAACTCGATCAGGCGATGAAGTGGAGTTCGCTGAGCCACCTGACGGCAGTCTCCGGCGCCAACTGTGCGATCGTCATCGGGCTCGTGATGCTCGCAGGAGCCGCGCTGGGGATACCTCGCTGGGCGCGGGTCGCGGCATCCCTCGTCGTGCTCGTGGGCTTCGTCGTGCTGGTGACTCCGGAACCCAGCGTGCTGCGCGCGGCAGTCATGGCGGCGCTTGTGCTGGTTGCGCTTGCGCGCGGGCGACCGGTGCGGGGCATCCCGGTGCTGGCTGTTGCCACGCTGTCGCTGCTCGTCGTCGAGCCGTGGCTTGCGCGCAGTTACGGCTTCGTGCTGTCGGTGCTCGCGACAGCGGGGCTGCTGATCGTGGCCGGACCCATCGCACGGGCGCTTGAGCGATGGATGCCCCGCTGGCTCGCCGTCGTGATTGCCGTGCCGTTTGCGGCGCAACTCGCCTGCCAACCGGTGATTATCCTGCTGTCGGCGAGCCTCCCGACCTACGGGGTAATTGCCAACCTGCTCGCCGCTCCGGCGGCCCCGGCCGCAACGGTCATCGGACTCGCTGCCTGTGTGCTCCTGATGTGGGCTCCACCCCTGGGCGCCCTCCTCTGCCAACTCGCATGGGTGCCGTCAGCGTGGATCGCCGCTGTCGCGCAGTTCTTCGCGGCCGCGCCCGCCGCACAGCTACCCTGGCCTGCCGGTCTGCCCGGAGTCGCACTGATGGCCGCGCTCACGACAATCACGGTGCTCGCGGCCCTCGGCCGGCGCTGGGCGGTCGTAGGGTTCGGCGTTGCTATCGCCCTGTATCTCGGGCTGGCGGGGGGCAGCCGCCTCACGGAGTTGTGGGGCCGCCCCGACTGGCAGATCGCTGCGTGCGACATCGGCCAAGGCGACGCCGTGTTCGTGCGCAGCGAAGGCGAGATCGCGCTTATCGACACGGGTCCCGACCCCGCGCTCATGCGCCGCTGCATGTCAGAACTCGGCATCGATCGAGTCAACCTGCTCGTGTTGACCCACTACGACCTCGACCATGTCGGCGGTGCTTCGGCTCTTCTCGGCAAAGCCGATCGGGTTTTCGTCGGTCCGTCGAGCGACCCCGAGGACGACCTGCAGCGGGCAAGGTTCTCGGCGCGGGGCGCCACGGTTGAGCAGGTCTCCCGCGGTCCGAGCGGGCTCCTGGGCGACCTGCGCTGGCAGATCCTCTGGCCGCCGGCACGTTTGGGCAGCATAGAACCAGGCAACCCCGCGAGCGTGAGCCTCGGCTTTGAGCCAGTGGGATCTTGCGCGGATGGTTGCCTTAGCTCGCTGTTCCCAGGCGACCTGGGCGAGGATGCACAGAACAAGCTCCTTGCTGCTGGACCGGTAGGCAGGGTGGACGTGGTGAAAGTCGCCCACCACGGGTCACGCGACCAGAGCGAGCGGTTCTACCAGCGGCTGGGTGCAACAGTTGGTCTCATCGGGGTGGGGGCAGGCAACGGGTACGGGCACCCCACGGACGATCTGCTCGCGATACTCGAGCGGTCCGGAACGACCCCCGCACGCACCGATCAGGACGGCCTGATCCTGCTGGCCCCGGGCACTGAACCCGGCACGGTGCGTGTCTGGAGTGAACGTTAGGCTGTGACCCGTGGCCGCCCCCAAGACCGTGATTCCCGTGCTTCAGTGGCACGCGGTGCGGCCGGCGCCGGTCGTGCTGGTCTCGGGGCCCGAGGAGTACCTGGCCGACCGTGCCATCCGCTCGCTGCGCGACCTACTCAAGATCGAGGACCCGAGTCTCGAGATCCACGATGTCGAAGCCGACCAGTACGCTCCGGGCGAGTTGCTCACGCTCGCGAGCCCGTCGCTGTTCAACGAGCCCCGGCTGATTCGGGTGGTCAAGGTCGAGAAGTGCACCGACGCCTTCATCACCGAGACTCTCGATTACCTCTCGCACCCGGCGGATGACACGTACCTGGTGCTGCGCCACGCGAGCGGCGTGCGTGGCAAGAAGCTTCTGGATGCGATCC
>JBJXDR010000011.1:0-5281 GCA_046155245.1 Rhodoglobus sp. | reverse complement strand
CCTCGGTGCGCGACGTCACGATGAGGTCGTCAGGAACGGTTCCATCGACGATCGCGAGCGAGTGGTACCGAGTCGCCACGAATGGCTGCGGCACCCCGTCATAGAAAGCACTGGCGTCGTGCGTGATGAGCGACGTCTTGCCGTGCATGAGCTCTTCGGCGTGGGTGACCGTGGCCCCCATCGCCTCGCCGATCGCCTGATGTCCGAGACAGACGCCCAGGAGCGGCTGGCCGGACGCCAGTACAGCACGCACGATCGGGATGCTCACCCCGGCGGCGGCCGGGGTGCCCGGGCCGGGCGAGAGCAGCACGGCGTCGTACTTCCCAATGACTCGAGCAGCGTCATCCGACTCGAACGCGTCGTTGCGCAGGACCGTGGTTTCGGCGCCGAGTTGCAAGAGGTAGCCATTGAGGGTGTAAACGAAGCTGTCGTAATTGTCGAGGACGAGTACGTGTGTCATTGCCCCTCCACGGTGACGTCCTGCGGGGTGAAGAAGTCGTTCACCCACGGGAACACCCAGAGTACAAGAGCCGCAAGCACGACCGCGGCGGCGGCGGCGAGGATAAGCGATCGCACCCACCAGGGGCCCGGCAGTACGCGCCAGAGTGCCGCGTACATCAGCCCGCCGCTGACGCGGGCGCTGCCGGGTTCAACTCGGGCGGGGGACCGCCCGCGCGCGGGAACCACGTGTCGAGGGTGCTATACGCGATGATCCGCTCGGCCGCTGTGGTCTTCGGGTTGCAGCTGGTGAGTGTGAGGATGCGATCGGTCGGGGTGGCATCCGGGTTCTGCGGCACCGGGGCGAGCACGTCGACACTGGTGGGCATGACGTATGAGAAGGTGCGGAAGACGTACTTGTACCAGCCGTCCTCGGTCTCGAGGTAGATGCTGTCACCCACCATCAAGGTTCCGATGTCGCCGAGGGGCGCGCCCCATCCCGTGCGGTGGCCGGCAAGCGCGACGTTGCCGACATCACCCGGCATCTGTGTTCCGGGGTAGTGGCCGATTCCGTCGGCGAGCGCCCCTTTGACGGAGACCCCCTCGAGGATGGGTCTAGAGTAGTCGGCGCCGAAGCGCGGGACGATCAGGTTCGCGAATTGCTCGTCATCGCCCGGGGCGGAGGCCATCACGATCGGGGGGCCGGGGTCGGGTCGGACCACGGGCACCGGCGCTGCCGCTTCGCCCTTACTCCACGTTTCACTCTGTTGTACTGCTTGGTCCTGCTGTTGCCCGCCAACGACGATGTCGTTGAGCCACACCTGCCACCCGAGGAAGAGGAGCACGAGCACGCCGCCGGTGATGAACACTTCGCCGAGTACGCCAGCGACACTTACACGCGCACGCTGCTCAGCGCGCCGTCGCGCCGCCCGTCCGTCCACAAGAACCATGCTCACGATTGTACGGTGCGGTCGCTGAGAGCGCGCCTCTTGATCCACGGCGCCGAGGTTTCGCTCAGGCGATCGCGCTAGAATTCTGTCTCATGGCCCGTACGACTGCACGCAAGCCCGACCGTCCCGCAGAGGTGCGCTCCGGTGAACCCGCCCCGAACCCGGTGTGGTTCAAGCCCGTCATGTTCGGGTTCATGCTCTTGGGGCTGATCTGGATCATCGTCTTCTACGTGAGCCAGAGCCAACTTCCGGTACCCAACTTGGGCAGCTGGAACATCCTCATCGGCTTCGGAATCATGTTCATCGGGTTCCTCATGACGACCCGCTGGCGCTGACCTGACAGCCACTTGAACTACATCGATGTAGTTATACCCACTGTGGACTGAGCTGTGGATAACCGTCGGCGTCAGACGACGGGGCGTAGCACCACTAGGGCTACCGTGATCACCACGAGGGCTACGGCAATCCCAGCTGTGATCAGAATCTGCGTACGCTTCTGACTCCGGTTGCGAGTGCGCAGGTATGCGAACGCAACGGCGGCCCCGACGACGAGCCCGCCGATGTGGGCTTGCCAGGCGATGTTCAACCCGGGTACGAACCCGATCGCCAAGTTGAGAACGATCAGCACGATGAGTTGGGGATTGTTCGCGCCGAGCGTGCGCTGAATCACGAAAAACGCTCCCAGCAGACCGAAGATGGCCCCGGATGCCCCGACCACTTTGATGTCGGGCGCGAGCAACAGCACAGCGACCGACCCGCCGAAGGCGCTCAGCAGATAGAGCGCGAGAAACCGACCACGTCCCAGCGACCGCTCAAGGATTGACCCGAAGATGTAGAGCGAAAACATGTTCAGGGCGATGTGCGGGATCGAGCCGTGCAGGAATGCCGACGTCAGCATGGTCCACGGAAGCTGTGCTGTGTAGCGCGGACGGTACGCGCCGAAGATATCGACCAGAGTGCCGACAGTCCCCGGGATGTTCTGCGCAACAAAGACCACAACGCACAGCACAATGATCGAGTAGGTCACCACGGGGGTACCCGTCGAGCGCAGAGCGGTCAGGATCGCGGGGCGGGTGCGCGGTGCGCTCGCCCGAGCTTCGCGTACGCACTCGGGGCAGTGAACGCCGACCGCTGCCTGAGTCTGGCACTGCGGGCAGATAGTGCGACCGCAGCGCTGGCACAGCACGAAGCTCTGCCGGTCGGGATGCCGGTAGCAGACGCCCCGCGAGGCATCCGGTGTGCTCGACACGATGCCGGTCAGACTTCGTCGACGGTGATGCTCTCGATCACCACGTCGGTGAGCGGCTTGTCGCGCGAGTCGGTGTCGACGGCTTCGATCGCGTCAACGACGCGTTTGGAGTCCTCGTCTGCCACCTCGCCGAAGATGGTGTGCTTGCCCCGGAGCCACGGCGTCGGAACGGTCGTGATGAAGAACTGGGAGCCGTTGGTGCCCTTGCCACCCCGAGTGCCCGCGTTCGCCATCGCAAGGATGTATGGCTCGCCGAAGGTCAGCTCGCCGTGGATCTCGTCATCGAATTCGTAGCCTGGTCCACCGATGCCCTGGCCCAGCGGGTCACCCCCCTGCAGCATGAATTGCTTGATGATGCGGTGGAAGATCACGCCGTCGTAGAGCTTGTCAGTAGAGACCTTGCCGGTTGCCGGGTGAGTCCATTCCTTGGTCCCTGTCGCGAGTCCCACGAAGTTGGCAACGGTCTTCGGCGCGTGATTGCCGAAGAGGTTCACCTTGATGGTTCCGAGATTGGTCGTGATAGTTGCGACGGAGGTGTGCAGAGACATGGCCACAATTCTTGCACAGCGGTGTAAGGCCGCCGCCCGCTAGCACCCTGCGTGCTCCCAGTCAACGCGGTACCGACCACGGGGTGCGCGTGACAAGATGGGTTTGCTTTTACTGAATCCCTATGGAGGTCTGACCATGGCACTCTCGCGCAAGCGCCAGAAAGAACTCAACCGTCTCAAGAGTGAAGCCGAAGACCTCTGGGACGACCAAAAGGAACTGCTCGATCACGCGGCCAAGGTCGTGCGTGAGGCCAGCCGCCAAGCCAGTCGGTATACCCGCGAGGAGGTCGCTCCCCGCGTGCGCGAGACGTACGAAGACCGGCTGAAGCCCGCCGTGGCATCCGGTGTCGAGGGCGCGCGCTCGGCGGTGCGGGGCACGCGTGACCGCCTCGTCGACGATGTGCTGCCGGCCATGTCATCCGCTCTGGGCACGGCGCTTGCCGCCATCGAGGTCGCCAAGAACAAGCAGGTGCGTGACGCGATCAGTCGCGCCACCAAGTTCGGCACGGATGTCGGTACCCAGGTCGGACTGATCAAGCCCAAGCCAGCGGGTCCGGGGCGCTACATACTCATCGGTATCGGAGTGGTTGCCGCGGTGGTCGTTGCCTACGCCGCGTGGCAGACGCTTCGCGCCGACGACGACCTCTGGGTGGAGGACGAGCCGGCGGATACAACCGCTGGTTGAGTGGCCGCACAGCGGCGTATGGAAACCGCCGCGGATTGCCAGCGGCCCTAGGCTTGGTGCATGGCTGAATTCGTGCTGCAGGTGCGCTCCGAATCCCGAATCTTCGGGGGGATCGTGACCTTCATCCGCTTCCTAAGCGCAACCGGCGCTCAGGCACGGACTGAGGCCGCGGGTTGATGTCCGGCCTGTCCCGGAGGCAGTTCCTGCTGACGGCCGCCGCAGCCGCGGCCGCCGCCGGCGTTCCCCTCGAGGCCGTCGGTGCGGCGGCGGCCGCCGAGGTGGCTCCCGCGGCCGACGCGCCGAGCACCCTGCTGCAGACGATCCTGCAGGGCGGCAAGGTGACGGGCGAGTACCGCACGCTCGTCGCCGGCCCCGGCGAGAGCTACCTGCCCCGCGTCGATCTGCTCGGTCGTGCACCGGATGCGGCCCGAGCGGCCGCGCGCCGGTCGCTGCTCTACCTCGGCCACCTTTCCGATATGCACGTGATCGATGCGCAGTCCCCCGGTCGCATCGAACCGATGATCGTGCAGGACCACTCCGCGTGGGGTTCCGCGTTCCACCCCCACGACCCGCTCTCGCTGCACGTGACCTCCTCGACGGTGCAGAGCTTCTCGGCGCTGCGCTACAGCCCGCTCACCGGGGCCCCGATGGGCGCCGCGATCGTCACCGGTGACAGCGCCGACATGCACTCTCACAAGGAGCTGCGCTGGTACATCGACATGCTCGATGGCGTCACCGTCGACCCGGCCGTCAGCATCGGCCGGCAGTTCAACGGTGTGCAGGCCTGGGCCGAGGCCGTGTGGGCCTACCGTCCCGGCGACCCGGCCGGCGGCGCGTTCGGGGACTACGGGTTTCCGAAGCTGCCCACTCTTCTCGACGACTCGGTGGCGCATCCGGTCGAATCGCCGGGCCTACCGGCCCCGTGGTACGCGGTCTACGGCAATCACGACACCCTGCTGCTCGGCACCTTCGACCTCAGCTCGCAGTTGCACGCACTGGCCGTCGGCGGGCAGAAGTCCTGGTCACTGGATGCGACGGCCTCGACGATCCTCGGTGGGTACGCCGCGACCACCAGCGCGCTCGGCCGTGGCACGGATGCCGCGGGCGTCGCGCTCGGCCGCCCGGGTTTCCGCGCCGTCCCCGCCGACCCCGACCGCTACCTGTTCGCCCAGGCCGAGTTCATGGCGGAGCACTTCCGCACCGAGAGCGAACCCGGCCCGGTGGGACACGGATTCACCAAGCACAACCTCGAGACCGGCCAGACCTGGTGGAAGGCCGACCTCACCCCCTTCGTGCGCGCGTTCGGCTTGGACACCTGCAATCAGGTGGCGGGCCCCGACGGTGCCGTGCCCGACGCTCAGTTCCGCTGGTTGGAGCAGGAGCTCGAACAGGCGCAGAAGGACAACCGCCT
>JBJXDR010000010.1:0-3169 GCA_046155245.1 Rhodoglobus sp. | reverse complement strand
CAGGCGCAATTCGTGCGGGCGACCGAGGCTCGGAAGGCGCTACTGACTGCGATCGTGTTGCGGGATGCCGAGGCATCCGCCCCTCGTCTGCCTCCCAAGCACAACTGGCCGTTGCTGGGCACGTGGGTCGGACTCATGGCGCTCGCGATTGCCGTGTCGATCGTGGGATCGCCGCTGCCGCTGACCGTCTGGGAGCCGGTGCTGCGGTTCGGGCTCATGGTGGTGTCGGCTGTCGGTTTCGCACTCACGGGTGCCCGGGTCTGGCTCGTGTTGTTGGGCGTCGCCATCGCGGTCACAGCCGTCACGACGATCGTGTTCACCACGTTCGGGGCACTGCTCGGGATGCTCCTGCTCGCCGCCCCGCTCTACGGCCTGTTCGTGGCGGGGCGAGCCCGTGCACCCATCCCCAAGACAGGCGCGCGGACTCGCGCTAGCCTGTAGTCATGGCAACAGTTCGCGGGGCATACGAGTCCACGGTGCAGCGGCACTACACGATCGCGGCCGTGCTCATCGCGGCCACTATCGCACTGATCGCGGGCATCGTCGTGGGGATGCTTATCGGCGGCACGGGCCTCGGCCTGCCCGGCGCGAGCGCCTTCTCGAGCATCACCGGCGGTTCCGCCGGCGCCGACGAGCCGCGTCAGGGCGGCCGCTAGGACCGCACGTCGCCCCAGCACTGCGCTGTGGACAACCCGCGGGCAGCCTCCCGCGTGCCCGGCAGGATGGGCGGCATGTCGACCGCGCTGGCCACAATCGCCGACCGAGTTCGCGAGCGGGTGCGTCGCGAGGGCATTGCGCTGTCGGTCGAGCTCGCCGACCGTTACGTGCGGGAGGAGGTGCGTGGCTACAGCGAACGCGCGCTCGGCGGGTCGCTGCCGCTGCTGCCCGACGAAGCGGATGCCACGCGCCAGGTGATCGCCACGCTGACGGGTTTCGGCGCGCTCCAACCCCTGCTCGACGATCCCGACATCGAGGAACTCTGGATCAACGCACCCGACGCCGTGTTCGTCGCGCGCGGCGGGGTGAGTGAGGGCACGGGCATCCGGCTGACCGACGGGCAGGTGCGCGACCTGGTCGAGCGGATGCTGCAGAGCTCGGGCCGCCGCGTCGACCTCAGCTCCCCGTTCGTCGACGCCTCGCTGCCGGACGGTTCGCGTCTACACGTCGCCATCCCCGACGTGACCCGCCGTCATTGGGCGGTCAACGTGCGCAAGTTCAGCACGCGCATCCGCGATCTGTCGGCGCTCGTGGCGCTCGGCAGCCTCACCCAGCAGGCGGCCGAGTTCCTGCGGATGTGCGTGCTCGCGGGCCACAACATCCTCGTCTCCGGCGCGACACAGAGCGGCAAGACCACAATGCTCTCGGCGCTGCTGGCGTCGGGTCGGCCGACAGAGCGCATCATCACCGTCGAGGAGACGTTCGAGCTGGTCGTGCTCGGCCGGGACTCGGTTGCACTGCAGTGCCGCCAGCCTAGCCTCGAGGGCACCGGCGAGATCACCCTGCGCCGTCTCGTGAAAGAGGCCCTGCGGATGCGCCCCGACCGACTCGTGGTGGGCGAGGTGCGCGAAGCCGAGTCCCTCGACCTGCTCATCGCGCTCAACAGCGGGCTGCCCGGTATGTCGAGCATCCACGCCAACAGTGCCCGGGATGCGCTCGTGAAGTTGTGCACGCTGCCCCTGCTGGCGGGTCGCAACATCGATTCGGCGTTCGTGGTGCCGACGGTCGCGTCATCCATCGACGTGGTCGTGCACTGCGAGCTCGTGCGCGGCGGGCGTCGGCGCGTGGTCGAGATTCTCTCGCCCACGGGTCAGGTGACGGCGGGTGTGATTGAGGCGAGCCCCATCTTCTCGCTTGCCCACGGCTCGCTCGAGCACACGGGCGGGTACCCGTCGAGAACGTCCAAGTTCACGGCAGCAGGGCTCGATCCGGCGCTCGTGCTCGGGGGGCGGCGGTGACGGTGCTCGTGGGGCTCTTGCTTGGCGCCGGGTTGATACTCGTGCTGTCGCCCAGGCTATGGCCGCGGGCGACCGGGACGGGCATCCGGGGCGTCGGCTTGCCGCGAGTGCGGGAGCGGCTCGTGCAGGCGGGACTGCATCGGGTCAATCCCGCGGTCGTGCTCGTTGTCTCGGCGCTGCTCGGGCTCGTCGCCCTCGCAGCCGCGTTCGCGGCGACCGGGGTGGCGGTGATCGCTGCTGCAGGGGGTATTCTCGCGGCAAGTTCGCCTGCGCTCGCAATCGGCTGGCGGGCGCGGGCACGCCGTCAGGCAACACGAGTGGTGTGGCCCGATCTCGTCGACCAGCTCGTGTCGTCGGTGCGGGCAGGCGCGTCCCTCCCGGATGCGATGGTCGGCCTCGCCCAAGTCGGCCCGGACCTGACCCGGTCGGCATTCGCGGAACTCGCATCGACGTACCGCATCACCGGCAATTTCGCCCTCGCGCTCGACGACCTCAAGGCCCGTCTCGCTGATCCGGTCGCCGACCGCATCATCGAGACGGTTCGGATGTCGCGCGAGGTCGGCGGCACCGAGTTGACCACGGTGCTGCGGAATCTCAGCGGCTATCTCCGCCAGGAGACCGCAATCCGATCAGAGGTACTCGCTCGCCAGTCCTGGGTCGTCAACGCGGCACGCTTGGGCGTCGCGGCACCGTGGGTGGTGCTCCTGCTGCTCGCGACCCGCCCCGAAGCTGCCGCGGCCTACAACTCGCCCGCCGGTGCAGTGTTGATCGTGGGTGGTGTTGTCGTTTCGGCCGTTGCCTACCGGCTCATGGTCGCCCTGGGCCGCCTCCCCGAGGAACGCCGGTGGTTCGCGTGACTGGCTTCCTCGCGTGGGGCATCGTGGCGGGGGTCGGCCTCGGGGTCGGCCTGTGGTCGATCGCAAGCGCCACGCCGCGGTTCAGCCGCCCGCGACTGGCGCGTCGCATCGCCCCGTACTTGCTGGATGTCTCGGCCGGCGCCCGCGACCTGCTCGCGCCGACCCCTCCCGGCCCGCTCTCGGTGATCGGTGTGCTTGTCGAGCCGACAGCGGCGCGGGCGCGCCAGTTTCTCGGTGCGCTGCTGGGCGGCTCGGACGTTATCGCCCTACGGTTGCGCCAATCTGGCTCGCCGCTGACGGTTGAGCGGTTTCGCTCCCAGCAACTGATCCTCGGCGTCGTGGGCCTTGCCCTCGGTC
>JBJXDR010000009.1:0-19367 GCA_046155245.1 Rhodoglobus sp. | reverse complement strand
CCCGGCCCCGGCCGGCGCGAGTGCGCCTGCCGTGGCATCCGCCCCCGCTCCCGCCACGGTCGCGGAGCGCACCGAGGTGCCGCACACGGCGATGCGTCGCGCGATCGCGCGCCGGCTCACCGAGAGCAAGTCGAGCGTGCCGCATTTCTACCTCGTGGCCGACTGCAGGGTCGACCGGCTCGTCGCCCTGCGCAAGGAGGTCAACGAGTCCGCGTCGGTCAAGGTGTCGCTCAACGACTTCGTATTGAAGGCCGCGGCGGCAGCGTTCCTTGACGTGCCCGAGGCGAACTCGACCTGGGGCGAGACCGCGGTCACCCGGTACTCGACTGTCGACATGTCGGTCGCCGTCGCGATCGAGGGCGGACTCGTCACACCCGTGCTGCGTTCGGTCGAGCGTCAAAGCCTCATCGAAATCGCTCGCAACGTCGCCGACCTCGCCGAGCGAGCCCGTGCCGGCCGCCTCAAGCAGCACGAGCTCGAGGGCGGAAGCTTCGCGGTGTCGAACCTCGGCATGTACGGGGTCACCGAGTTCTCGGCGATCATCAAACCGCCGCAGTCGGCGATCCTCGCGGTGGGCCTCGCCCGTCAGCAAGCGATCGTCGTCGACGGGGCGATCGAGGTGGGCACGATTATGACGGTCACCCTGTCCGCCGATCACCGGGTGCTCGACGGCGCGCTCGCGGCGCAGTGGCTCGCCGCCTTCGTGAAGCGCATCGAGAGCCCGATCGGGATGCTCGTCTAGAGTCGCCCGTCAGGCCCCCGTGACCTGCGCGGCCGCGATCACGGAGGTGGGATTCTGGATGCCGTCGGCGCGGTCTGCCTCACAGCTCGCAACCACGTCGGTGGCCACCGTGAGCACAACTATTCGATTGGCGGCGTAGGTGCTCGTGGTGGTCGGCGGCTGCAGCAAGCGGCTGAACTCGACGGGAGTCTGACCTGGCACGACCAAGGTGCACGTGATGAGGGCCTGATCGTTGGTCCCGACCGTCATCCACGCTGACACTCGCCAGGTACCAGCCGGAATCGTGACGGTCGCGGTCGACTCGGTGGTGCTCCGCCCGGCAACGACGGCGCCCGGACCGGGGCCACCTTCGGGGCCGCCGCCGCCGGGCGCGCCTTGCGGTCCGGCGGGCCCCGTCGATCCCGGGGTTCCGAGTGCGCCGGTGCTGCCCACCTCGCCTGTCTCACCCTGAGGTCCCTGTGGGCCGATGGGGCCGCCAACGCCTGCCGCCCCAGTCGCGCCCCGTGGCCCTGCTACACCGGTGGCCCCGGTCGCCCCCGCAGCACCGCGGGCACCCGCAGATCCGGTTGGCCCGGCCGATCCCGCAACCCCGGTCGCGCCGGTGGCACCCGTCGCACCTTCGGGCCCCGTGGCGCCCTGCGCGCCCTGCGCTCCGGTCGGTCCGCCAACCCCGGGTGCGACGGCGGCTGCGATCGCGATGGCCACAGCCACGCTGAGCACGGCGACCAGAAACGCGTAGAGCACAGATCGGGCGCTCACGGCGTCAACTCCGTCACCCGGGTGGCCGTGGTCGTGATGCGATCGACCGTGAAAGGCACCGGACTCGTGCACTGCGTGTACACGGTGCGGGCGGCGTTGCCGTCAGCGAAGAACACAACGGCCCCGTCGTACGTGACGGTACTGTCGCGCTCCTGGCCTCCGGAGGCGAAGTAGTCCTGGGTCGCCGATTCGCCGACGGGGGCGTTGACTGCCAGCTGACACACCAGAACGATGTCGGATGACCCGGCGGTGAGCGTCGCGCTCGCGGTCAGCAGCCACAGCCCCGCGGGCAGCGCGAACGGATCGGTCTGCCCGCTCTGGTCTTCGGTCGAGATCGCGATCACGCTCATCGGCCCCGTGGGACCGGTCGCGCCATCGGGCCCGGTGGCGCCCTCAGGTCCGTCGGCACCGGCGGGGCCACGGTTGCCCGTCGCTCCGCGTGCCCCGGCATCCCCTCGCTCCCCGACCGGTCCGGATGCCCCGCGTGCGCCGGTCGGACCGGTCGCGCCCACGGGGCCAACCGCGCCCGTCGCGCCCTGCGCACCCGCAGGTCCCGCCGACCCCTGCGCGCCGGTCTCGCCCGCGGGGCCGGTCTCGCCCGCGGGACCGATCGGACCGGTCGGCCCGTCGGGACCTAGCGGCCCGGTTGGACCCGGCGAGCCCATCGCACCGATTGCCACCGGACGAGTGGCACTGAACCCCCACGCGGCGCCGCACGCGAGAGCGACCGCCAGCAAGGCGACCAGCAGCAGGCGGGGGAGCGTCACGGTGCCACCTCGGCCATCGTTGCGGTCGTGGTCGCGGAGAGCACGGTGATGCGTTTGTCAGATGCCGAGCCGGTGCATCCGCTCGTCACAGTGACGACCTGGCCCTCGATCACGAGCACAGGCACCGACCCGCTCACGCTGACGATGCGGTCGTCGAAGAGCCGGCCGATCGCGTAGTCGACGGTGCGATCCGAATCGACGGTGACGGTGATTCGGCAGAGGTAACCGGGGTCTACGTCTCGAGCTTGGATGGTAGCGGCAGCCTGAACGTTCCAGAAGCCCGCTGGGAGCGGCCCGGTCGATGGGGTTGAGTCGTCGCCGGCTGCGGCGGACACCGCGATCACGCCCCCCGCCCCCGGGGCGCCGGTCGGACCGATGGCTCCCGGTGGACCGGGCGGCCCGGCTGGACCCACTGCACCATCGGGACCCGTCGCTCCCACGGGACCGGATGCCCCGCGCGCGCCGCGCGGCCCGGGATCGCCCGTCGCGCCCGGCGCGCCCGCTGGGCCAGCTGGCCCCGCCGACCCCGGTTGCCCGGTGCCACCGGTCTGACCCGTGGCCCCTGTTGCTCCGGTGGGCCCGTCCGGTCCGTTAGCGCCAGCGGGTCCGTTAGCGCCAGCCGGCCCGCCGGCCCCTGCGGCGCCCGGTGCCCCGGTCGGACCCGTCTCACCAATACCTACGGGCGTAACACCCGACGTAATCGCCCACGCGAGCAGTGCCGACGCGACGACCGTCACGACACCCACGACGACCGACGCCGCCAACGAGGCGGGCTGCGGGGGCGGCGATGCCACGACGAGTCCTCCTAGGCGGGAGAACCTCGGGGTTGGCACATCCCGAAGGTCAGATTATCAGTGAGAACAATTCAAGGGGCAAGCTATCCACAGGTCAGCGAACCGCAGCAAGCGCCGCGACAACATCCGCGTACAGATCGTCGACATGCTCCAACCCAATCGAGAGCCGCACGATGCCGGCGCCCGGCTTCGCGTCTGCCGCGACGGGACGATGGGTGAGCGAGGCCGGGTGCTCGACAAGCGAGTCGATTCCGCCCAGCGACACGGCGTGGGTGATGAGTTCGCACGATTCGGCGAACCGGGATGCCGCGTCATATCCGCCCACGAGGTCGAGAGCGATGAGCGCCCCCGCCCCCGCAGCTTGCGTTCCGATCAAACCCGCCGGGTCCTGCCCGGGCAGTCCGGGGTAGAGAACTCGCGCGATCGCCGGATGGCCGACCAGCCGCCGGGCCAGTTCGCCGGCCGTCTCCTGCTGTGCGCGCACGCGTACCGGAAGAGTGCGCAGCCCTCGATGCAGCAGGTACGCGGCGAGCGGATGCAACAGCCCGCCCGTGAGCGCGCGCACCTGTCGAAGGCGCACCGTCCATTCGTGGCTCGTGGCAACGATGCCCCCCATGACGTCACCGTGTCCGCCGAGATACTTCGTGCCACTGTGCAACACGAGGGTCGCACCCAGTTCGAGAGGTCGCTGCAACACCGGTGTGGCAAAGGTGTTGTCGACGAGAACGGGCACCCCACGGGCATCCGCCACCACCTGTCGGATGTCGCTGAGCTCAAGGGTCGGGTTCGCTGGGCTCTCGAGAATCACGAGGCCGGTGTCGTCTCGAATCGACTCTGAGACGGATGCCGCGTCACACCACGTGACCGTGGTGCCGAGCAGTCCGGTCGCGAGTACGTGATCCGTGCCCCCGTACAGCGGACGCAGTGCAACGATATTCGGTTTTCCCGCGGTCACGGTCGCGAGAAGACAGGCCGTGAGCGCGGCCATTCCCGTCGAGAACGCCACCGCGGCCTCCGCGCTCTCGAGTGCGGCCAGCGCTTCCTCAAATCGAGCGACGCCGGGCTGCCAGAGTCGCTGATACACGGGGGTTTGGCCGGGTAGTAGATCGCCCCCGGTCGCGAGTGATTCGTAGGCATCGCCGCCGGACTCGACGCTCGGAAGGGGGAAGGTCGTCGAGAGATCGATCGGCGGAACGTGTCCACCGTTCTCTCGGAGACCTGCCATTCCGGAGTGCACGGCGCGAGTTTCAAGGTGGGCATCGTTGCGCATCATGGGTCGATTCGAGCCGAAGGTGCGAAGCTAGTCAACGATCCCTGCAATTTCTACGATGAATGCCCAAATCAGTGAAGAGAGTGCGAAAAATGACGGAATCGATGAGGTCCGTGGATGCTACCGACCGGGCGCTCCTGCGGGCGCTGTCGGCGAACGCCCGAGTGTCTGGCGCCGACCTAGCGGCGACCGTGGGCATCGCGCAATCCACCGTCGCACTGCGCCTGCGCCGCCTGCAACACGACGGCTACGTCAAGGGTTCACACGCCGACATCGACCTCGCGGCGCTCGGGGTGACCCTGCAAGCCCTGATCGCGGTCAAGCTCGTGAAGCACGTTCGTACCGAAGTGGATGCGTTTCGCCAAGCGGCACCGACCTGGCCCGGAGTCCTCGCGCTGTTTCACATGGGCGGGGCAGACGACTACCTGCTTCACGTCGCGTCGAGGAGCGCGGCCGACTTGCGCCACTTCGTGTTGACCTATCTGGCTGGTCATCCGGCCGTGGCACACACCGAGACGAACCTGATCTTCGAACACGTCGTCGGGCAGGGCCTCGGCGACCTGCTCGCCTGACCCCACGAGGCCGGCTGGCTAGCTCTCGCGCAGACCGAACCGGGAATGTAGCCGTGCCATCCACGCGGGCGCCCACCACATGATGCGCTCCTGCCACGTCATGAACGCGGGCACGAGCAGCATGCGCACGAGCGTGGCATCCAGCACGACTGCGACAGCGAGAGCGGTGCCGAGTTGCTTGATCACCATGAGGTCGCCGGTCGCGAAGCCCGCGAACACAACCACGATGATGAGACCGGCCGAACTGATGATGCGCCCGGAGCGCTGCAGGCCGAGAGCGATCGCCTCGCGGCCGTTGACACCGGCATCCACGAGTTCTTTGATGCGCGACAGGATGAACATCTCGTAGTCCATCGCAAGGCCGAACCCGAAGGCGAGCACGAGCACCAGCACGAGCACATCCACTCCGTGCACTTCGCTCGCGTCGAAACCCATGAGGCCCGCGAAGTTGCCCCACTGGAAGCCCCAAACGAGCACCCCGAAGGATGCTCCGAGGGACAATGCGCTAGCCACCAGTGCCTTGAGTGGCACGATCAGCGACCCGGTCATGAGGAACAGGAGCAGGATCGTTCCGAGCGCGACGATGAGGATCGCCCACGGCGCACGGTCGAGTAGCGACTGCGAGAAGTCGAGGGTGCGGGCATCCGTGCCGGTGACGCTGGCGGGAAAGTCGGGACGGTCGGCCCGAATCTCGCGCACCACGTCGATACCGTCGGCCGCATCGACGCGCACCGTCGTGCGCCAGCCCTCGCCGAGCTGGGTGGGGGTGCCCACGCTCGTGACGGTCGGCAGCGACTCGACCTGCTCGGCCCAGATGGCGGCGTCGGACTCGGTGTCGGTGACGAGCGCGATGCGGGGGCTCGCGGCATCCGGGAACTCGGTGGTGAGCGTCGTCACGAAGACCTTCTGCACCGACGATGCGGGGAGCGCGTCGGTGCTCGTGTTGGCCAGCCGCAGGCTCAGCACCGGGCTCGCCAGCGCCAGCAGGGCGAGCGCACACAGCGCAGTGATGAGGGCCGGATGCCGCTGCACCCGACGTGTGAGCCGCGAGAACACTCCTTCATCGGGCGCAACATCCCCGAACCGGGTGATCGCCCTGCCCACCAGCGGAAGCCGCGTGAGCGCCCCCGGACGCACGAGCCGGTCGCCCGCGAGCCCCAGTAGCGCGGGAATCAGCGTGAGCGCGGAAGCCACGGCGATCGCCGTGACGCTCAGGGCACCGACACCGATCGCCCGCACGAGGCGGGGCTCGAAGACCAGCAGGCCGAGGCTCGCGATCGCGAAGGTGGTGCCCGAGTAGAGCACCGTGCGGCCCGCGGTGTCTGCGGTGCGGGCGATCGCGCCGAGCTTCAGGGCGCGCCGATCGGCCTCGGGATGCCCGGCCAAAGCAAAGCGATACTGCTCGCGGAACCGGCTCACAATCAGCAGGCCGTAGTCGATCGAGAGGCCGAGCCCTACCGCCGTGATCACGTTGATGACGGTCGTGTCGAGGTCCATGAGGTGACTGATGCCAAACAGCGCCCCGAGCGCCCCGAGAATTGCCGCGATAGCGCCCACCAGCGGCACGCCGGCCGCGACGAATCCGCCGAACACGACGAGCATCACGAGGAGCGCGATCGGCAGGGCGACACTCTCGCCGCGCTGAAGGTCGCTCTCCGACACCGCGATGATCGAGTCCACGAGAAGCTTTGTCGAGCCGACCTCGACCGTTGCGTCGGGCATGGCCGCCCGTACTGAGTCACGAGTCTCGGTGAGCACCTTGACTACGTGGTCGACCTCGGCCCGGTCGGGCTCGGCCTCGCCCACCCCAGAGATCTTGACGACGAACAGCACTCCGCGGCCGTCCGCCGCGAAGAGCGCTGCGACCGCGGGCAGTCGTGTGCCGTCCGGTGCCGTGGGTACCGCGAGGGGGTCGGTTACCACGACGGTGTCGGAGGCGAGCTGGCCCCCCAGGTCGGGGCCGATCGAGGCGACCGCGTCATCCGTCAGGTCGACGCCGTGCACGAGGAGTGTGACGGTCTGCGACTTCTCGCTCGACGCCGTGCTCGCGAGGAGGTCGTCGGCCCTGGAGCTCTCGCTCGTCGCCGTCGGAGCGCCGCTCACGAGCCGCTCGAACAGGGTCTCTCCGGTGATCCCGCCGAGGGCGGTCCCCGCGGCGACCCCGACAAGTACGGTCCAGACTGCGAGACCAAGCCACGGGCGCCGACCGAGGGATGCCGCGATCCGCCCCAGCACGCCACGGGGGCTCTGCAAATCCGTCGTCACCGGGCTATACCTTGCTGCGCCAGTCATCTTCGTCGGCGTCCTCGTCCACTATGGGAATCGGAACCGTGAATGTGCCCGTAGGAGGGTTGATGATCGTTGCCTCGTCACGCCGATGACGCAGCACCGTGTCGATGTAGCTCGACACCGACTCGGCAAGGGGCACGTCGCGGCCCTCGTTCTGCGAGAGATACCACCGGTGGTCGAGCAGCTGATGGAAGATCTCAGCGGGCTCGAGCTTGCCGCGAAGCTCGCGGGGGATCGCGCGGATGACCGGCTCGAACACTCCCCTGGTCCACTCGTGCGCGACGACCTCCTCGTCCGTCTCACCCTTGCGGAAGGCCGCACGATAGGAGTCGAGGTCATTCAGCAGACGGCGAGCCTGGTTTTCCTCCGCGTCTAGTCCCGTCAAGCGCAGCAGGCGGCGGGAGTGGTGGCCAGCATCGACGACCTTCGGTTGGATGCGCACTTGCGTGCCGGTATCATCCGTCTTGATCGCGAGCTCCTCGATATCGAACCCGAGGTCGTTGAGGCGCTCGACCCGACTGTTGATGCGCCACCGTTCGGACTGGTCGAACTCCTCAGTCGCGGTGAGTTCCTTCCAGAGCGTGCGGTACTTCGCGACGATGCCGTTGCTGATCTCGACCGGGTCGATCGACTCGTCGAGACGGCCTCCGGCCTGAAGGTCCAGCAGTTCGCCCGCGATGTTGACGCGGCCGATCTCGAGGTCGTTCTCGCGCTGTCCGTTGGAGAGACCGTCGTACAGCTGCCCGGTCTCGGCGTCGACCAGGTAGGCGGCGAAGGCGCCGGCATCCCGTCGGAAGAGCGTGTTCGACAGCGACACGTCACCCCAGAAGAAGCCGATGATGTGCAGCCGCACGAGCAATACGGCCAAGGCATCGACGAGTCGCGCCGCCGTCTCGGGCCGCAGCCCAGATGAATAGAGCGCGCGATAGGGCAGCGAGAACCGCAGGTGCCGGGTCACGAGCACCGACTCGAGCAGCTCGCCCGAGTCGGAACTGCGGTTGGTGATCACAGCGACCGGTTCGACGCACGGGATGTCGAGTCGCTGCAGCGTGCGCAGCATGTCGTACTCACGCTTAGCGAGTTCGGCGGATGTCTCCTTGATCGCCACCACGTAGCCGCTGAGGTTCACGAACCGCACGATGTGGCGCGAGATGCCCTTGGGCAGCGCCGCGATGGATTCCTCGGGCCAGATCTCCAGCGGCAGGCTCCACGGCAGATCGAGAAGCGCGGGGTCGACCGTTGCTGCCGTGATGTTGAGTGAACCGCCCATGTGGTGTGTCGCCCTATCTGACGATCGAGCAACGCGGAGCGCGCATCGAGATCCAGCAGGAGGGTCTCGACGCGCAGCTCACGCGGCTACTCGACCGACGAACAACTACTTGGCCGCAACGACGGCCTTCTTGCTCAGACGCAAGCCCGACTCGGTGTCGAACACGTGGATGTGGTTCGGCTCGGGGGTGATAAATACCTTGTCGCCGGCGCTCGGGTGCGAGCGACCATCCACTCGCACAACGATGTCCACGCGCTTGGAGTCGACCTCGGTGTGCCCGTAGAGGTAACCGTCGGCGCCGAGCTCCTCGACCAGGTCGACGTTTACCGGCAGGCCTTCGCCCGAGTTGGCGACCTTGACATCTTCTGGACGGATGCCGATGGTCACCTTCTTGGCCTTCGTCTCGCCGAGCGTCTCCCGGTCGACCTTCGCGAGCGCGGTGCCGAACTTCAGGCCACCGTCGATCACGTCAGCGTCAAACAGGTTCATCGCCGGGCTGCCGATGAAGCCGGCAACGAACACGTTCTGCGGGGACTCGTACAGGTCACGGGGGGTGCCGACCTGCTGGAGCACGCCGTCCTTGAGCACGGCGATGCGGTCGCCCATTGTGAGCGCCTCGGTCTGGTCGTGCGTGACATAGACGGTGGTGACACCGAGCCGGCGCTGCAGCGACGCAATCTGGGTGCGCGTCTGGACGCGCAGCTTTGCGTCGAGGTTCGACAGGGGCTCATCCATGAGGAAGACCTGGGGCTGGCGCACGATCGCGCGACCCATGGCAACGCGCTGACGTTGACCACCCGAGAGGGCCTTCGGCTTGCGAGCTAGGTAGGGCTCCAGGTCGAGCAGCTTGGCCGCCTCGAGAACTCGGTTGGCGCGCTCGTCCTTGTTGACACCCGCGATCTTGAGCGCGAAGCCCATGTTCTCGGCGACCGTCATGTGGGGGTAGAGGGCGTAGTTCTGGAACACCATTGCGATATCGCGGTCCTTCGGCGGAACGTCAGTGACGTCGCGGTCGCCGATCAGGATGCGGCCCTCGTTGACCTCTTCGAGGCCGGCGAGCATGCGCAGTGTGGTGGACTTTCCGCAACCGGACGGGCCGACGAGAACCAGGAACTCGCCGTCTGCGACCTCTAGGTCGATCTTGTCGACCGCGGGGCGGGCAGTGCCCGGGTAGAGGCGGGTTGCCTTGTCAAACGTGACTGATGCCATGACTTTGCTACTCCTTCACCGGCAGGTACGTGCCGGACGATCCTTCGTGAATGGAAGTGGCACCCGAGAGCACCACCTGCTGATTATGACACTCATTCGGGTGAGGCGTCTGCGGAGGCCCAAGGAGACACCCATTTTGCGTCCAGCGCTCAGTTGGGTATTTCCCAGACATCGCTCGTACAATTCGTACGTTGCGCTGCTAGTCGCACTCACTGCATCCCCTTAGCCCCGAATGAGGTCCGATTGAGCCACGGCATTCCCGGCGATAGCCGTCTCAGCAAGAACGAGAAACGCGAAGCCGCGAGGGAAAAGGCGCGAATCCTGCGCGAGGAGCAGCAGAAGAAAGACAAGCACACCAAGCTCATTCTTCAGGGCAGCATCATTCTGGCCAGCATCGCCATCGTCGCCATAATCGCGCTCGTGCTCGTGAACTCCATCAGGCCGGCGGGACCCGGCCCAAGCAACATGGCGAGCGACGGCATTCAGATCAGCCAGGGGTTCATCGCGACCGAGACGACGGCGCTGCAGCCGGGCGACGAACCGGTGCCGAACGTGCGGGACGAGGCATCCGGCGTGCTCGACATTCAGATGTATGTCGATTACCTGTGCCCGGTGTGTGGCCAGTTCGAGGCGACTAACGGCGACTACATTTCGAGCCTGCTCGAGAACGGCGGAACGACTGTTGAAATCCACCCGATCGCTATTCTCGACCGCCTGTCACAGGGTGCGAAGTACTCGACGCGCGCAGCGAATGCGACGGCCTGCGTGGCCGACCTGTCGCCCAATCAGTTCTACGACTTCCACAACCAGTTGTACGCGAACCAACCCGCGGAGAACACGGCCGGTCTCAGCGACGACGAGCTGATCGCTCTGACCCAAACCGCACAAGTCGAGAATCCCAACAAGATCGCGTCGTGTATCAAAGACCAGACCTTCAAGAACTGGGCGGGCGCGGCGACGGCGCGGGCCCTCAACGGACCCATCCCCAATTCGAACGTCGACAAGGTCACGGGAACCCCGACCATCATCGTGAACGGTCTCAAGTATGAGGGTGCAGTCAACGACCTCGCCTCATTCCAAGCCTTTGTGCTGCAGGCCGCTGGCTCAGATTTCAACAACAACTCGACACCCACACCCACCCCAACGCCGACACCGGCAGGGTAGTAGCGCAACGGCCACTGTCGGCTCAGTGAGCGTGGCGGTGGTGTGAATCAGGGTAGTGCGCGTGGCTGTGGGTGAACGTGTCGTGCGCATGCGTGTGGCGATGCCGGATGCCCGGCTCCACGGCCTCGTCGTGCTCGTGCTGATGGTGCTCATCGTGTACGTGCCAGTGGTCGTGCGTGACCGGCGCGTGGACGTGCTCGTGCTCATGTCGCTCGGTGAGGTGTAGCCAGACGCCGAGCGCCATCAGGGCCGCCGCGATCACAAGCGGCACTGTGATTGAGGCCCCGAGCACGATCGCGAGTGCAGCACCGAAGAACGGCGCAACCGAGAAGTAGGCACCGGCCCGAGCCGTACCCACGTGTCGCATCGCGACGATGAACAGCACGAGGCTCACCCCGTAGGCTCCGAGGCCGACGAGCATCGACGCGCCCACGCTGAGTGCCGAGGGGAGCTGCGCTCCGAGCGCGAACGCGATCGCGAGGTTCACCGGCCCTGCGACCCCGCCCTTCACGGCCGCGAGCCACGTGGCATCCGTCAGAGCGATCCGCCGGGTGAGGTTGTTGTCGATGGCCCAGCTCAGGCAGGCACCGAGAATCGCGAGCGAAGGCAACACGGCGCCCAGTTGCGCGCCAGTCGGAACGCTGATGAGCACCGCGCCGCCGATGATCGCCGCCATGCCAAGGGCAATGCGACGATCGACGTTCTCACGGAACACGATCCACGCAATGAGGGCGGTGAAGACGCCCTCTGCGTTCAGCAGAAGGGATGCCCCGGTTGCGGGCATCCCAGACAAGCCGAACATGAGCAGCACGGGCCCGAGGATGCCACCGAATCCGATCGCACCAACTAGCGGCAGGATCTCGCCCCGCGCGAGTCGCACCCGCGCGGGCCGGGTCACGAGGCGGTACAGGCCGAGCCCGACGCCCGAGCCAACGTAGAGCAGGCCGGCGAGCATCCATGGGCTCACAGACCCCAGCAACAGCTTCGCGAGGGGGGTGCCTGCGCCGAACAGCACTGCCGACGCTATTCCGGCCTGAACGCCCGGATGGCGGAGACTCGTGAGCAGTGGCACGCCCCTATCTCATCACAACTAGCTGCCTGCGGTCGGGCCATGGCGCATGCCGGATGCCCGGGGTAGCCTGACGCGATGGCGCTCGATTCCGCACTCGTCACCTGGCTACTGGACTCCGACCCGGCGCTGCGGTGGCGGGTCGAGCGGGATTTCACGGCGGCTCCGCGCGATGTCTGGGCGGCGACCCGGGCGAGCATCGCTACTACGGGGTGCTGCGGGCGGTCGACTACTTCCGCTCCGCGAGCCTGTTCGACGGCGAGGAGCCCGACGAGCGCATCACCGACGCGGCCGAGGCCGTCCGGGCCGCGCGCCAGCCGGACGGCACCTGGCTGCAAGAGCGCCGCCACCCCGGCCGGGTCTGGTTCGAGGTGGATGTGCCGGTCGGCGAGCCCTCGAAGTGGCTCACCTACTACGGCACCCGTGCACTCGACTGGTGGGACAACGGGCAGGCGAGCGTCATCCCGCAGGTCTAGCGACTACCCTCGATGGTGGTGAGCCGGGAAGTCTGGTCGGCAACTGATGAACAGCGCTCCGACCAGAAAGTGACTCATGCACGCATCCGACATTCAGACCGAACTGCCCATCGTGGACCGAACCACTCCGGTGCTCGAGGCGGCGAAGATGATCGCGGCGGCCAAGGTGGGGGCCCTCATCGTCGCCGACATCAACGGCAGGCCGGTCGGGGTGGTGTGGGCGGTCGACATTCTCGAACACCTTCTGCCTGCCTACCTGCGCGACGACATGTCGCTCGCCGGGGTCTTTGACGAGAAGGGCGCCGAGGAAATGTGGAGCGCGAGCGTCGGGCATACGCTCGGCGAATTGTTCGATAACGACGGTGTGAGCATCCCAAAACTGCTCAAGGTGGATAGCGACGCAACCATTGTCGAGATCGCTGTCCAGATGTCGGATGCTCGTGCGCAGGTCGCGCTCGTTCGCGGCCCGAAGGGTGCCGCGCCTCGGTTCGTGACGCTCCCGTCGGTCATGGACGCGATCGCGACCTTCGCCGCTGCCGGAGCTCAGGAGTGACCATCCAGATCGGACTGGCGCTCGCGGTTTTCGTAGGGGCGTACGTCTTCATCGCCACCGAGAAAGTCAATCGGGTCGTTGTCGCCCTCGTTGGCGCCGCCCTCATGGTCGTGATCGGGGCGACCAACGACGAGACCGCGTTCTTCTCGCAGGAGAGCGGAATCGACTGGAACGTCATCTTCCTGCTGCTCGGCATGATGATCATCGTCGGCATCCTTCAGCAGACCGGTGTGTTCGAGTTTCTTGCGATCTGGGCGGCGAAGCGGGCCAAGGGTCGGCCGTTCGTGATCATGGTGATGCTCGTGCTGATCACGGCAGTGCTTTCGGCGTTTCTCGATAACGTCACGACCGTGCTGTTAATCGCGCCCGTCACGCTCCTCATTTGCGACCGGCTCGGCACCAATCCCGTGCCGTTCCTTATCGCCGAGATCATGGCAAGCAACATCGGCGGCACGGCGACCCTCATTGGGGATCCACCCAACATCATCATCGCGAGCCGCAGCGGCTTGACCTTCAACGACTTCATCGTCAACCTCGCGCCGATCATCGCGGTGCTGCTGGTCGTTTTCGTCGGGTTGTGTTGGCTGCTGTTCCGCACGCAGTTGCAGTACAACCCTGCGCGGGTCGAGAGGGTGATGGCCCTCAATGAGCGCGAGGCGATCCGGGATGTGCGGCTGCTCGTCATCTCGCTCAGCGTCCTGGCGCTCGTGCTCGCGGGGTTCATTCTCCATTCGCTGATTCACATCGAGCCATCGATCGTGGCCCTGCTGGGTGCGGGACTACTCATGCTCATCACCCGGCTCGAGAACCGCAAGGTGTTCGCGGATGTCGAGTGGGAGACCCTCGTGTTCTTCGCGGGGCTGTTCATCATGGTCGGCTCCCTCGTGAATCTGGGCATCATCGAGTTCCTCGGTGCGACTGTCACCGAAGCGGTCGGCGACAATTACTTCGGTGCCGCCGCGGTACTGCTCTTCGGGTCGGCGATCTTCTCGGGCATTGTTGACAACATCCCGTACGTCGCCACCATGGCCCCGCTGACCGCGGACCTCGTCAACGCGGGAGGTGCGGCGGCCGAGCCGCTGTGGTGGGCTCTTGCACTCGGAGCGGACCTCGGTGGCAACGCGACGGCGATCGGGGCGAGCGCCAATGTTGTCGTGCTCGGGATTGCCCGGCGGAACGGGCATCCAATCTCATTCTGGGAATTCACGAAGTACGGCCTCATCGTGACCGCGGTCACCGTGACCCTGAGCCTGCCGTACCTGTACCTGAGGTACTTCGCGGGATAGGTCGGTCGGGCGCGGCAGCTACGGAGCCGGGGTGAGCACCCAGATCGCCTCGCAGTCGACCTCGTCGGATGCGTTCGCCCACGTGTGGGGATCGCTCCCGCGGAAGGTCATCGCGTCACCCTCGGCGAGCTCGTGGCGCTCGTCCCCCAGGGTGACCACCAAGCGCCCACGGATCACGTAGACGAACTCGACCTCGGTGTCGAGCACGTAGAGGTCCTCACCGCCGGAGCCCCCCGGTTCGATAAGCGAGTGGATGACCTCCACCTGCACCTGGTCGCCCGGCGTCACCACCTGCTCGACCGCGCCACTGCCGCCGAAGTTGATCGGGGCGCCTGTGCCCGATCGCACGACGTGCGACCGCGGTGGTTCGAAGAGGTCGCCCATCCGCAGTCCCACGGCCGCGCAGATCGCGACGAGCGAGGCGACCGAGGGCGACACCTGGTCGCGCTCAAGCTTGCTGACGAACCCCGTGCTGATCCCTGCGGCGGATGCCACGGCTTCGAGTGTCAGCCCTCTGGACAGCCGCGCGGCCCGCAGCCGTGCCCCGATCAGCACCTGATCTGCCATGGTTCACCTCGCTCGCGTCAGTCGGCGAGAGAGAACTTCATCGCCACGGCCCGCACCGGGGCGCCATCCGCCTGCTGAAACGCGAGGGGAAAGAGCGAGATCACGGGGTCCGCGAAGTCGATCGTAGCCAGATTCGTGAGGTTCTCGCAGATGACGCCGCCGGCCTCGGCGATGAGATGGTGCACGGGGAATCCGACGCCGGGGTGATCGTCATCGGGAGTCTCGTCGATGTTGAGGGCGTCGATCCCGAAGGTGCGCACGCCCAGGTCGAGCAAGCGGCGACAGGCGTCAGCGTCCAAGTACGGGTTATCGAAGTACTTTGGGTTTCCGTAGTGTGCGTTCCAGCCGGTGTGGAGAAGCACGATGGATGCCTCGCCCAGTCGATCCGCGACCGGTGCGATGTGATCCCAGGTGACCGCTCCACGCGCCCCGACCCCCCGCGCGTCGACCACGACGCCAGGCCCGAAAAACCGCTCGAGGGGGAGTTCGTCGATCCGCAGTGTGTCGTCGTCGAAGTGGTACGGCGCATCGACATGTGTACCGGTCTGGGAGCCCATCTGCACGCTGAGCAGGTTAAATCCGTCGCGCTCGATGGTGCTGTGCACGGTGAACTGCGGTACGGGATCGCCCGGGTACACCTGCGTGTGCTCGTCGAGTCGCACCGATAAGTCAACGATGCGTTCTATCCTCATGGTCAAGAACTATTGCACATAGGTCAAACCAAACCCTATAGTTCAGGGCAATCCCTGACTCCCGACCCCCCGAGGAAATGATGACTGCGAACAACGACGTTCCATCCACCGTTCTCAACCCGCGTCCCAAGGCGACCGAGGTCGAGCAATTCGGGGTCGACACGATCCCCGATGCCGATCGCACCTCGACTTGGCTCGACCTGCTGCGCATCCAGTTCGGTGGCGCAAATACGTTCGCGACCGTGCTGCTGGGTACGTTCCCCATCCTGCTGGGGTTGTCGTTCTGGCAGGCGGTGCTCGCCACTATCTCCGGCCTCCTCGTCGGCATCTTCTTCCTGGCGCCCATGGGCCTGTTCGGCCCGAAGACCGGTACCAACAACGCCGTTTCGTCGGGAGCGTTCTTCGGGGTGCGGGGTCGGGTAGTCGGGTCGTTCCTGTCCCTGCTCACGGCGATCGCGTTCTACTCGATCTCGGTGTGGGTCGGTGGCGATGCTCTGGTCGGGGGACTGTTCCGACTGCTGGCAGTTCCCGACAGCATCGGGCTTCGCACTGCGATCTACGGCGTGATCGGACTGATCGTCATCATCGTGGTGGTGTTCGGGTACCAGTTCATGCTGCTCGTCAACAAGACCGCGGTGATCGCCAACTCGATCCTCATCCTGCTCGCCTTCGTGGCCTTCGCGGGCACGTTCGACGCGGGATACGACCCCGGCCCCGAGGCATTCGCGCTCGGCGGCTTCTGGCCCACCTTCATCCTCGCCGCCCTCATCGTGATGGGGAACCCGATCTCGTTCGGGGCGTTTCTCGGCGACTGGTCGCGCTACATCCCGAAGGCGACGCCTGCGCGCAAGATCTTGCTCGCGACGATCCTCGGCCAGCTGCTCACGCTCATCCCGTTCCTCTTCGGGGTCGCGACCGCGACCCTGGTTGCGGGGGAGGCCGACTACGTCTTCGCGCTTATCCAGGCGTCACCGATCTGGTACGCGGTGCTTCTGATGGTTGTCGCCTTCATCGGTGGCCTTTCGACCGGCACGACCTCGCTCTATGGCACCGGACTCGACTTCTCGTCGGTGTTCCCGAGCTTCACACGAGTTCAGGCCACAATCACGATTGGCGTCGTTGCGTTCCTGTTCATCCTCACCGGTCGCATCTTCTTCGACCTGCTCGGTGCGGTGAACGCCTTCATCGGCGCGATCGTGGTGACCACGACACCGTGGATCGTGATCATGACGATCGGGTACTTCGTGCGGCGGGGCTCGTTCGACTCGCGGGATCTGCAGGTCTTCAACCGCGGCGAGACGGGTGGCCGCTACTGGTTCACGAGCGGCATCAACGCCCGCGGCCTGGTCGCGTGGATCACTGCGGCGGTGCTCGGCCTGATGTTCGCGAACTACCCACCCGTCATCGTCGGTCCGTTCATCAACGCGGCCGGCGGCATCGACCTCAGCCTGATCGTCGCGATCGTCTCGGCGGCGGTGCTGTACCTCGGCGCGCTGTTCCTGTTCCCGGAGCCCCGGCACGCGTTCGGTCCGGATGGTCCGCGACTGGTGCCCGTGAAGGACTTGCCGGTCACGCCCATCGTGGCCAACCCCGACTCGTCAGCCGCCCGCGCCGCCGTCCGGCGCGCGTCGCGAGCCAAGCAGTGACGGGAGCGGATGCCCGCATCCCCCGGGTGACCACAGGGGGCAAACTCGGCCAGGTCGACGCGACGGTGTTCCCGCGGTACGCGGGCCCGGCCACCTTCGCCGGGCTGCCCCGCTGGGATGAGGTCGAGCACGCCGACGTGGTGGTCCTCGGAGTGCCATTCGACACGGGGGTCAGCTACCGTCCGGGCGCGCGGTTCGGTCCGTCGCACATCCGCGAGTCGTCGCGGTTGTTGCGGCCGTACAACCCCGCGCAAGATGTCGAGCCGTTTGCGGTGCAGCAGGTGGTCGATGGTGGGGATATCCCGGTCAACCCCTTCGTCATCGAGGAGGCGCTCGCCACGATAGAAGCGCGGGCGACCCAAGTGCTCGACGCCGGCGCGCGGCTGCTCACGCTGGGCGGCGACCACACGATCGCGCTTCCGCTGCTGCGCGCGCAGGCCGCGAAGCACGGCCCCATCGCCGTGATCCACTTCGACGCCCACCTAGACACGTGGGACACCTACTTCGGTGCCGAGTACACGCACGGAACACCGTTTCGACGGGCATCCGAAGAGGGGCTGCTCGACCGCGAGGGCTGCCTGCACGTCGGCATTCGGGGGCCGCTGTACACCGCGGCGGACCTGTCGCAGGACGGCGACCTGGGTTTCCAGATCATCGCGGCCACCGAGTTCGACGCGCTCGGGGTGCAGGGCGTGATCGAACGGATGCTCGCCCGCGTCGGCGACCGGCCGGTGTACGTGTCGATCGACATCGATGTGCTCGATCCCGGATTCGCGCCGGGCACCGGCACGCCAGAGGCGGGTGGCCTGACGAGCCGCGAACTGCTCGCGATCCTGCGAGCGCTCGCGGCCACGCGGCTGGTCGGTGCCGACATCGTCGAGGTCGCACCCGCCTACGACCACGCGCAGGTCACCGGCATCGCGGCAGCCCACGTCGGCTACGAGCTGATCTCCGCGATGGCCCGCACCGGAAGGAGCGCCCGATGACCGCCACCGAGGTCGAGTTGGTGGTGCTTGAGGCCGCCGCCCAAATCGTCGACGACTTCGGCAACCACCGGCGCGACGCCTATTTCGCCGGGTTCGATCCGGATGCGACCTTCATCTTCTACACCGCCGAACAGCGCCTCGAGTCGCGCGCAGAGTACGAGGAGCTGTGGTCACAGTGGGAGGCGGAGAACGGGTTCGTGGTGCACGGCTGCGTCTCGGCCAACCGCCGGGTGCGCCTGTTGGGCGACGATGTCGCGCTGTTCATGCATGACGTGACATCCACGATCGAGCTCGATGGCGAGGTGACGACTGTCGAGGAGCGGGAGACGATCGTGTTCGCGAAACGTGACGATCGGTGGGTCGCGGTGCACGAGCACCTGTCGCCGGTCGCGGGGGCCCATTCCTCAACATAGGCCCGAATTCAGGCTTATAGTGGGGTCATGCAAACACTGCCGATTTCGAAGGTCAAGGATCGTCTCAACGAGCTTGTGGATTCGGCCTCCCAGACGCACGAGCAGGTCACCATCACGAAGAACGGTAGCCCGGCCGCAATCCTGATCGGGATGGACGAATGGGAGGCTCTGCAGGAGACGCTGTTCTGGTTGAGCCGGGACGACAGCCGCGAAACGATTGCGAAAGCTCGCGAAGAAATCGCCAACGGAGAGGGTCTGACCGAAGAACAGATCCGAGCGGAGTTTGGCGTTCCCAAGCGCTCGGCATGAGCTATGAGGTCGTCTTCTCGCCGACCGCTCGACGTGAAATGTCCGCGGTGCCCGAGCGGGTCATCCCCGCGATCATCGAGTTCGTTTACGGCGACCTCGCGGCAAATCCTCGGCGCGTGGGTAAGCCCCTCGAACGTGAGCTGAGTGGATCGTTCAGCGCTCGGCGCGGCAGCTATCGGATTCTCTATGACATCGACAACGGCACGAACAGGGTGTCAATCCTCCGCGTTGCGCATCGGGCGGACGTGTACCGCACGTCGTAGTCCGGTTTGGATCCCGGGCTGTTGCGTTTGCCGGGCGGCTGTCGAAGTGCGGATGTGGCGGGCACCGGAGCCCCCTGTCGGATTCGAACCGACGACCCCCGCTTTACAAGAACGAAACTGGCCCCGAAAACTAGCGGAAGTTCGGGCAGAATCCCCGGAACATCAACGAAGTTGGGCTGATGTGATCAGCCGTGATCGGGATGCTTTGCCCACGAGTGTGGGCAAAATGTGGGCAAAGAGTGGGTTGACCATTTGCAACGGAAGCTGTGAT
>JBJXDR010000008.1:0-20293 GCA_046155245.1 Rhodoglobus sp. | reverse complement strand
CATCGCCTACACTCATCGATCGGATATCTCACACCCATCGAGAAGGAGAACGAGTACCGTGAGATCAACTCCCAGAACCAGCCGGCTCCGGGAGAACTCGCCCTCCACTAAACCCGGGGCGATTCATCGGGCTCGGCGACGGCGTCGGCGAAGCGCTGGTCGACTCGCTGGGTGTTGGGGTGGGTGTCGGGCCGCCCGTTCCTCGCGTGAGGAGCAGGATCAGAACGATCAGCAGTATCAGCACCAACGCCGCCCCGACGGAGATGAGGATAATCATGAGACGCCGCGACTTGGCCGCCTCATCCGATGCCGTGACCGGCGGAGAAGCTGGGGGTGCCGGGGGTCCGCCGATGACTTCGGTGGGGGCATCCGAGCCTGGCTGGTCGAACTTCTGGGTGGGGGTCTCGTCGCTCATCGGTCCCTCGTGGCTGTGGCACGGAACGGGGTATGCCCCCGGATGTCGCCCAGCCTAGGGCGTGGAGCCACCGTGCAACAACAGGTCTGTGAGCCACGTTCAGCCGCACTTGCTCTAGTTGAAATAGAACAATAGACTGGGCCTGTGTTACTTGCCGTTGACCCCGCCTCGCCCCTCCCGCTGTTCGAGCAGCTCGTGACGAGCATTCGCGGTCAGATCATCGCCGGCTCGCTGACGGCGGGCGACAGGCTCCCCGCGGCGCGCGAGCTAGCTGAGTCTCTCGACATCAACGTGCACACCGTGCTGCGGGCCTACCAGATCCTTCGGGACGAGGGTTTTGTCGACCTGCGTCGCGGCCGAGGCGCAATCGTCGCCGACCGCGCGCGCGACTACGACGAACTCGCTCGCCGTGTCGAGCAAGTCGTTGCCGAGGCCCAGCGGCTCGGGCTCACCCCGGCTGCACTCAGTTCCCTGATTCGAGAGGCTTACGAATGAACCGCACCAGCGAACGCCGCCGCGAGCTCGTCATCGGGCTCGGACTTCCGATCGCGATCCTCGTCATCAGCCTCGCCGTCATGGTGTGGGCGCTGGGCGACCTTCCCGACCCGGTCGCCACTCACTGGGGACCCGCCGGCACGCCCGATGCGTTCGGCAGCCCGATCGTGTCTTTCGTTCTCCTGCCGATCGTCGTGCTCGCCTACCTCGTGCTGCCGATGCGCGTGCTGGTGCGCTCCCACGACCGCGGCCCCACCGCGAACCAGCGCATCCTGCTCGCTGTCGGCCCCTTTCTTGCCACGGTGCTGGGGGTGACCCTCGCTGGCGGTCTCGCGATTCAACGCGGTCTCGATGACGCTGCGGATGGCCCCTCGATCATTCCCGTCGTCCTTCTCGCGTTCGGCGCGGGACTCGCACTGGGCATCGTGTCGTACCTGTTGCTTCCGGCTGCCCCCGAGATCGAGCCCGCACCGGATGCCTCGACTCTCCCCTCCCGCGAGCTCGCCTCCGACGAGACCGCCGTCTGGATACGGCATGTGCGACCGTCGGGACCCTGGCTCGCACTCGTGCTGACGCTCGGCGCCGTTGCGGGCACCGTGGGCATCACGGTCGTGGCCTTCGTGCAACCGCTCGCGACCGTGCTGTTCGTGCTCCCCGCGCTGCTGCTTGCGTTCGGCTACGCGTGCACGTACTGGACCATCACGGTCGACCGGCACGGGGTGCTTGCCCGCGGCGGGTTCGCGTGGCCGGTCATCCGAATTCCGTTGGCGCAGATCGAGTCCGCACGGGTGATCGACGTCGACCCCCTCGCCGACTTTGGCGGCTGGGGGCTGCGCTGGGCACCGAAGTCCACGGGCATCATCCTGCGGAAGGGGCCCGCCCTCGAGATCGGCCACGCCGGCGGGCGCACGCTGGTCGTCACCCTCGATCGCGCTGCACCCGGCGCCGAGCTGCTCAATGCGCTGGTCCTCAGGGAGCGCGGCGGCGTGCGGTAAGATTGGCACACAGGCAGTGATCCGGCCATCACCGGGGAGCCTTCGGAAGAACAGCGCGCTATAGCGCCCACTAGAACCGAGCGCAGCACAAGAGTGGCCGTCGTAAGGCGGCAAGCGGGGTGGTACCGCGGCAGACATGTCGTCCTCGTGCAGAACACAGCACAGGAGCCACGATGACCTACCCCCGCCACAGTCCCGACGAGTCGGTGCCGCCGAGTCCGGCTTTCCCCTCGATCGAGGAGCGGGTGCTCGCGTACTGGCGCGGGGACGACACCTTCCGCGCGTCGGTCGATCAGCGCGAAGGTGCGCCGGAGTGGGTCTTCTACGACGGCCCGCCGTTCGCCAACGGGCTGCCGCACTACGGGCACCTCCTCACGGGCTACGCGAAGGATCTGTTCCCGCGGTTCCAGACGATGCGCGGCAAGCAGGTGCACCGCCGCTTCGGCTGGGACACCCATGGCCTCCCGGCCGAGCTCGAAGCCGAACGTCAACTGGGGATCACCGACAAGAGTCAGATCGAGGAGATGGGCATCGCGGCGTTCAACCGGGCTGCGCGCGACTCCGTGCTGAAGTACACGAAGGAGTGGGAGGAGTACGTCACGCGCCAAGCGCGCTGGGTCGACTTCGACAACGACTACAAGACGCTCGACGTCACGTTCATGGAGAGCGTCATCTGGGCATTCAAGCGCCTGCACGACAAGGGGCTCGCCTACGAGGGCTACCGCGTGCTGCCGTACTGCTGGCGAGACCAGACACCGCTGTCGAACCACGAATTGCGCATGGACGACGACGTGTACAAGATGCGTCAGGACCAGTCGGTGACGGTGACGTTCCCGCTCGACGGACCGAAGGCCGAGGCCCTCGGGCTCACCGCGGTGAAGGCGCTCGCCTGGACCACGACCCCGTGGACCCTCCCCACCAACCTCGCGCTCGCTGTCGGCCCCGACATTGAATACGCGGTCGTCCCGAGTGGCCCGCTGGGAGCGGGCGACGGCTCGGCCGAGGGCGTCGCCGAGTACCTGCTCGCTGCCGACACCGTGGGCGCCTACGCGAAAGACCTCGGCTACGAGTCAGCGGATGCCGCGACCGCCGCCATCACGCGCCGCCTCCCCGGCCGCGACCTGGAGGCCGTGCGCTACGCCCGACTCTGGGACTACTACGCCGACGCGGACGAATGGGGCACCCAGAACGCGTGGCAGATCCTCGTGGCTGACTACGTCGCGACCGGCGAGGGTACCGGTATCGTGCACCAGGCGCCGGCCTACGGCGAGGACGACCAGCTCGTGTGCGCGGCCGCGGGCATCCCGGTAATCATCTCGGTCGACGACGGAGGCAAGTTCCTGCCCGTCATCGAGGATGTCGAGGGCCTCCAGGTCTTCGACGCGAACAAGCCCCTCACCCAGAAGCTGCGCGCCGACGGCCGCCTCCTGCGGGTGGCCAGCTACGAGCACTCGTACCCGCACTGCTGGCGCTGCCGCAATCCGCTCATCTACAAGGCGGTGTCGAGCTGGTTCGTGCGCGTGCCCGACTTCCGCGATCGCCTCGAGCAGCTCAACCAAGAGATCAACTGGGTGCCCGACAACGTCAAGGATGGCCAGTTCGGCAAGTGGATCGCGGGCGCGCGCGACTGGTCGATCTCGCGCAACCGCTACTGGGGCAGTCCCATCCCGGTCTGGAAGAGCGACAACCCCGACTACCCGCGCGTGGACGTCTACGGCTCGCTCGCCGAGCTCGAGGCCGACTTCGGGCGGCTGCCGCTGAACGCCGACGGCGAGCCCGACCTGCACCGCCCGTACATCGACGATCTCACCCGACCCAACCCCGACGACCCGACCGGCGCATCCACGATGCGGCGCATCCCGGACGTGCTCGACGTCTGGTTCGACTCGGGCTCGATGCCCTTCGCGCAGGTGCACTACCCGTTCGAGAACGAGGACTGGTTCGCGACCCACAACCCCGCGGACTTTATCGTCGAGTACATCGGCCAGACCCGCGGCTGGTTCTACCTGTTGCACGTGCTGTCGACGGCGCTGTTCGACCGTCCGGCATTCAAGAACGTGATCAGCCACGGAATTGTGCTCGGCAGCGACGGGCAAAAGATGTCCAAGTCGCTGCGCAATTATCCTGACGTCAACGAGGTCTTCGACCGCGACGGCGCGGATGCGATGCGCTGGTTCCTCATGTCGAGTTCGGTCATCCGCGGCGGCAACCTCATCGTCACCGAGGAGGGCATCCGCTCGGGCGTTCGGGAGTTCCTGCTGCCGCTGTGGAGCACGTACTACTTCTTCAGCCTGTACTCGAACGCTGCTGGGGCCCGCTACGAGGCGACCTGGCGCACCGACTCCACCAACGTGCTCGACCGCTACCTGCTGGCCAAGACCGGTCAGCTGATCCGGGATGCCACGGCCGACCTCGAAGCGCTCGATAGCCCTCTCGCCGCAGCCAAGCTGCGCGACTTCGCGGACGTGCTCACCAACTGGTACGTGCGCCGCAGCCGCGACCGGTTCTGGGCGGGAGATGACAACGACGCGTTCGACACCCTCTACACCGTGCTCGAGACCGTGACGCGGGTCGCGGCACCACTGATCCCGCTCGTCGGGGAGGAAATCTGGCGCGGGCTCACGGGCGGGCGCAGTGTGCACCTCGAAGATTGGCCTGACGCGGCATCCTTCCCCGTCGACGACGAGCTGGTCGCCACCATGGACCGCGTGCGCGAGATCGCGTCGGCTGGCCTCTCGCTGCGCAAGGCCCGCGGTCTGCGCGTGCGTCTGCCGCTCGCGCGCCTCACGGTCGTGAGCACCGAGACTGAGGGGCTCGCGCGCTTCGGAGACATCCTGAGCGACGAGCTCAACGTGAAGTCCGTCGAGTTCGAGACGCTCGACGCCGACAGCCTCGACCGGCACGGCATCACCCGGCGGCTGAGCGTGAACGCGCGAGCTCTCGGCCCGCGTCTGGGCAAGCAGGTGCAGCAGGTCATCCAAGCAGCAAAGGCGGGTGACTGGCAGCAGGTTGGTGACACCGTGACGGTCGGTGGCACCCTGCTCGAGCCGGGCGAGTTCGAACTGGAACTCGAGGCCGCCGACGTAGCGAGCGCGATCGCGTTCCTCGGCGGGGAGGGCTTCGTGATCCTCGACACCGCGACCACACCCGAACTCGAGGCCGAGGGGCTCGCGCGAGACGTGATCCGTGCCATCCAGGACACCCGCAAGGCCGCCGGGCTCGACGTGAGCGATCGCATCGAACTCGCCGTGACCGGGTCTGACTCCCTCGATATCGAGGCTCTCACCGCATTCGCGGCGACGATCGCGGCCGAAACCCTTGCGGTGCAGTGGCGGTTCGAAACGGCGGCCGATCCCGCGCTCGCGGCTGTGCTCGCCTCGCACGCCGGCCAGCGCGCCGAGCTTGCGGCCGGACAGTACGCGAACAGTGGTTCACTGGTCATAGACGTCGCCAAAGCGGGAGCAGTCAGTGTCTGAGAGAAACGTGTCTGATCGAGACGATGAGTTCGCGGATGACGCGGACCTCGGTGACGACGACGCCAACCCTCTTGCCGACCTCAGCCCGTTCGCCTCGCCGTCGACCGCAGGCGACGAAGGCACGAACCTCGACGACGACACCGAGTGGGACCTCGAGGACTCCGAGTACCAGGAAGACGCCGACCGCGTCTACGAGGAGTTGCTGGCCCGCGTGGGCGAGGCCGCGCCACAGCCGCGCCTCGAGCCGACCCGAAGGGTGACCGATCTGCTGGGCGACCCGCAGCGCAGTTACCCGATCATTCACGTGACGGGCACCAACGGCAAGACCTCAACGAGCCGCATCGCGGAGTCGATCCTGCGTGCCTACGGACTGCGCACCGGCCTGATGACGAGCCCCCACCTCGTGCGGGTCAACGAGCGCATCGTGATTGATGGCCAGCCCATCTCCAACCGGGCTCTCGCCGAGAATTGGGCGGATATCCGGCCCTACCTCGACCTGGTCGATTCCGAACTCCTCGCGAACGCGGCGGAGCCGCTGACCTACTTCGAAGCTCTCACCGTGCTGGCGTTCGCGGCCTTCGCGGATGCGCCGGTCGATGTCGCCGTGATCGAGGTCGGCATAGGCGGCGAGTGGGACTCGACCAACGTCGGCGACGGTCAAGTCGCCGTCTTCGGGCCCATCGCGCTCGATCACACCCAGCGCCTCGGGTCCACGGTCGCCGAGATCGCTCGAACCAAAGCGGGGATCATCAAGCCCGTGGCATCCGTGGTCTCGGCCCGCCAGACGCCGGATGCCCTGGCCGAGCTTGAGCGCGCCGCCGAGCTCACCGAGTCGAGCCTCGCCGTGGAGGGTGACGCGTTCGCCCTCGTATCCTCGGCTGTCGCGGTCGGCGGACAGGTCATCACCGTCCGTGGCCTCGCCGGCACCTATCGCGACCACTTCCTGCCTCTCTTCGGCGACCATCAGGGGCGAAACGCGGCTCTTGCGATCGCGGCTGTCGAGTCGTTCCTCGGCGCGGGAACCCAGCCGCTCGTCGGCGACGTCCTCGCCGAGGGGCTCGCGACGGCGACGTCTCCCGGGCGCCTGCAGGTCGTCGGCGTCGAACCCACCGTGATCGTGGATGCCGCGCACAACCCGCACGGCGCCGCAGCGCTCGCCGCCGCGCTCGGCACTTATTTCACTTTTGACGAGATCGCGGTCGTGCTGGGCGTGCTGCAAGACAAGGATGCCGCGGGCATCGTCACAGCGCTCGCTCCCGCTGCCGCCCGCTTCGCCGTCACCCAGTCGCAATCCGACCGTGCGGTGCCTGCCCGCGAGCTCGCCGAACTCGTGGCCGAGCACGTGGCGCCGGACGCGGTGGCTTCGTTTGAGAATTTCGAAGACGCGATTGCGGATGCCCGTGCGTGGGCAGCTCAGAGCGAGCGCCGCGCAGTGCTCGTGACCGGGTCGATCACTCTCGTCGGCGAGGCCGTCGCCCTAGCGACAAAGGAGCGATGGAAGTGAGCGACAGCCGCCCAGCCACCCCGCGCCGCGAGCGCACGGCAAGCGAGTCGTTGCTCTCGATAGCCCTCGCCCTCGAGTCGGTGCTCGTGTTCTTCGTCGCGCTGACCGCGTTCGGGCTGAGGGCGCTCGAGCCCTTGCCCGCCTTCATCGGCGGTGCCGCTCTGATTGTCGCGCTCGTGCTCACGGCCCGCCTCGTGCGCTACCGGTGGGGCGTGGGTCTGGGGTGCGTGCTCCAGGCGGTGCTGCTCGCCACGGGCATCCTGCTACCGATCATGTACGTCGTGGCCGCGGGCTTTATCGCCATCTGGATCTTCTGCTTCGTCAAGGGGCGTCAATTGGATGCTGCGAAGGCCGCTTTCCTCGCCGCGAACCCCAACCCCTCCACCCCAACCAAGGAGCAATAAGTGCCAGTCGAAGAAACCCTCGTGCTCGTCAAGCCGGACGGCGTCGCCCGCAACCTCACGGGCGAGATCCTGCGTCGCATCGAAGCGAAAGGGTACCAACTCGTGGACATCAAGCTCGTCGAGGCCGACCTCGACCTGCTCGCTGCCCACTACGAAGAACATCAAGGCAAGCCGTTTTACGAGCCACTCGTCGAATTCATGCAGAGCGGTGCGGTCGTGGTCATGCGCGTTGCGGGCAATCGGGTCATAGAGGGATTCCGCGGCCTCGCGGGCACCACGGACCCGACCACCGCGGCGCCCGGAACGATCCGCGGCGACCTCGGCCGCGACTGGGGCCTTAAAGTGCAGCAGAACCTCGTGCACGGCAGCGACTCGCCCGAGTCCGCGGCGCGCGAGCTCGCCCTGTGGTTTGGGTAACCGCAGGTTCGGCTAGACGAGCAGGGTTGCCAGCACGTCGAGGCGCACCTGCGCGATGATCGCGATGATCAGGTACCCGGCGAAGGTGATCACCGGAATCCAGCCGTAGAGGCGGTCGCCGAGCCTCACGAGACCCGAGCCGAACCGCCCCTCCCGCGCGTTGCTCAGGGTGAGCGTCCAGAACATCGGGATGACCATCGCCCACACGAGCATGCACCACGGGCACAGCGTGCCGAGGTTGAAGATCGACTGGTAGGCGAGCCACAGGCAGAACGCGAAGGCTCCTGCGACCCCAAGATTGAACGCGAGCCAAAACCAGCGCGCGAACGTTGCACCCGCGAGGAGGGCGACCCCGACCGCGATCGGCGCGACCATTCCGCCGAGTCCGATCAGGGGGTTGGGGAACCCCAAGATCGCTCCCTGCCACGACCCGAGGTTCGCGCCGCACTGAACGATGACGCTGAAATTGCAGTCGAGATCCGCCTCCGGATTCATCAGCACGGCGATCTTGTCGAGGGTGAGCGCGAAGGCCGCATACCACCCCACGGACCCCGTAACGATCAGCACAATTGAGAGCGCGAGAGAGCGGCGCGGGGCGGCGGCGTCAGTCATGCTCGGATTATTGCACGGCCCAAATCACGACTAACTGTCAATGCATGCGATAATTTGGAGACGTCAGTCGAGCAGCGCTCGATCTGGCGCCCAAGACAGCTTTGCCGGGGCGAAACCCGGGCCAAGAGAGTGTCCGCCAGAACCTCGGATGCACAAGTCGGATAGCCAGTTCCGAGCAGTAGTGACAAAAGGCTTAGTGACAAAAGCGTAGTGACACCAGCAGAACAAAGTGTGGTGAGAGCACGACTGCACCGCGAGCCCAGAGCCCGGAGCAGGACCTGAAGAATTAGTAGCGGTCAATCGCATTTTCATTGCGGCGGATAGCGCACGAGTGAGTACCCGGTCGGTGGCACAGCCCCCTACCCGGGATTGGGAGTACACCAGCAATGGTGAATGAGAATATCGACGAAAACCCGAAGAAGAAGTCGCGACTGTTCGGCCGCAAGGGCGCTGAAGCCCCAGTGGCTGAAGCCCCAGTGGCTGAAGCCCCGGTGTCCGACCCCGCCCCTGCCAAGGAGCCTGCCCGCAAGCGCACATCGCCGAAGAGCGCCGCCGACCACGTGAACGCTGCCGAGGCATCCCAGACCAGCCCTGCCGACACAGAACTCGCCGAGGCACCGCCCAAGGCACCCGCGCGTAGCCGCGCCAAGAAGGTCGACGTGCCCGCGAGCGAGGCCACCGCCGACCGATCGGCCGACGACTCAGCCAGCGACTCAGCCAAGAAGCGCCCGCCCCGACCGAGCACCTCGCTGCTGTTCCAGGCCCCCGATCTCCCACCGCTCCCGCCGCCGCCCCGCAACGGTGGCGCGCAGATCGACGTGGACGAGTCCGCTACGGTCCGTCGCCGCTCACGCCGTCGGCCGGGCGAAGAACTTCGACCCGGCGACGAGTCGCCCAATACGGTCGTGCGGGTGCGCCAGCCGCGGCCCGAACCCGTGCTCAGCAACGAACCCACCCGGGTCAAGGGGTCGACGCGTCTCGAGGCCAAGAAGCAGCGTCGCCGCGATGGCCGCGATGCGGGTCGTCGCCGTCCGGTTGTCACCGAGAGCGAGTTCCTCGCTCGCCGCGAGTCCGTCGATCGCGTCATGGTCGTGCGCAGCAAGTTCGAGCGCATCCAGATCGCAGTGCTCGAAGACGGCGTGCTTGTCGAGCACTACGTGGCCAAAGCGCAGGACGCGAGCCTGATCGGCAACGTCTACCTCGGTCGCGTGCAAAACGTTCTGCCCTCCATGGAGGCCGCCTTCGTCGACATCGGTCGCGGCCGCAACGCCGTGCTGTACTCGGGCGAGGTCGACTGGGATGCCGCGGCTCTCGATTCCGACGGCAAGACGCAGGCCCGGCGCATCGAACTCGCGCTCAAGCCCGGCGACCGTGTGCTCGTGCAGGTCACCAAGGATCCCGTCGGACACAAGGGAGCCCGGCTCACCTCGCAGGTCTCGCTGCCCGGGCGCTACCTCGTGTACGTGCCCAACGGGTCGATGTCGGGCATCAGCCGCAAGCTTCCCGACACCGAGCGCGCCCGTCTCAAGAAGATCCTCAAGGAGGTTCTTCCCGAGAACGTCGGCGTTATCGTGCGCACGGCTGCCGAGGGAGCGACCGAGGAGCAGTTGACCCTCGACGTGAACCGACTCACCAACCAGTGGGCGGAGATCAGCCGTCTCGTCGAGACGCAGCAAGCTCCGGCGCTCCTGCACTCCGAGCCGGACCTGCTGATCAAGATCGTGCGCGACGTGTTCAACGAAGATTTCGGCAAGCTTGTCATCGAAGGTTCGGATGCGCGCGAGACGATCGAGGGTTACCTCCGGTCGGTCGCGCCCGACCTGCTGGATCGCATCCAGAACTATGCCGGTACGAACGACTCGTTCGACGAGTTCCGCGTGTCCGAGCAGATCGAGAAGGCTCTGGACCGCAAGGTCTGGCTGCCTTCTGGTGGTTCGCTCGTCATCGACCGCACCGAGGCGATGACGGTGGTCGACGTGAACACCGGCAAGTTCGTCGGCTCCGGGGGCAACCTCGAAGAGACTGTCACCAAGAACAACCTCGAGGCGGCCGAAGAGATCGTGCGGCAGCTGCGTCTGCGCGACATCGGCGGCATCATCGTCGTCGACTTTATTGACATGGTGCTCGAGTCCAACCGCGACCTCGTGCTGCGCCGACTGGTCGAGTGCCTGTCGCGCGACCGCACCAAGCACCAGGTTGCCGAAGTCACCTCGCTCGGACTCATCCAGATGACTCGCAAAAAGCTTGGCCTCGGCCTGCTCGAGACCTTCAGCGAGACGTGTGAGGTCTGCGCGGGACGCGGCATAATCGTGCACCACGATCCGGTGACCAAGAACCGCCAGCAGACGCAGACCGCGCAGCCCGAGCAGGGCAGCGCGCGCCGCAATCGCCGAGGCAGCGGCGGCGGAGCCGTGGCATCCACGGTCAAGAACGGTGTCGGCAGTAACGGAACTCACGCGATCACCGAAGATGTGCGCAACGCGTTAGCACGCGTCGCATCCGTCACGGTGCACACCACGGAGATTGCAACAGTGCAGACCCCGCCGGTCGAGCCCGTTACGCCGGTGGTTGAGGCTCTCGAAACAGCCTCCGAGGTCGACGCGATCCTCGACATCCCGGTGGTCAAGCAGCCGCGTCAGGAGCGCAGGCTCTCGAGCCACGATGCCGATCAGATTCTCGATTCAGTGCTCGAGTCACTTCCGGAGCCGAAGCAGCCGGGTCAGGGTCGCTCACGCGTGTCGCGTCGCGCGGGAAGCGCCGGCCAGGTCGTCAGCGCGCCCTCCGAGTAAACGGGCCAGGTCAACGATCCCGCTGCGCGACCCGCAACCCGCTCGCCTCCAGCCGCTGCACGAACTCGCGCACGCCGACGGGCTGCGCGCCGAGCACGACCAGCTCGTGCCACTTGTGCGCCGGAACGTCGTAATGATCCAGGTCAAAGCCCCGACGCGGGATGCCGGCGGCCTCCGCGAACGCGTGCAACTCCTCGAGCGACGTGTCGCTCACGATGTGCGCCCATAGAGTGTTGTGTGCAGGCCAGATCGGCTGGTCGATGAGCACGGTCATGAAGCGATCCTAGGCAGGCGGGCGATGGCAGGCGCAGTCGAAAAGTCAGTGAAGCGGATGCTCCGCACCCGCGGCGCCCTCGCGGCCGCCGTCACGGCGCTCTCCGTGGGCCTCGCGATCGCGGTCGCGCGCGTGCTGATCACCCTGATCGAACTCGAACCCTTCGCGGGCGTGTTGTTCGGTCTTCTGACCGGCGTTCTGCCCTTCACTGTGGGCTACTTCATCGGCCTATGGGTGGTCGCACCGATCACCGAGCAATTGGGGGTCGGGCACGTCATCACGCGATCGATCCTCGCGACGGGGATCGGAGCCACGCTGTGGTTCGTGGTACTGGGGCTCACCGGCGTAGTGGGCGCAGTCGCGGCCAGTTCCGACGTGCTGGGGATTGCGGCATCCCCCGGCTTGATCGGGGCCCAACTGGGCTACGCGCTGCAGGAGGCGTTGGTCGGTCTGGTCGTACTCCTGCCGATCGGGGTTCTCGGCGGAGTGTTGCAGTGGGTGTGGCGTACCGCACACCCGGCCGAGCACCACATCGAGGGACTCATCGACGTATAAGGGCGGGCCGCGAAGAGCGTTTAGAGTGGAACCATGTCGTTTCTCGGTGTGGTCACGGTCCTCGGCCAGCTGGCTTTGGCAGCGATGGGCGGCCTGATCATTCTCGCGAGCCTCGTGGTGATCGCGGGTATTGCTTTCCCCCCTCTCGTCGCACCCCTGCTGCCCTAGCAGAGCCGTTTGACCCGGCACGCCCAAGTCGCGTATTGTTTACCCTTGGTGTCTGCTGGGTCAAGCCCGCATGTCAACACCAACAGTTTCCAACGAAGAAGGTAATCAAGTGGTCTACGCAGTTGTGCGCGCCGGTGGGCGTCAGGAGAAGGTCGAGGTCGGCACTATCGTCGTGCTCGACCGCATCGCGGCCGACAAAGACGGCAACGTCGAGCTCGTTCCGGTGCTGTTCGTCGACGGCGACAAGATCACCCACGAGGCCAAGGCGCTCGGAAAGATCAAGGTCGTGGCCGAGGTTCTCGGTGACGAGCGCGGCCCGAAGATCGTGATTCAGAAGTTCAAGAACAAGACCGGATACAAGAAGCGCCAGGGCCACCGCCAGGAGCTCACCCGTATCAAGATCACCAGCATCGCGTAGGGGCTAACACTCATGGCACACAAAAAGGGCGCATCGTCCACCCGTAACGGCCGCGACTCGAACGCACAGCGCCTCGGCGTCAAGCGCTTCGGCGGCCAGACCGTGCTCGCTGGCGAGATCATCGTCCGACAGCGCGGCACTCACTTCCACCCCGGCGCGAATGTTGGCCGCGGTGGGGACGACACCCTGTTCGCGCTCGCGGCTGGTGCCGTCGAGTTCGGCGCGAAAGGCGGCCGCAAGGTCGTCAACATCGTTACTGACTAGTCACTAGTCACCCAAGCGTCGGCGAGCTTCGGCTCGCCTTTCGCCTTTAACACGTAAGGAGAGTGCCATGGCGTCATTCGTCGACCAGGTCACGCTCCATCTGCGAGCGGGCCACGGGGGCAACGGCTGTGTCTCGGTCAAGCGCGAGAAGTTCAAGCCGCTGGCCGGCCCCGACGGCGGAAACGGCGGCGACGGCGGCGACATCGTGCTCGTGAGCGACGCGCAGGTCACGACACTGCTCGGCTACCACCGTTCCCCGCACCGCAAGTCTGAGCACGGCCAGCCCGGGCAGGGCGACCACAAGGCCGGCACCTCGGGCGATGAGCTGATCCTTCCGGTGCCCGTGGGCACGGTCATCAAGGACGGCGAGGGCAACGAGCTCATCGATATGGATGCGCCGGGCATCCGTTTCGTCGCCGGGCCCGGCGGTCAGGGCGGACTCGGCAACGCGGCCCTCGCGACCACGAAGCGCAAGGCGCCCGGATTCGCGCTGCTGGGCACGCCCGGCTTCGAGGGCGACATTTTTCTCGAGCTCAAGACCGTCGCGGATGTCGCGCTCGTCGGTTACCCGTCGGCGGGAAAGTCGAGCCTGGTCGCAGCCCTCTCCGCCGCCAAGCCGAAGATCGCGGACTACCCGTTCACGACGCTGCACCCCAACCTGGGCGTCGTCGAGTCGGGCGACACTCGCTATACGATCGCCGATGTTCCGGGCCTGATCGAGGGCGCGAGCGAGGGCAAAGGGCTCGGCCTCGAGTTTCTGCGCCACGTCGAGCGCTGCACGGCGCTACTGCACGTGCTGGACTGCGCCACTCTCGAGCCGGGGCGCGACCCGATCAGCGACCTCGATGTGATTCTTGCTGAGCTTGCCGCGTATCCGGTGCCGGATGGCCAGCTTCCCCTGCTCGAACGTGAACAGCTCATCGCCCTCAACAAGGTCGACGTGCCCGAGGCGCGTGACCTCGCCGACATGGTGCGGCCCGAACTCGAGGCGCGGGGGTATCGCGTGTTCGAGGTGTCAGCGGCATCCCACGAGGGGCTGCGCGAGCTGTCCTTCGCGCTCGCCGCGCTCGTGCAGGCAGACCGCGCCGCGAAGGCGCTCGAGCCCGTTAAGCAGCGGATCGTGATTCGGCCGCGCGCGGTCGACGAGAAGGAATTCGTCGTCAAGGTCGAGGGTGGAACCTACGGAAACGTCTACAACGTCATCGGAACCAAGCCCGAGCGCTGGGTTGCGCAGACCGACTTCGAGAACGAGGAGGCCGTCGGCTTCCTTGCCGACCGCCTGGCCAAGCTCGGGGTCGAGGATGAACTCTTCCGCGCGGGAGCCGTTCCTGGGTCGACCGTGATGATCAACGGCCGCGTGTTCGACTGGGAGCCCACCCTCTCGTCGACAGCGGAGCTGATTACGAGCCCGCGAGGCACCGACTCGCGCCTCGACGACAACCAGCGTGCGACCAACCGTGCCCGTCGCCAGAGCTACCTCGAGCGCATGGATGCCAAGGCGGCGGCCCGCGCCGAGCTTGAGGCAGAACGTAGCGCCGGAATCTGGACGGACGACGAAGGGTTCGCCGTTTCTAAGGACGACGACAGTGAGTAGCGCCGTGACCTCGCGCGCCGGGATGCCCAGCGCCCGACGCATCGTGGTGAAGGTCGGGTCGTCGTCCGTGTCCGGGGAAAACGTCGGTCAGATCGGTGCGCTCGTTGACGCGCTTGCGGCCGCTCACGGTCGGGGCTCGGAAGTGATTCTCGTGTCGTCGGGTGCTATTGCCACGGGCATCCCCTTTCTGAAGCTGGATGCCCGCCCGACCGATCTCGCGACCCAACAGGCAGCAGCCGCCGTCGGCCAGAACGTGCTCATCTACCGCTACCAGGAGTCACTCGACCGGTACGGCATCGTGGCGGGACAGATCCTGCTAACCGCCGGCGACATGGCCAAACAGACGCACCGCTCGAACGCACAGCGCGCAATGGAACGCCTGCTCTGCCTGCGCATTCTGCCGATCGTCAACGAGAACGACACGGTCGCGACGCAGGAGATCCGGTTCGGCGACAACGACCACCTCGCTGCCATGGTGTCTGTACTGGTGCGCGCTGACGTGCTCGTGCTGTTGAGCGACATCGACGCCCTATACACGCGGCCGCCGTCGGAGCCCGGGGCCCTCAAGATCGAGACCGTTCCGTTCGACGACGACCTCAGCGGCGTCACGTTCGGGGATATTGGCTCGGCAGGAGTCGGCACCGGGGGAGCGGGCACGAAGGTCGCTGCAGCGAAGCTTGCGGCCGCATCCGGCATTCCAACACTGCTCGCGGCCACCGAAAGCGTTGCCGAGGCACTCGAGGGCGCCGAGCTCGGCACCTGGTTCGAGGCTTTGCTGCCGCACGCGGGTTGAGCAGGCCGCAGGCCGTATCGAAACCGCCTCGCCGCTAAACTGACTCGCATGCCTGAGACCGCCGTCGTTACGTTGTTCACCGACAAGCTCACCGCGTCCCGTGACGCTGCGCGTACGCTCGCGACCGCGACGACCGCGCAGAAGAACGCCGCTCTGAGGGCCATCGCTGATTCCGTGCTGCGCAACCAGTCGCGCGTGCTGCAGGCCAACGAACTTGACCTCGCCAATGGCCGCGACAACGGCCTCAGCACTTCACTGCAGGATCGACTCACGCTCGACGAGAAGCGCCTCACCGCGCTGTCCCAGGCGGTGCTCGAGATCGTGGCGCTGCCCGACCCGGTGGGCGATATCGTGCGCGGCTCGAGCCTCGAAAACGGCCTGCAGCTGACGCAAGTGCGCGTGCCCTTCGGGGTCGTCGGCGCGATCTACGAGGCGCGGCCTAACGTCACGATTGACATCGCTGCGCTCGCGCTCAAGAGTGGCAACGCCGTGGTACTGCGCGGCGGCTCGGCTGCGGAGCACACGAATCGGGTTCTGGTAGACGTGATCCAGTCCGCGCTGGCCGAGTCCGGGCTTCCGATCGAGGCGGTGCAGACCATCGACGAGTTCGGCCGCGAGGGTGCCAAAGATCTCATGCGCGCCCGCGGCTTCGTCGACGTGCTCATCCCGCGCGGGAGCGCCGACCTGATCAACTCGGTCGTGGCCGAGTCCACGGTGCCCGTGATTGAAACGGGTGCGGGAGTCGTCCACATCTACCTCGACGAGTCCGCCGATCTCGAGACCTCGATCGCAATCGTGCACAACTCGAAGGTGCAACGGCCGAGCGTGTGCAATGCGCTCGAGACCCTGCTCGTGCACGCGGCATCCGCCCCACGCTTGCTGCCGGCGGTGCTCGCGCAACTGCGCGACTCAGGAGTGACCATCCACGGGGATGCCCGCACTCTCGCCCTGTTCCCGGATGCGCTCCCCGCGACCGACGAGGACTGGGCGACCGAGTACATGAGCCTCGACGTTGCGGTGCGAGTGGTCGACGATCTGGATGACGCGCTCGATCACATCCGTCGGTTCTCGACACACCACACCGAGTCGATCATCACGAACGATCTCGCGCGCGCGGAGCGGTTTCTCGCCGAGGTCGACTCGGCGGTAGTTATGGTCAACGCCTCGACCCGGTTCACTGACGGTGGCGAGTTCGGCTTCGGCGCCGAGGTCGGCATTTCGACCCAGAAGCTTCACGCCCGCGGCCCGATGGGCCTACCCGAGCTGACCAGCACGAAGTGGGTTGTGCGCGGCTCGGGGCAGGTGCACCGGTAGGATAAGGGCTACACCCCGAACGGAGAACTGATGCCGCTGATCGTCCTTGCAATCGACGAGACCGAGAAGCTCGCTCCCCTCATCTTGCCTCCGCTGGTGTTCGCCGGTATCGCCGTTGCGCTGTTCATCGTGTTGGCGATTGTGTCGTGGAGTTTCCGTGACGTGTCCAACCGTCACACCAGAAACCCCAACGGCGGCAACTCGCACGGCACGGGCCACTAGGTCTGGCCCACCGCATGGCCGAGCTAGCACAGCGACGTGCCCGCATCGGAGTCATGGGTGGCACTTTCGACCCCATCCATAACGGCCACCTCGTGGCCGCGAGCGAGGTTCAGCAGCAGTTCGACCTCGACGAGGTGATCTTCGTTCCCACTGGGCAGCCGTTGATGAAGCCCGAAGTCACTGTGGGCGAGCACCGCTACCTCATGACCGTGATCGCGACAGCCGCGAATCCTAGGTTCACTGTGAGCCGGGTCGACATCGACCGCGATGGTCCCACCTACACCGTCGACACTCTGCGTGACATCCGCGAGGCTCGCCCCGATGCCGACCTGTATTTCATCACCGGGGCTGACGCGGTCGCCCAGATTCTGGACTGGAAGGACGTCGACGAGGTCTGGAATCTCGCGCATTTCATAGCTGTTTCACGGCCTGGACACACCCTGACTATTCGCGGTTTACCCGAGCAAGGCGTAAGCTCGCTTGAGGTTCCGGCATTGGCGATATCGTCCACGGACTGTCGCAGCCGCGTAAGTCGGGGGTTCCCGGTGTGGTATTTGGTTCCCGATGGTGTCGTTCAGTACATCGCCAAACACCACTTGTATCGGAGTAGTACATGACCACTTTCCAAGATCCGCAGCCGCAGTCGCGGCGCGCGGTGCGGCAGGGTGAGCGTGGCGACACTCCGGAGCAACCTGCAGCGTTCCCGCCGCCAGCTCAGGCCGCGGCCCAGTTCTATCCCGATTCGGCCACCTCCCGCGAGATGTGGGAGACCACCTCGCGCCGGTCCGCGCAGGTGCCGCCGATGCCTCCTACCCCCGCCCGATCGGATGCCTCGGCGGCCGCATCGGGTCGGCGAGCAGCGCAGGCGCACACCGCCGCCCCTCCCGCCGAGCCCCTGACGTACTCAACGCAGGGCACGCCCGCTCCACCCGCGCCCAGCCCGACACCCATGTTCCGCCCGAGGGGAACCGCTGCCGCTGCCCCGACGGAACAGCCCCCCACGCAGGCGATGCCCGCACAGCCAGCGGAAGGCTCATTCCGCCCGCGCGACTTCAGCCCCGAAGGCCGGCGCGCGTCGTCACCACAATCGTGGGCGGACCAGGCACCCGCCGCAGCCCCCTCCCCAGTGGTGCCGCCGAGCGACCTCGACTACCGCACCGAGGCGCGCCTCCATTACGAGGTGCCGGTGGCCCCGATCTCCGAGGTGCCCCAGTACATCGCCCCGGTTCGACCGGTCGAGCCGGTCGCGGCGGTTCAGCCGACGGTCGATCTCCTGCCAGCCAGCGCGCCCGGGCTTCCCATCGAGCAGACCCTGACCCGACGCGAGCTTCGCGCCATCCAGCAGGCCGAGGCGTTCGCCGCCCAAGGGCCAGCTGTGCAGGCGCCGTTCCCGTCCGCACCCGAGCCCCACCTGAACACGGCCCTGACCAACGCGATCACCGAGTTCGACCAGCTCTTCCAGTCGCAGCCGATCCAGGCAGCGCCGGTCGCGCCCGCTCAAGTCGCGCCAGTTCCAGTCGCGCCCGCCCCAACGCAGTACTCTCAGCCCGAGGTCGCAGAGGTGTCGACTCGCACCCCGCCTACCGGCCATTGGTCGGTGCAGATCGGTCAAGACGGCGACGAGGTGCATGAGACCACCGTCAACCGCACCGTCGGCAGCGCCCCTGCAACTACGAGCGCTCTCGTGCTGCCGACGATTCCCGGCGGTCACGATATTCGCGGACCTCTCACGCGCACCGGGGAGATCATGCTCACTGGTTCGATCGACCTACCGCACTCCTTGAGTTCGACGGGGGCTTCGGCCAGATTTGACCACGACGGTATCGATGCCCTGTTCGATGCTGGCGACGCCGAGGTCATCTCGACGGACTCCGCCCCGGTTCGCGCCGTCAAAGCAGTGAGCACCCACAACTCGGGTCAGGGCGTGACCCACACACAGAAGCCCAAGGGCAATCGCGCCCTCACGGCGCTGCTCATCGCCGCGTCATCCATGGCCGTCGTCGTGGCGGGCCTGCTCATCACGGCCTTCGCCCTCAACATGTTCTGATCTTGACGACGCTTCGAACCTCCGACTTACTAGGGACCCTGTGACTGCCTCTGCGCGCGCCCGCGAACTCCTTTCCGTTATGGCTCTGGCCGCCGACTCCAAGCAGGGAGAGGATCTTGTTGCGCTAGACGTGTCAGGCCCGCTTCCGCTGACCGACATCTTCTTCCTCGCGACGGGCCGCAACGAGCGCAACGTGCAAGCGATCGCGTCCGAGATCGAGGAGAAGATGATCGAGGCAGGCGCCAAGCCGTTGCGCCGCGAGGGACGCGCCGAGGGCCGATGGATTCTCCTCGATTTCGGTGATGTCATCGCGCACGTCTTCCACGAGGAGGACCGCATGTACTACTCGCTCGAGCGGCTCTGGAAGGACTGCCCGGCGATCGCGCTCGACCTGCCGGCGCCGCGCACCGCGAGCTAGCCGTGACCGGCGACCTCGGCCCGCGCCGTTCGGGCGTGCTGCACCAGTTCTCGTTCGTGGATGCGCTGGTCGCGGGGTTGTACGAGGGCGCCTTCCGGGCATCCGCGGTGCTGGCCGAAGGAGACTTCGGGGTCGGCTGCGGAGATGCACTCGACGGCGAGATCGTGCTGCTCGACGGCGCCATGCATTTGTGTCGCGGCGATGGCAGCGTGGTCGACGTGCTGCCCGACGCGATGCTGCCCTTCGCCGAGGTCGCACACTTCCGCCCGACCTACCGTGAGCCGGTGGCCGACCTCACCGAACTCGACTTCGACGCTCTGGTCGATTCGCTGACCCCGAGCGGAAACCTGTTCTACGGCATCCGCGTTGACGGCATCTTCGAGCGGATGACCGTGCGCGAAGCCGTGCGCCAGCAGCAGCCGTACCGCGGGCTCGCGGAGGCCGTGCGCGGCCAGCACGAAGACACGGCCGCGCGCACCACGGGCACGCTCATCGGGTTCCGCGGCCCGGACGTGTTCCAGGGCCTCAGCGTTGCCGAGTTCCACCTGCACTACATCAACGACGAGCGCACCTTCGGTGGGCACGTCATGGACTTTCGCCTCGCATCCGGGATGCTCGCACTCGAGGCCTACGACACCTTCACGCTGCACCTGCCGGCGGTCGAGTCGTACCTGTCAGCGCCTTTGCGTCGCAGCGACTCGGACGCAGAGATCCGGCACGCCGAGGGCACCTAGCGGCCTCAAGTTCTCGCGAGTTCGCGCCGCCCGCGACATGTAGTAATCTTGACCAGTTGCCAATCGCGGCAGCACTCGAGGGTCCATGGCGCAGCCCGGTAGCGCACCTGCATGGCATGCAGGGGGTCAGGGGTTCGAATCCCCTTGGATCCACTAATGACGAAGGCCGCCCATGAGGCGGCCTTCGTCATGAGTGCATGCACGTCGGTTGAGAAGCACCGGGGTCCCCGCCGCGCCGGTTCCGCCGCATCGCGCCTGGCCACTCGCTGGTTGAGTAGCCGGGCGAAGCGCGGCGTATCGAAACCGCCCGAGCATCGGCCAAGGTAGACCCATGAAGATCGACTTCAAGAAGACGCTCGACTCCTACCAGGCGAGAGCCGGTGTG
>JBJXDR010000007.1:0-6796 GCA_046155245.1 Rhodoglobus sp. | reverse complement strand
TGTCATACGGCCACCCTAACAACGCCATGGGCTGCCGCTGGCGAGGGCTGAACAGGGAGTACCCCGACAAGGGCGGCCGACGATAAACGGCCCGGATTGTGCCCCGGGCCGTTGGTCTCGATCGGCGAGCGCGGCTTCGCCGCTACGCGACCAGCGGCAACGACTAACGCGCGGCGCTACCCTCCACGTAATCCGCGTCTTGCTGCTTCCACGCAAAGAGTGCGCGCAGCTTCTGACCCGTCGCCTCGATGGGGTGAGCGGCGCCCTTCTCGCGCAGGGCGAGGAACTCGGGCGCACCGGCATCCTGATCGGCGATGAAGCGCTTCGCGAAGGCACCCGACTGGATGTCGGCGAGCACGGCCTTCATGTTCTCCTTGACCGACGGGTCGATCACGCGCGGGCCGGAGACGTAGTCACCGTACTCGGCGGTGTCGCTCACGCTCCAGCGCTGCTTGGCGATGCCGCCCTCCCACATGAGGTCGACGATGAGCTTGAGCTCGTGAAGCACCTCGAAGTAGGCGATCTCCGGCTGGTAGCCGGCTTCGATCAGCGTCTCGAAACCGTACATGACGAGCTGAGACGTGCCGCCACACAGCACGGCCTGCTCGCCGAACAGGTCGGTCTCGGTCTCTTCGGTGAATGTCGTCTTGATGACGCCAGCGCGGGTGCCGCCGATGGCCTTCGCGTACGCGAGGGCGAGATCCCAGGCGTGACCCGAGGCGTCGCGCTCGACGGCAATGATGTCCGGGATGCCACGACCGGCGACGAACTCGCGGCGCACCGTGTGACCGGGGGCCTTCGGCGCGATCAGGATCACGTCGACACCCTCGGGGGCGTCGATGTAGCCGAAGCGGATGTTGAACCCGTGCGCGAAGGCGAGGGTCTTGCCAGGCTTCAGCTTGTCCTTGATGCTGCCGCTGTAGATGGAGCGCTGGTGCTGGTCGGGCGCGAGGATCATGATCACGTCGGCCCACTCGGCGGCGTCCGCGACGCTCAGCACCTCGAAGCCCTCCTCCTGAGCCTTCGCGGTGGACTTCGAGCCGTCCTTGAGTCCGATCTTCACCTCGACGCCGGAGTCGCGCAGGTTCTGCGCGTGGGCGTGGCCCTGTGAGCCGTAACCGATGATGGCGACCTTCTTGCCCTGGATGAGGGAGATGTCGGCATCGTTGTCGTAGAGGAGTTCTGCTGCCAATTCTTCGTTCCTTTGTGTTGGGGTTTCGATACGCGGCGGAGCCGCTACTCAACCAGCTAGTTCTTGAACACGCGCTCGGTAATGGATTTCGATCCGCGACCGATCGCCAGCAGGCCCGACTGCGCAATCTCCTTGATGCCGTACGGCTCGAGCACCCGCAGCAGCGCCTGGATCTTCGCGGGGTCGCCCGTGGTCTCGATCACGAGAGCGTCGGTCGCGACATCCACGACCTTGGCCCTGAAGAGGTTCACGGCTTCGAGAATCTGCGATCGGGTGGTGTTGTCGACGCGCACCTTAATGAGCAGGTGCTCCCGAGTTACCGACTGGCCGGGGTCAAGTTCAACGATCTTGATCACGTTGATGAGCTTGTTGAGCTGCTTGGTGACCTGCTCGAGCGGCAGCTCCTCGACATCGACGACCACGGTGATGCGCGAGAGGCCCTCGATCTCGCTCTTGCCCACTGCCAGCGATTCGATGTTGAAGCCGCGGCGGGCGAACAGTCCAGCGACGCGGGTGAGGAGTCCGGGTTTGTCCTCGACAAGGAGGGAGAGAACGTGCGACATGGTTACTCCCCCTCCCACTCGGGCGCGTGATCTCGAGCGTACTGAACGCTCGAGTTGCCGACACCCTGAGGAACCATCGGCCAGACCATCGCATCACGGCTCACGATGAAGTCGATCACCACCGGGCGATCATTGGTCTCGAGGGCCAGCTTGATCGCGGCATCCACCTCGTCTTCGGTGCGCACGCGGATCGCGAGGCATCCGTAGGCCTCGGCGAGCGTGATGAAGTCGGGGATCATGACCGTGTCGTGACCGGTGTTGAGATCGGTGAAAGAGTGCCGCCCGTCGTAGAACAGGGTCTGCCACTGGCGCACCATGCCGAGCGACGAGTTGTTGATGATCGCGACCTTGATGGGAATGTTGTTGATCGTGCAGGTCGCGAGCTCTTGGTTGGTCATCTGGAAGCAGCCGTCGCCGTCGATGGCCCACACCACGCGATCCGGGTTGGCGACCTTGGCGCCCATGGCGGCGGGAACTCCGTAGCCCATCGTTCCGGCGCCGCCCGAGTTGAGCCACGCGTTGGGGCGCTCGTACTTGATGAACTGGGCGGCCCACATCTGGTGCTGGCCGACCCCGGCCGCGTAGATCGCCTCGGGCCCGGTGATCTCACCGATGCGCTGGATGATCTTCTGCGGTGACAGCAGACCGTCCTCGGGCATCGTGAAGCCCAGCGGATAGTCCTTCTTCAGCTCGTCAAGACGCTTCCACCATGCCGCGTAGCGGTGCCCCGTCGAAGGGTCGGGCTTGCTCGACTTGACGATGTCGTTCCATGCCGCGAGGAGATCGATGAGCACGTCTTTGGCGTCGCCGACGATCGGCACATCGGCCGCCCGGATCTTGCCGATCTCGGCGGGATCGATGTCGACGTGCACAATCTTGGCATTCGGGGCGAACTCGCTGGCCTTGCCCGTAACCCGGTCGTCGAAGCGAGCACCGAGCGAGATCAGGAGATCGGCCTCCTGGAGGCCGAGTACCGCGGGAACGGTGCCGTGCATCCCGGGCATCCCGAGGTTCAAGGGGTTGGAGTCAGGGAACGCCCCGCGGGCCATCAGCGTCGTCACGATGGGCGCGCCGACGGCCGTAGCGAAGTCGAACAGCTCCTTCGACGCGCCGGCCCGGATGACCCCACCGCCGACGTAGAGGACCGGTCGCTCGGACTCGGCCAGCAGTTGCGCCGCCGCCTGTACCTGCTTGCCGTGGGCCTTCATCACCGGACGGTAGCCGGGTAGATCGACCTTGGGCGGCCAGATGAACGGGGCACTCTTCTGCTGGGCGTCCTTGGTCACGTCGACGAGCACCGGGCCCGGGCGGCCGGTCGTGGCGATGTGGTACGCGGCCGCGAGTGTCGCAGGCACCTCCTCCGGGCGGGTCACGAGAAAGGAGTGCTTCGTGATCGGCATCGGGAGTCCCACGATGTCTACTTCTTGGAACGCGTCGGTTCCCATCGAGGTGGAGAAGACCTGGCCGGTGATGGCGAGCAATGGCACCGAGTCCATGTGCGCATCCGCGATCGCGGTGACGAGGTTGGTCGCGCCGGGACCGCTGGTCGCGATAGCGACGCCGACCTTGCCGCTGGATGACGCGTACCCCTCGGCCGCGTGACCGGCACCCTGCTCGTGCCGCACGAGAATGTGGCGGATCGAAGTCGACGCCATGAGCTCGTCGTAGAACGGCATGATGGCGCCGCCGGGTAGGCCGAATACGTCAGTGATGCCCAGGTGCTCCAGTGTGCGCAGGATCGCGCCTGATCCGGTCAGCATTTCGGGCGCCGTCGACTTCGGTCGAGGGCTGGTGTCCGTGGACATGAATGAATTCCTTCGTGCAATCAGTGATCGGTCGAACTACCCGGTGACCGCGCCCTCCGCGGCGGAGTGCACGAGCTTCGAGTACTTCGCGAGGACGCCACGGGTGTAGCGCGGGGGAAGGGGAGCCCAGCCGTTGCGGCGAGCTTCCAGCTCTGACGGATCGACCAGTAGGTCGAGCGAGCGAGCTGCGATATCGACCCGTATCAGATCACCATCGCGCACGAAGGCAATGGGACCTGCGTCCACCGCTTCGGGAGCTATGTGGCCGATGCACAGGCCGGTTGTGCCGCCTGAGAATCTGCCGTCTGTCAAGAGTAGTACATCTTTTCCGAGGCCTGCGCCCTTGATGGCGGCAGTGATCGCGAGCATCTCGCGCATGCCCGGGCCACCCTTGGGGCCCTCGTAGCGAATCACAAGCACACTGCCTACCTCGATGGTGCCATCGGTGAGCGCGTCGAGTGCGGCGCGCTCACGCTCGAAGACCCGGGCTGGGCCTTCGAAGGTCGTCGCGTCGAATCCGGCGGTTTTGACGACCGCGCCCTCCGGGGCGAGCGAACCGTGCAGAACTGTGATTCCGCCGGTCGCGTGAATCGGATTGTCGAGCGTGCGCACGACCGTGCCGTCGAGTGATCCGGGCTTCAGCTGTTCGAGGTTTTCTGCCAGAGTCTTGCCGCTCACGGTGAGGGCGTCGCCGTGCATGAGCCCGGCATCCAGAAGAGCCTTCATGACGACTGGCACGCCGCCGTGGCGATCGACGTCGTTCATCACATACTTACCGAATGGCTTGAGGTCGCCGATGTGCGGAACTCGGTCGCCGATTCGGTTGAAGTCCGTGAGCGTCAGTTCGACCTCTGCCTCGTTGGCGATCGCCAAGAGGTGCAGGACGGCGTTGGTCGAACCGCCGAAGGCCATGAGGACGGCGATCGCGTTCTCGAAGGCCTCCCTCGTAAGGATGTCGCGTGCCGTGATGCCCTGTCGCAGCAGGTTGACCACTGCCTCGCCGCTCTTGTGCGCGAAGTAGTCCCGACGACGATCCGCGGCCGCGGGACTCGCGGAGCCGAGCAGGCTCATCCCGAGTGCCTCGCCGATGCTCGCCATGGTGTTCGCGGTGTACATGCCGCCGCAAGCACCCTCGCCGGGCGCAAACGCGCACTCGATGCGCTTGGCGTCCTCGAGGCTCATCTTTCCGGCCTTGACCGCACCGACGGCCTCGAACGAGTCGATGATCGTGATGTCCTTCTCGGTGCCGTCGCTGAGCTTGACCCATCCCGGCGCGATCGAGCCGGCGTAGAGGAACACACTCGCGAGGTCTAGGCGAGCCGCGGCCATGAGCATCCCTGGCAGCGACTTGTCACAGCCCGCGAGAGTGACGGATCCGTCGAGTCGCTCGGCCTGCATGACGACCTCGACGGAGTCCGCAATGACCTCGCGGCTCACGAGCGAGAAGTGCATTCCCTCGTGGCCCATGCTTATGCCGTCGGAGACCGAGATCGTGCCGAACTGCAGGGGATAACCGCCCGCGGCGTGAACGCCTTCCTTCGCGGCCTGAGCCAGACGGTCCAAGCTCAGGTTGCAGGGCGTGATCTCGTTCCACGAACTCGCGATACCGATCTGGGGCTTATCCCAGTCGTCGTCACCCATGCCGACTGCACGGAGCATTCCGCGGGAGGTCGTCGCCTCGATTCCGTCGGTGACCACACGCGAGCGAGGCTTGATATCAATGGATGTTGCGCCCTGTTTCGATTCGTGCTGCGGCATATTACGAGGGTACTGCCTCGCGAAGGCGGGGAGAATCGTGCTGCGCGGGCCGCGGGTGCACCAGGGCCCGAGTGAAATCGCGATGGCTCCTCCGCGTGAGCTTCTGTTGTGCAGGGGACGCAAATTTGGCTCGCTTGTCCTGCATAACGCGAGTTGGCTAGGGCGCGCTACTGCTCGTGCACGTCGCCATCGCGGAGGTCCGCGAGCAAGCTGAGGGTGCGGGCAACCTGCGTCGGTCCGGGCACCCGGAAGTTGGCGAGGGTCACTCCCTCTCCACTCTTGAGGCCGACGTCATGAGCGTAGAGGGCGGCGAACGCGTCCTCGTCGGTCACGTCGTCACCGGCGAAGAACACTGCGTCGGCGCGAGTGTACTGACGCAGGTGCTCGAGGGCTTCTCCCTTGGTGCTCGATCGCACCGAGAATTCGAGCACATCTTTGCCTTCGCGGATGTGAACGTCGTTGACCTCTGCGGTGACTTCACTGCGGGCGACGAGATGCGCGATACGGCTGTCCTGCTCGGTGGCGAGTCGGGTGTGCAGCGCGAAGCCCGCGGGCTTCGGCTCGAGCCACACGTCGTCGAGCGAGTCGGCGACCTCCTCGAGCACCGTGTTGATCACGTCGACCTGCTTGAGCTCAGCAGTATCCAGCGAAACCTGGGCGACCGGCGAATCGAGGCGGATCTCGATGCCATGTGAGCCGACCAGCAACACGGTGTCGGGCAGGTTGGTCACCGCTTCCAGACTCTCCAGCGCGCGACCGGACACGAGCGCCACCCGGGTGTTGGGCATCGCTAGGAGCCGCAGCACAGCCTCCCGGGCCTCGGGCAGCGCTCGAGCCGTCTCCGGCTCGTCTACCTCCGGCGCGAGAGTGCCATCGAAGTCGAGCGCGACGAGAAGGCGCTTCGTGCGGGCCAGCTCGCGTAGTGCTCCGACCAGAGGCTCGGGAAGCCGCGAGTACCGCGGCGGCGTATCAACATCGACCACGGGTCAGGTCGCCTTCCGACGCTCGAGTGTCCACTCAAGCTCATTGGCCAACTCCGTCGGGGACATCCGCTGGAACCGGCCGCGCTTGGCCTGGTCGAGCGTCATAAGGAATTCGGCCGACCACCTGGCCACGTCGAAGTCGAGCACCCGCCGTCGCAGAGTGCGCATGCGGGAGGCCCGCTCGCGGCGGGGCATTTCGATGGCCGCGAGAATCGCATCCTTGAGTCCGTCGATGTCGTGTGGATTGACCAGTAGCGCACGCTTGAGCTCGTCGGATGCGCCGGTGAACTCGCTCAGGATGAGCACGCCGTCATCGTCGAAGCGACTCGCCACATACTCCTTGGCCACGAGGTTCATGCCGTCGCGCAGCGCCGTGACGAGCATCACGTCGGCGGCAAGGTAGAGCGCAACCATCTCCTACCGCTGACGGCACCTATGGCTGGGTTCACCTGAATCAGCCAGTGATCCCAGCTGCAGTGGCGACATGCCTCGTAG
>JBJXDR010000006.1:0-17846 GCA_046155245.1 Rhodoglobus sp. | reverse complement strand
GTCATCATCGCCTTCACCGACATGCAGGGGCGTTTGGTGGGCAAGCGCGCGTCGGCCCGCCTGTTCCTCGAGGAGCTCGCCGAGCACGGCGCGGAGTGCTGCAACTACTTGCTTGCGGTCGACGTTGAGATGAACACGGTGAGCGGATACGCGATCTCCTCGTGGGAGCGGGGCTATGGCGACATGGCGATGATGCCCGACATCGACACCCTGAGGGTGATCCCGTGGTTGCCCGGCACGGCTCTGGTGACCGCCGACCTCACCTGGCTCGACGGAACTCCGGTGGCCCCCGACCCTCGGCAGGTGCTCAAGCGCCAGCTCGACCGCCTCGCGAAGAAGGGCTTGAGCGCGTACGTCGGAACCGAGCTCGAGTTCATCGTGTTCGAAGACAGCTTTCGCGACGCGTGGAAGAAGAAGTACGTCGACCTGTACCCGGCGAGCGACTACAACATCGACTACGCGCTGCTCGCGTCGAGCCGGATGGAGCCGCTGCTGCGTGACATCCGTAACGGCATGGATGGCGCCGGCATGTACTGCGAAGGCGTCAAGGGCGAGTGCAACCTGGGCCAGCAGGAGATCGCGTTCCGCTATACCGACGCGCTCGGAACCTGCGACAACCACTCGGTCTACAAGAACGGAGCGAAGGAGATCGCCGACCAGCACGGCAAGAGCCTCACGTTCATGGCCAAGTACAACGAGCGCGAAGGCAACTCATGTCACATCCATCTCTCGGTCGTCGGAGAGAAGGGAGAACCCGTCATGGCTGACAAGGATCGGCCCTACGGCTTCTCCAAGCACATGGAGCACTGGATCGCCGGGCAGCTCGCAACGCTGCGCGAGCTCAGCCTGTTCTTCGCCCCCAACATCAACTCGTACAAGCGCTACGTTGAGGGCAGCTTCGCGCCCACCGCGGTCGCCTGGGGGCTCGACAACCGCACGTGCGCACTCCGGGTCGTCGGCCACGGCCGCAGCCTGCGGGTCGAGAACCGGGTGCCCGGCGGCGACGTCAACCAGTACCTCGCGGTCGCGGCCCTCATCGCGGGCGGGCTGTACGGCATCGAGCACGAGCTTGAGCTCCAGCCGATCTTCGAGGGCAATGCCTACGTGTCGGATGCCCCGCGAGTGCCGTCCTCGCTGCGTGAGGCCGCGGCGCTCTTCCAGGCGTCCGAGGTTGCCACTGAGGCCTTCGGCGAGGACGTCGTCGCGCACTACCTCAACAACGCGCGTATCGAGCAGGCCGCCTACGACGCGGCAATCACGGATTGGGAGCGGGTACGTGGTTTTGAGCGCTTCTAAGTCAGCTGGCGTCGCGCGTCCCATCATCGGTCTCACGACCTATCTCGAGCAGTCGCAGACCGGGGTGTGGGACGTGCCCGCTTCATTCCTGCCCAAGGTGTACTTCGAGGCCGTGAACCGAGCCGGAGGCATCGCCGTGCTTCTGCCACCCCAGCCCGTCGACGCCGAGATCGCGCACAGCGTGATCGACGGGCTCGACGGCCTCATCATCACGGGCGGCAAGGATGTCGACCCCGCCCGCTACGGCCAGGAGCCGCACCCTGCGACCGACGAGCCCCGCAAGGATCGGGATGCCTGGGAGGACGCCCTGCTGAACGCGGCGATCGAGCGCGGGTTGCCCTTCCTCGGAATCTGTCGCGGCGCGCAGGTGCTCAATGTTGCACTGGGTGGCACGCTGCACCAGCACCTGCCCGACGTGCTCGGCACCACCCGCTACAACATCGGCGGTGGTCGTTTTGCGGTCAATGAGGTCGGGGTCGAGGCATCCACGAAACTCGGCGGACTCTTTGCGGGTGACGAGACCGTCGGTGTGAAGAGCTACCACCACCAGGCGATCGACGAGCTCGCTCCCGGCCTCGTGGTGTCCGCGCGCAGCGACGACGGCACGATTCAGGCGATCGAGCTCGAGGACCATCCGTTCGGGGTGGCCGTGCAGTGGCATCCCGAGGAGGATGCCGCCGAAGACGCTCGACTGTTTGCGGGACTCGTCGACGCAGCCAAGGAGTATCACCGTGGTTGACGCGCTCACCGGTTTGACGACGCTCGTCAACCCCTCGACGGCGCAGCCGTTCGAGACCGTCGCTCAGACCTCTCGCGAAGGGGTGGATGACGCGGTCGCCCGCGCCGTAGTCGCCCAGCGCGGCTGGGCGGCGCTGGCTCCGGCGGCGCGGGCGCAAGCCTTGCGCGATTTCGCGTCGGTGGTGGGCACCCACATCGAGGAACTCGCGGCCCTCGAGGTGGTGAACTCCGGGCATCCGATCACACAGGCACGGTGGGAGGCCGGTCACGTTCGTGACGTGCTCAACTACTACGCGGCGGCCCCTGAGCGGATGATCGGCAAGCAGATCCCGGTTGCAGGAGGTCTCGACGTCACGTTCCTTGAGCCGCTCGGCGTGGTCGGCGTGATCGTGCCGTGGAACTTCCCGATGACGATCGCGAGTTGGGGTTTCGCCCCCGCGCTCGCCGCTGGCAACGCCGTCGTGCTCAAGCCTGCCGAGTGGACGCCGCTCACCGCGATGCGCCTCGGAGAACTTGCCCTCGAGGCGGGCTTGCCCGACGGGCTGTTCCAGGTGCTGCCGGGCAAGGGGTCGGTCGTGGGCGACCGCTTCGTGACTCACGAGCACGTGCGAAAGATCGTCTTCACGGGCTCCACCGAGGTCGGTAAGCAGGTCATGGCCGGATGCTCGACCCAGGTCAAGGCCGTCACCCTCGAGCTCGGCGGCAAGAGTGCCAACGTGGTGTTCGCCGACTCCGACCTCGAGAAGGCGGCCGCGAGCGCCCCCTCCGCGGTGTTCGAAAACGCCGGTCAGGACTGCTGCGCGCGCAGTCGCATCCTCGTCGAACGCAGCGTCTTCGACCGCTTCATGGAGCTGCTCGAACCGGCGGTCAAAGGTGTGGTCGTCGGCGCTCCCGGTGACCCCGGCACCGAGATGGGCCCGCTCGTGTCACAGGCCCACTTCGATTCGGTGAGCTCGTATGTTCCGGATGGCGCGGCAGTCGCTTTCCGCGGCAGCAAGCCCGACGGCCCCGGCTACTGGTTCGCGCCGACCGTACTGACGCCGTCTTCCCGCACCGACCGCGTCGTCACCGACGAGATCTTCGGACCGGTGGTTGCCGTGCTGCCGTTCGACGACGAGGCCGACGCGATCGCGCTCGCCAATTCGAGCATCTATGGGCTCTCGGGCTCGATCTGGACCCGCGACGTGGGCCGGGCGATCCGAGTTGCGCGCGGGATCGAGTCCGGCAACCTGTCGGTGAACTCGCACTCGAGCGTGCGGTACTCCACCCCGTTCGGCGGGTTCAAGCAGTCAGGTCTGGGCCGCGAGCTCGGGCCGGATGCGGCATCCGCGTTCACCGAAACCAAGAACGTCTTCATCTCGACCGACTAGGAGCAGGCAGTGGCAGTCACCAAGATCGATCTCACCCAGCGGCTGAAGGGCAAGGTCGCCGTGATCACGGGCGGCGCGAGCGGCATCGGCCTCGCTACAGCGCGACGGTTTGCCGCCGAGGGCGCCACGGTCGTCATCGGCGACTTCAACGCCGAGGCCGGCGAGAAAGCCGCGGCAGAAGTCGGCGGCCTGTTCGTGCAGGTCGACGTGACCGATGAAGCGGGCGTGAATCGGCTGTTTGACACCGCCGCAGAGACGTACGGTTCGGTCGACATCGCCTTCAACAACGCCGGGATCTCTCCGCCCGATGACGACTCGATCGAGACCACCGAGTTGCCGGCCTGGGAGCGGGTGCAGGACGTCAACCTCAAAAGTGTCTACCTGTGCTCACGGGCTGCCCTGCGCCACATGGTGAAGCAGCAGTCCGGCTCGATCATCAACACAGCGTCGTTCGTCGCGGTCATGGGGTCGGCGACCTCGCAAATCTCGTACACCGCGTCGAAGGGAGGCGTGCTTGCGATGACCAAGGAGCTGGGCGTGCAGTTCGCGCGACAGGGCATCCGCGTCAACGCGCTGTGCCCTGGCCCGGTCAACACGCCGCTGCTGCAGGAACTGTTCGCGAAAGATCCGGAGCGCGCCCAGCGCCGGCTGGTGCACATCCCCAAGGGTCGCTTCGCCGAGCCCGAGGAGCTGGCGGCCGCCGTCGCCTTCCTCGCGAGCGATGACGCGAGCTTCATCACGGCATCCACATTCTTGGTCGATGGGGGAATCAGCTCGGCGTACGTGACGCCGCTTTAAGCCATGCCGACCTCGGGGGATGACGCGGAGTACGAGGGCCTCGCCGACGAGGTGCTCTTCAGGCCCGTGCGCAGCGGCAACTCCTTCGAGGACACCGTCGCGCGGCTGCTTCAGACCATCCGGCTCGGTGTCGTCGGACCGGGCGAGCCCCTTCCCGCGGAGCGCGACCTCGCCGCGCGATTCTCGGTCAGTCGCAACACCGTGCGCGACGCCATCAGGAGCCTCTCGGATGCCGGCTACCTGGTATCGCGCCGGGGACGGTACGGCGGTACCTTCGTCGCCGAGACACTGCCCCCGTCGCGGGCGGACACTCCGGCTCCCGCCGCGGTCGACATCAACGACGTGCTCGGCCTGCGCGAAATCCTCGAGGTGGGGGCGGCGCGGGCGGCCGCGGGACGTCAGCTCAGCGGCATTCAGCGCGAGTTGCTGTGGACCCGCCTGAGGGAGACTGCCGCGGCATCCGCGACCGACTATCGTCGCCTCGACTCACGGCTGCACCTGACGATCGCGGAGGTCGTTGGCACCCCGTCTCTCATCTCGTTGCTCGCCGACAACCGCACCCGGGTGAATGAACTGCTCGACGGTATCCCGTTGCTGGCGAAGAACATCGAGCACTCGAATCAGCAGCACGAGGACATCGTGGTCGCGATCCTCACCGGCAACGCGGAACGGGCCGCGACGGTGATGAGCGAGCATCTGGAGGGCTCGGCCGCGCTGTTGCGGGGATTCCTGAGCTAGTACTAGTCGGCACCGAACACGCGATGACTGAGTGCCTGGACATCACGGTCGAGTGCGTCGATCTTGGTGTGGGTAGCGTCAAATCGCGCGTTCATTTCGGCGCGTAGTCCGTCGAACCGGGCTTCCATGCTCTCGCGCAACGATGCCATTGAGGTGGTGAGATTGCGGTTGAAGCTGGCTGTTTGGATGCCAACGATCGAGAAGATGGCGGCGCCGAAGATCCCGATCAGCACCCATATCTGCGGCTCGGTCAACTCGATCACGCTCCCATTCTCGCTCTAAGGCGCTGGCAATGCTAGGCGAGGAGAAGCCCACGACCGCAAACCATTGGGGGACCTGTGGAGAACTAGCCTGTAGCGGCTGTCAGGATTCTCTCGAGGTTCTTGTCGCGGGTGGCATCCGACTTGGCCGCCGACCAGGGCTCAACCAGGCCACGCTGCCTGGAGTACGACAGTGCACGGAACGCTTCGAGGGTACCGGCCGCCGCGAGGGCGTCCGCGACCGGTTCGGGCAGATCAAGCACCCGCGGCTCCGTGTCGTGCTCGACGGTGACCGTGATCTCGTCTCCACCGGTGAGGCCCGCCGCGGCCTTGATCGCTGAACTCACGCTGATCATGAAGGCACCCTTGTACCAACTCACACTGTTGCGGTAGCGGTAGTCGCCGATCGTCACGACGACCGGGTAGCGCTTGGCGGTGCCCAGCCGGGCCATCATGTCCGCAGGCACGATGATCGCGGAGGCGGTGCCGCTGCCTGCTAGTTCCGTAGTGAACGTGATGGCCATCGGCGGGCTACGGGGCCTTCGGGGTCCGAGGCCTCGGCGCGGGCTTCTGGGCTGGCGTGGGCGTAGGCGATGTAGTGACCGGAGTCGTCGCTGTCGGGGTTGCTGCCGTGGGAGTCGGAGCAACAGTCGGGGCCGACGCGTCGGCGCGGTTCGTGTTCTTCGCGACGTAGATCTGCGCGGCCTTGGTCGCGACGAGCAGAAAGCGCACGAGCAAGAAGATCAGCGCAATGATCACGAGCAGCATGAACAGCCAGAGCAGCCCGCCAATGACCGTCATCGCCATGCGAGCAAAGCCGCCGAAAGGTCCGGGTCCGTCAAAATCCATGGTCACTGCTCCAGTTCGTTGGTCTGTGCATCCTTCACGACGGTGCCCACAGCGATCGCCACGGTGAGGCCCCAGCTGACCCAGAGGAGGATCAGACGCCAGTCTCGAGGGCCGCGCCGGGTCGCTTGGGCCACGCCGAACACGCCGAACAGAGCACTGAGGATGCTCGTATTGAACAGGAACCTGCGCACGTGTGCCTCCCAAGGCGTCACGCCCACGCTACCCGCTGGCGCGGTGATCGCCCAACCCTTGACTACAGTTGCAAGCGTGGTTCAAGGCTTCTCACCGCGCGCGTTCGTGTTCTTCGGTGAACTCGCGGCCAGCAACACCCGCGAGTTCTGGCTCGCTCACAAGGCCGAGTTCGAATCCGTCGTGCGTGACCCGATGGAGTCGTTGCTCGCCGCCCTGCCCGAGCCGTATGACGGATTCCGAACGTTCCGCATGAACCGCGATGTGCGGTTCTCCAAGGACAAGTCGCCCTACAAGACCGCGCACGCCGCGGCGCTCGATGACCGTGGTGCCATGCTCTACCTCCAGGTGAGCGCCGACGGGATGTTGGCGGCCGGCGGCGCGTACCTGCTCGCACCCGACCAGCTCGAGCGATACCGCGCTTCGGTAGACGCCCCCGCCTCGGGGATCGAGCTCGAGCGAATCCTCGATGAGCTCGGGCGGAGCGAGCTCGAGGTCGGCCCGGGTGGGGCGGACCCGCTGGTCAGTGCGCCGCGCGGCTACGACAAGGAGCATCCGCGGATCGAGCTGCTGCGCCAGAAGGGCGTCATCACGAGCATCCGGCTATCTCCGTCGGAATGCGCGGATGGCGAGACACTGCTCGCGAGACTGATCGAATTCTTCGACGCAGCTCAGCCGCTCACCTCGTGGCTGCGGGACCATGTCGGCCCCTCGACGGCCGTCCGGAGTCGATAGTTAACTGGGAATTCACCTCGAACTGACCGATCGGACAGTTTCCTGACCGTTCGGTCAGCTACCGTGGAGACATGTCCAGCCAAGAGGATCTGCGCACGATCGCACTCGGGGAGTTCGCGACCGCGGGGTACGCGGGCACGTCCCTGCAGCGCATCGCCGAACTGGCCGGTCTCTCCAAATCGAGCGTGCTCTACCACTACGCCTCTAAAGAGGCCCTGCTCGAAGCGGCCATCGGTCCGGCGATCGACCGGATGGTGCAGATTCTCGAGCCGATCCTGAGTGTTGAGCTCGACGACGACGCGCGCACCGCGTTTCTCGAGGCCTTCGTCGACTTCCTGCTCGACCACCGTCTCGAAGTGCACATGTTCATCAATCAGGGCCCATCGCTCGTCGATGTCCCGGTGATCGACCGCGCCAACGCGCTCGTTCTGCGCCTCGCCGAGTTCTTCTCGGCCAACTCCGCGAGCCTTGAGGAGAAGATGCGTTTCGGCATCGCCCTCGGCGGCGCGGCCTACATGCTGTGCACCGTGCACTCGCTCGACCTTCCGGTCGAGCCTCGCGAGGAGACCAGGGTCGCTCTTCTCACGATCATGGGGGAGCTTCTCGCCCCCGTTCGTATCCGCTAGATCTCGACCGCTCGATCATCGAGCACCAACCACCCTGGGGTAATCGTGGCAACGCTTCTCTACCGACTCGGCCGTTTCTCCTACCGTCGCGCGTGGCGGGTCATTGGCGTCTGGGTGCTGCTGCTCATCGCCGTGCTCGGCGCAGGAATCGGGCTTGGCGGCAAGACGGGCGAGTCGTTCGCAATACCCGGCACCGAGTCGCAGCAGGCGCTGGACCGACTGGAGGCCGTGTTCCCCTCGGTCGCCGGCGCGTCGGCGACCGGCGTCGTGGTCGCCCCCGCCGGGGCATCCATCGCTGATGAGAAGGCCACGATCGAGACGATCGTCGCGGCGATCGAGAAGGTTCCCGGCATCGAGTCGGCCACGAGCCCGTTCGACCAGTACGCGGGCAAGGCCATCTCCGACGACGAAACGACCGCGATCATCCGGGTGCAGTTCGACGGCCTGTCGACCGAGGTGACGGATGCCACGATCGCCGACCTCAAAGGCACGGCCGATGTCGGTACCGCTCAGGGCCTTCAGGTCGAGTTCGGAGGTCAGGTCTTCCAGGACAACACCGTCGGCATCACGGTCACCGAGGTCTTCGGCGTCGTATTCGCGGGGCTCGTACTCGTCATCACTTTCGGCTCGCTGCTTGCCGCCGGGATGCCGCTACTCTCCGCCCTCCTCGGGGTGGGCATCGTGATGGGCGCCATCATGACACTCTCCGCCTTCACGAGTGTGTCGAGTTCCGCGCCCCTGCTCGCGCTCATGATCGGGCTCGCGGTCGGCATCGACTACGCGCTGTTCATCCTGTCGCGGCATCGCACGCAACTGGCCAAGGGCGAGGACCCGGAGGAATCGGCGGCGATGGCGGTCGGTACTGCAGGGAGCGCCGTGGTCTTCGCCGGCGTGACCGTGATCATCGCCCTGCTCGGACTGCTGGTGGTGGGCATCCCGTTCCTCTCGGTTATGGGGGTGGGCGCTGCTGTCGCCGTGCTCATCGCGATCGGGGTCGCCACGACTCTGCTGCCCGCGCTGCTGGGGCTCGCGAAGGGGCGGCTGATCCCGCGAGAGGGGTCGCGGGCGTGGAAGAGAGCCCACGCTGTCGAGGGCTCGACGGGCGCGACGGGCTCGACCGGCGATTCCGGCTCGACCGGCGGCGCGAAGACCATGGGGCTGCGCTGGGTCACCGGGGTCATGAAGCGCCCGGTGCTGGCGACCCTCGGGGTTGTGGCACTGCTGGGCACTCTTGCGATTCCGGCGCTGAGCCTCGACCTCAACTTGCCCGACGGCGGCTCGCAGCCAGCGGACTCCACGCAACGCAAGGCCTATGACCTCGTGAGCGAGGGCTTCGGGCCCGGCTTCAACGGGCCCCTGATCGTCGCCGTCGACATCACACAGACTGTGACGATCATGGAAGACCTCGACTCGATCGGTTCGCAACTTCGTGGCCTCGCCGACGTGGCCTACGTCTCGCAGGGCTTCCCTGACGAGGGTCTCGACACCGCGATCATCCAGGTGACGCCGACGTCGGCACCGGACTCGCTGAAGACCAAACAGCTCGTGCAGACCATCCGCGACCTCTCTCCCTCGATCGCCGCGAAGTACGACACTCCGATCTTCGTGACGGGCACCACGGCGATCGGCATCGACATCTCGAACCGGCTCACGAGCGCCCTCGTGCCGTTCGGACTCATCGTCGTGGGACTGTCGATCATCCTGCTCATGATGGTGTTCAGGTCCGTTCTTGTGCCGATCAAGGCGGCGCTCGGCTTCCTGCTGTCGGTACTCGCCTCGTTCGGTGTCGTCGTGGCGGTATTCCAGTGGGGATGGCTCGGCGACCTCATGGGCGTGGAGAACCCCGGTCCCATCCTGAGTTTCATGCCGATCATCCTCATGGCGGTGCTGTTCGGGCTGGCCATGGACTACGAGGTGTTCCTCGTCTCCGGCATGCGCGAGGAGTTCGTGAAGACGGGCGACGCGCGCTTCGCCGTCAGCCGCGGCTTCGCGAACGGCGCGCGTGTTGTCACTGCTGCCGCTCTCATCATGTTCTTCGTCTTCTTCGCCTTCGTGCCCGAGGGCAGTGGCACCATCAAGCCGATCGCCCTAGGCCTGGCTGTGGGAATCGCCTTCGACGCCTTCCTCGTGCGCATGACCCTCGTGCCCGCGCTCATGACGCTCTTCGGCAGAGCAGCCTGGTGGATGCCGCGCTGGCTCGGCCGTCTGCTGCCGAACGTGGACATCGAGGGCGAGCAGTTGCGCGAGCACAAGCACGCCGTCGACTGGGCGCGCGGTGAGCGCGATACCGCCCTCAGCACCGAGTACCTCGTTGCTGGATCCCGCGAGCACGAGGTGGGACCGCTGTCGATCAGTGTGCCGCGCGGTGCGATGGTCGTCGCGAGTGGTGACCCGCTCGACCGCAGGCTTGTGGCCGCGACCCTGTCGGGACGCCTTGACCCGGTGTCGGGGCGGGCACAGGTCGCCGGGCATCCGCTGCCGTCCGAGGCCGCCGACGTGCGCTCGCTCGTGGCGCTCGCGGACGTCGGGGGTTCGCAGCGCTCGGAGACGAGCGTGACGGTCGGCGAACTGCTGGTTGAGCGGCTCGAGATGACGTTGCCCTGGTACCGGTTGTATCGCACTCGCCGTTCTGCGCGCCGCTGGCTCTCAAGGGTCAACGATGTGCTGGGCGCGGGCAGGACAGAGGTGCGCGCCGGCAGCACCCTGGTCGAGCTTCCGCAGCTTGAGCGAGCGGTCGCGCTCGCCGCGGTCGCCTTGGCGGAGAGAACGCCGGTCGTCATGCTCGATCAGCTCGACCCATTCGCCAATCCCGAGGATGAGGCAGCGTTCATGGCCGCGATCCACGCGCTCGCGCCCGCGACAACCACGATCGTCGTGGGCACACCGCTGCCGGCACGAGCCATGGACGTGCCGGGCACCCGCATCCGCATCGATATCGATCTCTACTCGCTCACCTCCTCGGAAGGACTTGCGAAATGACCGCACGTTGGCTTCGACGCGTCGGGATCGCCGCCGTCATTCTCATTCCCCTGGCCTTCGCGGGTCTGTTTGTCGGCGCGGTCGGCCAGGGCACGTCGGCGATCGACTCGATCCCGGTCGCGATCGTCAACCAAGACACTCTACAGACGGTCACGAACGCCGACGGTTCGGTGACCAATGTCTTCGCGGGACGCCAGCTCGTGACCGAGCTCACGGGTAGCGAGGGCTTCGAGTGGACCATCACCAATGCGGCAGACGCGGAGACGAAGCTCGCGACGGGCGAGGTGTACGCGGTGCTTACAGTGCCGGCGAACTTCTCCGACTCGATCCTGTCTCTGTCGGGTTCCGATCCACAGAAGGCCGATATCTCCATCCGCACGGATGACACGCACAGCTACCTCACTGGGTCGGTCGCGCAAGTCGTCGGCCAGACGATGACCGACACCTTTGGCAAGGCCATCACGGCCCAGTACATCGGCGGCATCTACTCGAGCCTCGGCGAGCTCGGTACTTCTCTGACAACCGCGGCCGACGGAGCCACCTCGCTGGCCAATGGCGCGACCTCACTGTCGTCCGGCCTCACCCAGTACACCGATGGCGTTGACTCGCTTGCCTACGGTCTGGGTCAGCTCGAGGGCGGCGCATCCGAGCTGAGCTCCGGCACCGCGACCTACACGGTCGCCGTGTCGCAGCTCTCGGCGGGTCTGAGCGCGATCGCTCCCGCAATGTCGAGTGCCGACCCCGCACTCCAAGCCCAGTTCGACGCCCTTGTCGCGGGACTCGCCCAGACCGCCGCCGGCGGGCCATCCCTGGCCTCGGGCGTCGCGGGGCTCGAGTCAGGAATCTCGCAGAGCACGAGCGGCGCCTATCAGCTCGCCTCGGGTTCCGACCAACTCCTCGGTGGCGCGAGCCAACTCGCATCGGGCGCGGGCGACCTCGCATCCGGGCTCCAGTCGGGAGCCGACCAGCTGCCGGCCTCAGACGCGGATGCCGCGGCCGCCTCCGCCGAGGTCGCTGCCGACCCCGTGGGGCTCACCGTGTCCACCGACAACGCGGTCTCGCAGGTCGGCCAGATCGTGGCGACCTTCTTCGTTCCGCTGGGACTCTGGGTTGGCGCGCTCGCGGTGTTTCTCGTGATGCGGCCGATCACCAGGCGCGCGCTCACTTCCACGGCGAGGAACGGTCGGCTCGTGGCATCCGTGATCGGCAAGGCGAGCCTCATCACGGCAGCCCAGGCGGTGCTCCTTGTCGCTCTGCTGCACGGCGCCCTGGGCGTCGCGTGGAGCCTGTTGCCAGCGACCCTCGGCTTCTCGGTGCTGATCGCGATCGCCTTCACCGCATTCCACTACCTGTTGACGATCGGTCTGGGGCGCGCGGGCCTCATCGTCTCGCTCTTCCTCCTCGCGGTGCAGATCACGTCGACCGGCGGCATCTACCCGATCGAGTTGCTGTCGACGCCGTTCCAGGTGGTGAGCCCATTCCTGCCGTTGACATATGCGGTGGGGGGCATGCAGAACATCCTCGCCGGCGGGGACCCCGGCGGCGTGCTCGCTGCCGCTGCGGTGCTCGCGGCGTTTGGTATCGGCTCGACTGTGCTTGCGCTGTTCGCCATCCGGCGCACGAGACGAGCCGGGGCGATCGGCTTGGTTCCGGCGACTGCGGGGTAGTTCGGCGTTCCTCTCCGGTCGACACGCGTGGGGGCGCCGGTTAGCGTTCTGGGTCGCCGCGGCTGGGGGCGCCGGTCATCCTTGCACCGAAACGAGCACGTGCCCCGCCTGCGACTCCCGTTTTGCCGGAGAACGGAGGATGCGTTGGGTCTCCTGCATAACGGGAACTCGTGAGCGCCGGCCATCTCGGAAATCGTGAACCGTGGAACCGTCTCGCAGCGGGCCGGTGTCAGTGCGTCGCCTCGATGAAATCGTATAGAGTCCACGATTACGCACCCCATCCCCAGATCGGCGGTAGGTCAATGACAGAGGATTCAATCCCTCACGGCGAGGACATCACGTCATTGTTCGTCGATCGATGAGTGGCTGTACCCGAGCGGCCATGGCTGGGCAAATCTCAATCATCGAAAGGCAGTAGCTGTGCTCAGATTCATGCGACTCGGACCACTCGGGGCTGAACGTCCCGCAGTGCTCGACAACGATGGAGTTTTGTATGACCTCTCTGGCGTGGCGGCCGATATCGATGGCTCCTTCCTTGCCGGCGGCGGACTGGATGCCGCGGCGCAGGCCCTCGCATCCGGCGACCTGCTCGTGCTCGACGATCCCGCCGACGGGTCTGGGCTGCGCGTGGGAGCCCCCATCGCAAGGCCCACCGCAGTCATCTGTATCGGCATGAATTATGCGGCCCACGCCGCCGAGTCGGGGTCGGGCCCGCCCACGCGTACCGTGATCTTCTTCAAGCATCCGAACACCGTGGTCGGCCCCTTCGACACCGTTCTTCTGCCGCCCGGTTCGACGAAAACCGACTGGGAAGTAGAGCTGGCCGTTGTGATCAGCACCCGCGCGCGCTATCTGGCCTCGCCCGCAGACGCCATGTCTCATGTCGCGGGGTTCACCGTGTCTAATGACGTCTCGGAACGCGAGTACCAGATTGAACTCTCGGGCGGCCAGTGGAGCAAGGGCAAGAGCAGCGAGACTTTCAACCCGGTCGGCCCCTGGCTGGTTCGCGCATCCGAGGTCGGAGATGGGGCTGGGCTGGGCCTGCGATCGTTCGTGAACTCCGAGCCGCGGCAGGATTCGACAACTTCCGACTTGATCTTCAGCGTCGCTCAGATCGTCTACGACCTCAGCCAGTACATGGTGCTCGAGCCGGGTGACTTGATCAACACCGGGACGCCGCAGGGGGTGGCGCTGAGCGGCCGGTTCCCCTACCTCGCGCCCGGAGATGTCGTTGAATGCGAGATCGACGGACTTGGTCGCCAGCGTCAGGTGATCACTCAGGGCCAGCCGTGACCGGGCGCGGGTTTCGGGTCGGAATCGCCGCTCAATCGCCGGCCGGGAATGGCACCCGGGCCACATTCTCAGAGTTCGGCTGGGTCGCGACGGGCCTCCTGAATGTCCGAGACGCCAGCTAGCTTGACTTCCTTTTGACGGGTGAGTCAGGCGGCGTGCACCGTGACCGACGCCGACTCGGCGGCGCGGCGCTGGGCGAGGACCTCGGCCTCGATGTGGCGCCAGAGTTCATCGCGCTGGTCGGCCTGGGCTGCGGCGTGATGTCCAGCCACGGGCGGTTCGAGCACGAGCGAGGCAGCGACCTGCCACGCGATGGTGTCGCTCACGGTTGAGACGAACACGGCGTCATCCGTGCTGGCACGACCGAGGGTGATGCGAAAGCTGCCGCCAGGCCCGAACATCTCGAAGAGGCGTTCGCTCATGAGCTCGAACACCGCCTGCTTCTCGTCGTCGCTGAAGCGCTCCACGTCCTCATTGTGGGGGACCACGGGATGCCCCGGCTCACGACACGCCGCGCGACAACGGCCCCGCTACGGCCAGCCCGGCTACAGCCCGCCCGGCTACAGCCAGTTGCGCCTCTTGAACACGACGTACAGCACTATGCCGGAGAGCCCCATGAGCCCGAGCGCGAAGGGGTACCCGAAGACCCACTCCAACTCGGGCATGTAGCGGAAGTTCATGCCGTAAATCGCGCCGATCAAGGTCGGGGCGAACAGGATGGCCGCCCATCCCGAGATTCGCTTGACCTGCTCACCCTGCACGATGCTGGCTTGGGTCATGTTGCGGATCTCGTCATTCTGCGCCTGAGTAACGAGCGTTGATTGAACGGTGAGAGCGTTCTGAAGGATCACCCGGAATGACTCTGCCCGCGCGACGATCTGAAGTGTGTGGTCGAGCACATCGCGAAAGTCTCGCTGCAGTTCGACGTTGACGTCATACTTCTCAAATCCACTCTCGAGCTGCCCAAGCATCTCCACGAGGGGGTGGGTCGCGCGTTGGAAGCTCATGGCCTCGGTCGCGAGCTCATACACGCGGCGCGAGACTGCCGGGTCGCCCCGGAAGAGCTGATCCTCGATCTCGTCGATGTCGTTCTCGAGTCCCGCGACTACGGGTAGGTACTCGTCGACGACCTGGTCAAGCACGGCGTACAGAATCGCCTGCGGACCGAGCGCAAGCAGAGTCGGGTTGTTCTCGAGGCGCTTACGCACCCGACCGAGGTCCGGGGATTCGGCGTGTCGCACCGTGATCGCGAAGTTCGGGCCGATGAACACGTGCACCTCACCGAACTCGACCTCCTCGGGCGCATCCAGATACCGAGCCGGGCGAAGTACGAGGAATAGCGTGTCACCGTAGCGCTCGAGCTTGGGCCGCTGGTGCCCGCGAATCGCATCATCGACGGCGTGCGGATGCAACTCGAACTCGGTCGCGACCGCCCGTAGCTCCTCCTCGGTCGGGCGATACATGCCGATCCACGCGAAACCGCCGTCGTCGCGGAGCGCCTCGAAGGTCTGGTCGAGCGTGACCGTGCGGGTCTGGCGTACTCCGTCACGGTAGATGGCGTTGTCGACGATGGGGATGGCAGTGCCTCTCTCACGCAGCCCCAGGATGCCCGAACAGCAAAGACTGACCAGAATTTCAGACTGCGTAGTTAGGATATGCCCGCCGACCGACCCCTCGGCGGCGCTAGGGAGGCGAAAATGAGCAAGCGACGGTGGATCCTGATAGGTGGCGTGGTTGCAGTCGTCGGTCTTGTTGTAGTGCTGCTGGTCACGAGGCCGTGGCTTGCCCTCATCGATGTGCGGGTCGACGATGCCCTCCCGCCAGTGGTGGAGAAGGTCGAGGATGCACCTACCGACGAGGGGTCCAGCGCGACCCCCGCCCCGGTTCCGGTAGAACTCGCGTCGGGCACCTTCATCAGCCATGAACAGGAGACGTCGGGCAGCGTACGAATCATCCAGAATGCTGACGGCTCGCGCGTTCTGGCCATCGAGAATCTGGCGACGACCAACGGGCCCGACGTGCGCGTCTGGCTGAGCGCATCCGATGTCGTCGAGGGCACCGACGGCTGGTTCGTCGCGGGCTCGGCTGACTACCTCGACCTCGGCTCCATCAAGGGCAACCTCGGTAACCAGGTCTACGAGATCCCCGCCGACGCCGATCTTAGCCAGTACCGCAGCGTGTCACTGTGGTGCGCGCAGTTCAGCGTTTCGTTCGGCGCTGCTCAAATCAGCTGACCGCGTCGCGTCGCGCGGCGCGACGACCGATCGAGATATGGGATGCCGCGAACTCCCGCGTCTCGCGCAGCATCCGGAGCCGGCCGCTCTCTGAGCCGCCGCTCGCCGTGTTGACCTCGGCGATGAGCGACCCGTGCCAGCGCTTGGAGGCGAGGTACTGAAGCACCTCGGCGACCGGTTGGTTACCACGCCCCGGCACCAGATGCTCGTCGAGCAGTTGCCCGTCGCGCATGGCCAGCGAGCCGTCGGTGAGATGCACGTGTCGCAGCCGGTCGGCCATTGCCATCGCGAACTCGAGCGAGTCGCGGCCGCCCAACGCGGCGTGCGAGAAGTCGAGGGTGATCGCGTCGCAGTCGATGAACACGGGATCCGAACTCGGGGAGTAGGCACGAACGCCGACCTTTCCGAGGGTGAGGGGGAACATGTTCTCGACGGCGAACTCGACGCCGTGTGCGGCTCCGAGCTCGCGGATCGTCGACTCGAAGCGGCGAGCATACCCGGCCTGCCAGCGGAACGGCGGGTGCACGACCACTGTCGCCGCGCCGAGCGTCGCGGCGAGTTCTGCCGAGCGTTCGAGCTTGCGCACGGGGTTGGTGCCCCACACGAGCTGAGTCAGCAACAGCACCGGTGCGTGGACGGAGAGGATCGGCAGCGAATAGGTCTTCGAGAGGTAGCGGAGGGCGGCGGCATCCTGCGTCACGGGATCACTTGTGACCATGACCTCGATGCCATCGAAGCCCGCCTCTCGTGCGAGCCGGAAAGCCGACTCGGTCGAGAGCGGGTAGACGCACGACGTGCTCATTCCGACGGTGATCATCGATGTCAACTGTAGAAAGTGCGGGTGAACGCCCGAGCGATTCGCGGCGTGTGTCGGTGAACGCTGGGTGAAGCTCAGCGAACCGGCGGGTGCGGCTGGGGTAGCGTGGGAACGATGCCGAAAGCAAAGAACGCTACCCCGGTGGAGTACGACTTCGTCGTAGTGTCGAATCGGTTGCCGGTCGACCGGGTGATCGATTCCGTCGGAATGCCGGGGTGGGCACCCTCACCCGGCGGCCTCGTGACCGCTCTCGAGCCGGTCATGCGGGAGGCGGACGGTGCGTGGGTCGGGTGGGCCGGGCAGCCCGACGTTCAGCTGGAGCCGTTCGAAAGCGACGGCATCAATCTCGTGCCCCTCACTCTCAGCACCGACGAGGTCGAGCGATACTACGAGGGCTTCAGCAACGACACAATCTGGCCGTTGTACCACGACGTGATCGAGGCGCCCGGCTACCACCGCGTCTGGTGGGAGTGCTACGTCGACGTCAACCAACGGTTCGCGGATGCCGCGGCCGCGGTAGCAGCGCAGGGCGCGACCGTCTGGGTGCAGGACTACCAGCTTCAGCTCGTACCCCGCATGCTGAGGACCGCGCGTCCCGACCTCACCATCGGGTTCTTCAACCACATCCCATTTCCGCCGTACGGGATCTTCTCGCAGCTGCCGTGGCGCACCCAGCTCATCGAGGGACTGCTCGGTGCCGACGTGATCGGCTTCCAGCGGGTTGCGGATGCCTCCAACTTCTCCCGCGCGGTGCGCCGGCTCACCGCTAACCCCACGAAGGGTCCGGCGATCGAGGTTTCGCTCGGAACCGACCCGACCCGACGCGTGATCGCCAAGGCGTTCCCGATCTCGATCGACTCCCGCAGCTTCGAGGCTCTCGCCCGCGAGCCCCGTATCCAGGCGCGCGCGAGAGAGATCCGCGAGGGGCTGGGCAACCCGGCCACGGTGATGCTTGGCGTCGACCGCTTGGACTACACCAAGGGCATCGGTCACCGCATGCAGGCGTTCGGTGAACTGCTCGCCGAGGGTCGCCTCAAGGTCGAGGATGTGACGCTCGTCCAGATCGCGAGCCCCAGTCGCGAGCGGGTCGAGGCGTACATGAACCTGCGCGACGAGATCGAGTTGACCGTCGGCCGCATCAACGGCGACTTCGGCACGATCAGCCACCAGGCGGTCAGCTATCTGCACCACGGGTTCCCGCGCGAAGAGATGGCCGCCCTCTACCTGGCCGCAGACGTGATGCTGGTCACCGCTCTC
>JBJXDR010000005.1:0-5189 GCA_046155245.1 Rhodoglobus sp. | reverse complement strand
GTCACTCATCGGTGGTGACTCCTGTCTCTAGATACTTGGAGCAATGCAGTACGGGATGACACCGCGTGGAGACGTAGCCGGTCCCGACCTCGCGTACTTCGGAAGTGACGCGAAAGCGCGTTGCCCTTTCGCTGAGGAGGCTGCGCCCCACCGGCACGGCCGGCACATCGCGGTTGCTGCGCGGGAGCAGAGCATCCCGTACTGTGCGATGCGCCGGAACCGGCGCGGCGGGGACCCCGGTGACAGCAGACAGCGACATGAGAAATGGCCGCCCAAAGGACGGCCATTTCTCATGTGAGTCGGGCTGACAAGATTTGAACTTGCGACCCCTTGACCCCCAGTCAAGTGCGCTACCAAGCTGCGCCACAGCCCGTGACAACTGGAATAGCTTAGCGTGTTCGCGACCAGCGAAGTCACAGCGGTATCGAAAGCGTGACGAATGTCGGGGGAATACGGGAGTATGTTCACAACGTTCACTTCAAGCCGGGTTCTGCCCTCGGCATCCCCCACCACAACCGAACTGCTCGCAGACGACTGACTGGACACACGTGACTGACGCGCCCCCCACCTCATCCATTCCCCTCACCAATGACAGCACACCCAACTCTCCCGACCACAGCGGCCGCAACCGCCTGGTCATCAACCTGATGCTGGTCGCGACGTTCGTCGTGTTCCTCAACGAGACCATCGTCGGCGTCGCCGTACCGCGCGTGATGGAAGACCTGCGCATCGAAGCGAGTACGGCCCAGTGGCTGTCCACGGCCTTCATGCTGACCATGGCCATCGTGATCCCCACGACCGGCTTCCTCATGCAGCGCCTCAGCACGCGCACCGTGTTCATCCTCGCGATGAGCCTGTTCAGCCTGGGCACCGCGATCGCTGCGATCGCACCCGGGTTCGAAGTACTGCTCGTCGGCCGCGTCGTGCAGGCCAGCGGCACGGCGATCATGATGCCGCTGCTGATGACCACAGTGATGACGCTGGTTCCGCCGCACGAGCGCGGCAAGACCATGGGCAACATCTCCATCGTCATGTCGGTCGCACCGGCCGTCGGCCCCGCCGTCGGTGGACTCATCGTGCAGGCGCTCGACTGGCGCTTCATCTTCATCATCGTGCTGCCGATCGCACTGTTCGCGCTCATCCTCGGCGGGCTGCGAGTGAAGAACGTCACCGAGAAGACGAACGTTCCGTTCGACGTGCTGTCGGTCATCCTGTCGGCGTTCGCGTTCGGTGGACTCGTCTACGGCCTCTCCAGCATCGGCGAATCGATCGCCGGCACCACCATGGTCATGCCGTGGATCCCGCTCACCGTCGGCGGTCTCGGCCTGGTCGCGTTCATCGCGCGCCAACTGGTGCTCCAGGGCCGGGATGTCGCGTTCCTCGACCTGCGCACGTTCCGCTCGCGCGGCTTCAGCGTCGCCATCATCCTCATGGTCATCATGATGGGCGCCCTGTTCGGCACCGTGTTCCTGCTGCCCATCTACACCCAGCAGGTGCTCGGCCTCGAGCCCGCCGCCAGCGGACTGCTGCTGGTGCCCGGAAGCCTGCTCATGGGTCTCGCCGGCCCGTTCATCGGTCGCCTGTATGACCGGGTCGGACCGCGCCCGCTCATCCTGCCCGGATCGATCCTGGTCAGCCTGGTGCTGTGGGGCATGGCGACGTTCACGGAGTTCACCCCGTGGGCGTTCGTGCTGGTCGCGCACATCCTGCTCAGCGTCGGCCTCGCCTTCATGTTCACCCCGCTGTTCACGTCATCCATGGCGGCGCTCAACCCGAAGCTGTACTCGCACGGCAGCGCGACCATCGCCACGGTGCAGCAGCTCGCGGGCGCCGCGGGCACCGCGCTGTTCATCGCGCTGTACACGATCGGCACCCTGACCGCGACGCAGAACGGCGCGACCAAGGTGGGTGCGCTCGCCAACGGTGTGCACACCGCCTTCATGGCTGGCGCCGTGATCTCCGTGCTCGCCGTCGTCGCTGCGTTCTTCGTACCGAAGCCGGTCGAGTTCGACCACGCGGGCGAAGCCGCACGCATGGAAGGCGCAGCACACTAAACCTGCACGACGGCAGGGCCGAACGCTCCCACGGGACGTTCGGCCCTGCCCGTTAAGCGGGCGCGCGACGAGAGTTGGGTCATGAGAGCACTCATCGTCTACGAATCCATGTTCGGCAACACCCGTCATATGGCCGAAGCCATCGCCGAAGGGCTCCAGGCAGCAATGCCCACCACAGTGCTGCCGGTGGCAGCAGCCGACTTCGACGCCCTCAACGGTGCCGACCTGCTTCTCGTCGGCGGCCCCACCCATGTGCACGGGATGTCACGGCCGGCCACCCGCGAAGAAGCCACCCGCTGGGCATCCAACCCGGAGAGCGACCTCACCCTCGAACCCATGGACCCGGCCCTCGGGGTACGGGAGTGGATGGAGACGGCCGAGCACCTTCCCGCGTTGTTCGCCGCCTTCGACACCCGAGCGGATGCCTTCAAGTGGCTCACCGGGTCAGCCGCCGGCCAGATCGCCAAGGTGCTGCGTCGACGCGGCTCCAAGCAGGTCGTGCCGCCCGGAACGTTCCTCGCGCCCGACAATGACGCTGACGGTAGCGAGATCGATCGCGCGCGGGAATGGGGCCGGGCGCTGGGCGAGGCTGCGTTGGCTGCGCGCGGGGTTACTGCGTCGGCTGGTTGAGTAGCCGCGCAGCGGCGTATCGAAACCGGGCAGGTTTGGGGTTTCGATACGCGGACTTCGTCCACTACTCAACCCGCCTAGGTTTCGATACGCCGCTTCGCGGCTACTCAACCCGCCTGGGTTTCGATACGCCGACTTTGTCGGCTACTCAACCCGCTGACTTTCGGGGGTGACCCGAAAGTCAGCGCTTGCGCTTCTCGCGCACGCGCATGTTCACGTTGATCGGCGAGCCCTCGAAACCGAAGATCTCGCGCAGACGACGCGTGATGAAGCGTCGGTACTGCGGGTCGAGGAATCCGGTGGTGAACAGCACGAACGTCGGCGGGCGTGACGCCGCCTGCGTGCCGAACAGGATTCGCGGCTGCTTACCGCCACGTACCGGGTGCGGATGCTCGGCAGTGAGCTCGGCCAGCAGCGCGTTGAACTTTCCGGTCGGAATGCGCGTGTCCCACGACGCGAGCGCAAGCTCGAGCGCCGGCACCAGCTTCTCCAGGTGCCGACCGGTCTTCGCGGAGATGTTCACCCGCGGCGCCCAGGTCACGTGGCTGAGGTCGCGCTCGATCTCCTTCTCCAGGTAGATGCGGCGCTCGTCATCCAGCAGGTCCCACTTGTTGTAGGCGAGCACGAGCGCGCGGCCCGACTCGAGCACGAGGTCGATGATCTTGAGGTCCTGCACGCTGATCGGCTCGGTGACATCCAGCACGACGACGGCCACTTCGGCCTTCTCGAGCGCGGCCGAGGTGCGCAGAGTCGCGTAGAAGTCGGCACCCTGAGCGAGATTGACCCGACGACGGATGCCCGCCGTGTCGACAAAGCGCCAGAACTTGCCGCCCAGCTCGATCTGCTCGTCGACCGGGTCACGGGTGGTGCCGGCAAGTTCGTTGACGACGACCCGCTCCTCCCCCGCGGTCTTGTTGAGCAGGCTCGACTTGCCGACGTTGGGGCGGCCGAGGATGGCGACCCGGCGAGGTCCGCCGACCTCCTCCTTGGCGACAGTGGAGATCTCGGGCAGCACCGTCATGACGTGGTCGAGCAGGTCGGCGACGCCACGGCCGTGGACGGCTGAGACGGGCCAGGGCTCGCCGAGTCCGAGCGACCAGAGCGCAGCGGCATCCGGTTCCTGATGAACGTCGTCGACCTTGTTGGCGACCAGGATCACGGGCTTCTTCGTGGCACGCAGCATGCGCACGACGTGCTCGTCGGTCGCGGTGGCGCCGACCGTGGCATCCACGACGAAGAGAACGGCGTCGGCCAGATCGATCGCGATCTCGGCCTGCGCGGCGACCGAAGCGTTGATGCCCTTCGCGTCGGGCTCCCACCCGCCGGTGTCAACGATCGTGAACTTGCGATCGACCCACTCGCCCTTGTAATTGACGCGATCGCGGGTCACACCCGGAGTGTCCTCGACCACGGCCTCGCGGCGACCGATGATGCGGTTGACTAGCGCAGACTTGCCCACGTTGGGGCGCCCCACGATCGCGAGCACGGGCAGCGCCGGCAGGTAGGTGATCGCGTCGACGTCTTCGGTCGCGGCGTCGAGGATGCCGAGGTCTTCGTCGTTGAGGTCATAGTCGCTCAGGCCAGAGCGCAGAGCGTTCGCACGCTGGGCGGCCTCGGCCTCGTCGATCGAGGTGATGCGCTCGACGAGAGCGGAGTCTAGGTCGGGGAAGTTGTCTGCGTCAGGGTCGGTGTCTGTGTTGGCCATGCGTTTGAGTCCTTTGGTTTCGATACGCCCGCTGTGCGTGCTACTCAACCGGCGATTGTGTGTGCGCGCACCAGATTCACTACAGCCAGAACGGTCTGGTCGAAGTCGAGGTGGGTCGAGTCGACGGTGGTGACACCGTCTGCGGCGTTCATGAAGTCCACGACTTGGGAGTCCTGCGCATCACGCGAACTGAGTTCCTGCGCGGTCTTCTCGGCTGAGACGCCGGTGAGTTCCGCAGAACGCCTGCCCATTCTAGCTTCTTCGGATGCCGTGAGCAGAATGCGCACCGTAGCGTCGGGTGCCACGACGGTCGTGATGTCGCGGCCCTCGACCACGATGCCCGGTTTGCGAGTGCCCGCGATGATGCCGCGAAACAGGTCGACCATGTAGCTGCGCACCTCGGGGATGCGCGCGACCCGACTCACGATCGCACTCACCCGCGGCTCGCGGATGTCGTCGGTAACGTCGTCCGAGCCCACGCGCACGAAGAACCTGTCCGGATCGGTGCCAATCGAGTACTCGAACGAATCGAGCGACTCGACCACGTCACGCGGGCCGTGGGTGTCGATGCCCTGCTCGATGCAGCGCCACGCGAGCGCCCGGTAGGCGGCGCCGGTATCGAGGTAGTCGAAGCCGAGCTCGCGCGCGGCCGCCCGCGACACACTGGACTTGCCGCTGCCCGCCGGCCCGTCGATCGCCACGACAGTCGTCATTCGGATGCCCCCGCCATCGTCCATCCGCGCGCCTCGAGTTCTGCGGCGAGCCGTGCCTCCGCCTCAGGCACCACGGAGATCTCGGCC
>JBJXDR010000004.1:0-3758 GCA_046155245.1 Rhodoglobus sp. | reverse complement strand
ACGCGGTCGGAGCGGACAACGCTCCCGCTTTGCGCGCGGCGAGGAGGTCGGCACCCTTGATGTCGGCCGCGATCACCTGAAGGCCGACCGCCTTGGTGCGCTCGATGACGCTCTCCAGCTCGTTGTCGACCGCGACCGGCAGGTGGAACAGCGATCCCGTCGTCGCGCGAACAACCTTGGGGTTGTACAGGTCCACGCTTCGACCGGTGAAGATCACGGCGTCTGCCCCCGCGGCATCCGCAGTACGGATGATCGTGCCCGCGTTACCGGGGTCGCGTACCTCTTCAAGGATCGCGATGAGCTTGGGCTCGCCACCGAGAATGTCCTTGACCGAGGTAGGGAACTGGCGGCACACCGCGACGACCCCCTGGGGCGTAACGGTATCGGCCATGGCCTCGAGCACCTGCTCGGTCACGAACTCGACCTCGAGGTCGGCGGCGCCACGGGCGGCTGCGAGGGCAGGGTGCCGTTCCAGTGCCGTGGGGGTCGCGAAGAGGTCGACAATGAGCTCAGGCCGGAAGGCGAGAGCCTCCGAAACGGCCTGAGGGCCCTCCAAGAGGAAAAGCCCGGTCTGCGACCGGGCTTCTCTCTTAGCGAGCTTCGCCACTGCGCGCACCCTAGGTGAGCGCGGGTTGTCGATCATGCCGACAGCCTATTGCGGCTTTACTGAACGCCAGCTTGCGCCGCGCTGAACCTACGCACTCAACTTCGGTGCGCTCGTGTCGGCCGGAAGGGCTGCCTTTGCGGTCGCCACGATCGCCGCGAACGTGGCGGGCTCGGTGACCGCGAGGTCAGCCAGGATACGACGGTCAACCTCGATGCCCGCGAGGTTCAAGCCCTGGATGAGCCGGTTGTAGGTCAGTCCGTTCGCACGCGATGCCGCGTTGATGCGCTGAATCCACAGGCGACGGAAGTCGCCCTTGCGGGCCCGGCGGTCACGGTACGCGTAGACGAGCGAGTGGGTGACCTGCTCCTTCGCCTTGCGGTACAGCCGCGAACGCTGGCCGCGGTATCCGGACGCGCGCTCAAGGATGACGCGACGCTTCTTGTGGGCGTTGACCGCCCGCTTTACTCTTGCCATTGCCTACGTACCCCTTACTTGCCGAGAAGCTTCTTGATGACCTTGGCGTCCTGCGGAGCGAGGACGGTTTCCTGGTTCAGGCGACGCTTCGTCTTGCCGCTCTTGACCTCCAGGTTGTGGCGCATGCCCGCCTGCTGCTTCATGACCTTGCCGCTACCGGTGAGCTTGAAGCGCTTCTTAGCACCGGAGTGCGTCTTCTGCTTAGGCATCCTTTTTCACTTCCTTTGGGGTTACTGACTTCGGAACTACTGGCTTGGGAACTACTGGGGCGGGCTTCTCCGCCACGTCTGCTGGGGCTGCTGCCTTCGGCGCGGCGACCTTCGGTGCCGCAGCCTTCGGTGCCGCAGCCTTGGGGGCCGCAGCCTTGGGGGCCGCCTTCGGTGCCGCCTCGGGCGCGGCGGGCTCTGCCGGCGCATCCGTTCGGACTGGTTTTGAGTTGTTTGCGGCCTTGCGAGCCTCGGATTCCGCTTTCGCCGCGGCCTTGGTTTTGTGCGGGCCGATGACCATGACCATGTTGCGTCCGTCGATCATCGGTGTCGACTCCACGGAGCCGAACTCCGAGACGTCCTCGGCAAATCGCTGGAGCAGGCGCACGCCCTGTTCGGGGCGAGATTGCTCGCGGCCGCGGAACAAGATCATGGCCTTCACCTTGTCGCCAGCCTGGAGGAATCCTTCGGCGCGCTTGCGCTTTGTTTCGTAGTCATGGGTGTCGATCTTCAGGCGGAAACGAACCTCTTTGAGGATCGTGTTCGCTTGGTTGCGCCGCGCCTCCTTGGCCTTCTGGGCCTCTTCGTACTTGAACTTGCCGTAATCCATGATCTTGGCGACGGGAGGCTTGGAGTTGGGAGCTACCTCAACCAAATCCAGATCGGCCTCTTGAGCCAGACGCAGCGCGTCTTCGATGCGGACGACGCCCACCTGTTCGCCGTTGGGGCCAACAAGACGGACCTCCGGAACGCGGATTCGGTCGTTGGTACGGGGATCGCTGATGCGGGTCTCCTTCTCGTGGTTCTTGTGCACCGGGTGGTGCAGCGCGGCGGTTGCCGCAGGCAGAACGAGAGAGGATTTTCTTTTCCGTGCGCTTACGCGCCAAACACCCTTGCTGCTACCCACTGCGCGATGACGCGAGTCGGCGGGGTGAAACTACCCGGTAACCTTAAGAAGCGGTCGACAGGTGGGAGAATCTCCACTTTCGTAACCGGGGCGAGCCCCAGAGCCTCGTCAATGATAGCAGACACCGCCCCTCTTCACTAAGGATGATCGATGACCGACACCGACGAGGCTGCCCGCGGTGGGTTCAGTGACAGCGAGATCCGCGACATCTCCGACGTGCCCGCGGTCGAGCTCATCAACACCGTCGCCGTTCACCTGATGAGCGCCGCCGCAGTCAAGCTTGGCCTCGGTGACACTCCGGATGCCGCGGCCGACGTCGATCTCGACGAGGCACGCAAGCTCATCACGTCACTCGCGGGACTCGTGACCGCCGCCGCGCCGGAGATCTCCGACAACCACGCGCGTCCGCTGCGTGACGGACTGCGCTCGCTTCAGCTCGCCTTTCGCGAGGCATCCTTCTTGCCGGATGCGCCCGGTGCGGGCCCCGGGGAGAAGTACACCGGCAGCGTAGTCTGAGCCGAGTTATACCGCGCTCAGCAGCTGCACTCTCAGCGAGTCGACCCGCGTTGTGATGACCTCGGATGCCGCCCAGCGGGACTGAAGGCGCGCGACGATGGCGTCGAGCGACTCACGGTCCAGCCCCTCGGTGAGGGCCAGCCGCACGACGAGCTCGGGACCAGCGAGTCGCCCGGTGGGATCGCCCGGTGCGAGCGTGAGGGCGAGCACGGCGGGTTCGGGCGCCGCGGCATCCATGAACGCGTCGAGCACCTCAGAGTCGAGGTAGCTCGGGGTCCACGGCTCTGATTGGGCGATCGCCCACAGCGCGGGCCTGCGCAGCACGAACTCGGTGTCGCTGGTCGGGTCGAGCACCACGAGCTCGGTCGCTTCGCTCACGGCGGCGAGGGCGACACGACTGCCGGCCACGGGAATGGGGCGAGCGAGCGGGTTCCACGCGCTCATCGCGGTGACCGACGTGAAGGCCGGAAGCACCGTTCGGCCGTCGGGCCCCGCTACCGTCACGATCGATAGCTCCTGCGACTTGTCTACGGTGTGGCCGAGCGGGCTGACCCCGGTCTCGCCGAGCTCGGCGACGAGAGCCACGAGAAGGCGCGACTCTCGCACCGCGTCGACCACGCCCGACTCGCCGGCGGTGCCCCCTTGGAAGTCCCGGATCGCCGCGATCAGCTGTTCCGGTGCCGACCCGTCATCGTCGGCCGAGGAGTTGGATTCGAAGTGGCGCCCCGCCCAGGCAACGCCGGCCGAGTCGGACACTATTCGGTGGCGACGTCGAGGGCCTGAGCCAGCGTGAAGGCCTTCGCGTAGAGCGCCTTGCCCACGATCGCACCCTCGAGTCCGCCCGGAACTAACTCACGCAGCGCGGCAATGTCATCGAGAGTCGCAACGCCACCCGAGGCGATCACGGGACGATCGGTGCGCGCCATGACCTGGGCGAGCAGATCGATGTTGGGGCCCCTGAGCGTTCCGTCTTTTGTGACGTCGGTCACGACGTAGCGCGCGCATCCTGCGTCTTCGAGACGCTCGAGCACCTCCCACAGGTCGCCCC
>JBJXDR010000003.1:0-7180 GCA_046155245.1 Rhodoglobus sp. | reverse complement strand
CCACCGTAAGGGCGACGGCGAGCGCGGTGAGCGCGACCAGGAACGGGTTGCCACGGCGTGCCAGGAGGTCCTCGGTCTCGGGGTCGGCGGGCGCTGAGGCATCCGGGTCGATGCGCACGAGCGGCGGGGACTCGGGAGCGGCGTCGTCCGTCTGCTTGGAGGCGGGCCGGGTGCGGCCGTCAAAGCCGCGCTGGAACGCGGGGTCGAAGCGGGGGTCGAAGTCGCTCATTGTGAGCCCGCCAGGATCCAGACCGCGTAGCCGTTCCAGACCAGCGGGATCGACAGTATGAGCAGAGCGATCGCGATCCAGCCCATGACCTTGCCCACGACTCGGGGCCGAAGCACAGCGCGGATCCCGAAGAAGATCGCGAGGATCGCGAACAGGGGAAAGAAGAACAGGCCGGCGAACGCGATGAGCCCGTACGCCAACTCCTCGGCGCTGCTGCCCGTGCGGGGCGGCTGCGAACGCACCACGACCGACATCACGTTGAGCACGAACAGAAACGGCAGCGGCACGAGCACTGCGATCAGGGCTAGAACTCCCCAGACCCGACCGGGCTTCTGCGGGATGCTCGTGATCGAGGTCATGGGTTGAGGCTAGTCGTCGTAGTGGAAGCGTGCTTGAAGAATGATCAGATCGTCTGACACGAGCCTGTACACCAGCCGGTGTTCCTGAGTTATCCGGCGGGACCAGACGTCACTGGCGCCGTGCTTGAGCCGCTCGGGCTGCCCCCGCCCCTCCGTTGGAGCGCGCAGTGCGTCGCTGATGAGGGTGTTGATGCGGGCGAGCATGGGCCAGTCGTTCTTCTGCCACGACTGGTAGTCCTCCCACCCGGCGGCGTCGAACACCAACCTCACTCGAGGTCGAGCTCCCGTGCGGTGTACTCGCCCCGCTCGGCTCGATCGATTGCTTCAGACAAGCGACGTGCATTTGCGGGAGTCGAGAACAGGTGCATCGTGGTTAGCCAGGCCCCGTAGTCCTGCTCAGAAATGAGAACCCCGTTACCACCCTTCGAGGTGATCGTCACGGCGCTGTGGTCATCGTTGATCTGGCCCAGAATCGGGAAGAGATTCTTGCGCGCGTCGCTCGCGGTTATGGTCGTCATGGCTCGCCCTCCGGTTGTACGAGATATGGTACCACTACTAAGCACCCGGTCGCTGGCCCGCCCGGTATACCGCCGCCTGCGTGCGCCGCTCCATGCCTAGCTTGGCGAGCAGCCCGGAGACATAGTTCTTCACGGTCTTCTCGGCGAGTCCCAGGTGCTGCGCGATCTGGCGGTTCGTGAACCCTGCGGCGATCTGGTCGAGCACTTGGCGCTCCCGCAGACTGAGGTCGGCCGTGGCATACGCACCCGTGGTCGCGCGCTCGACTACCCGCTTGGTGACCGCCGGATCCACGAGCAATTCTCCGTTGGCCACCCGGCGAATGCTCTCCAGAAGCCCCTGCCCGCGGATGTCCTTGAGCACATATCCTGCGGCCCCCGCGAGCACCGCGGTGTAGCTGGCCTCGTCGTCGTCGTAGGCCGTGAGCATAAGACACGCGACATCCGGGTGCGCCGACCGGATGTCCCGGCACAGGTCAATGCCGCTGCCGTCGGGTAGGCGCACGTCAAGCACCGCCACGTCGGGGGTGGTCGCAGCGATTCGCGCGAGCGCCTGCCGCACGGTAGACGCCTCGCCAACGACGGACAGATCCGGCTCAGCGTTGATGAGTTCCGCGACCCCGCGCCTAACAATTTCGTGGTCATCGACCAGAAACACGCGCTTCACCGATCCGCCTCCACTCGTGCCGTCCAGGTCAGGGCAGTGCCCCGTGGGTCACGGGGCTCGAGCGCGAACGTACCACCCCGGGCTTCCGCTCGCTGGGCGAGGTTGGCGGTGCCGCTTGACCGGCTCACTGCGGCCGGATCGAAGCCGCTGCCATCGTCGTCGATCTTTACCGTGATCACGCCTGCCGAAAAGACGACAGCAATGGTCACCGTGTGGGCGGCCGCGTGGCGGGCGACGTTGGTGAGCCCCTCGCGCACGACCGCCGCGATGTCGTCGGCCAGCGCGGCATCCACCATCGTGTCGACAGCGCCCGCGAAGCTCACCACCGGCGGCCGGTCGAACAGGCCGTCGGTCTCGCTCAGCAAGTCAATGATGCGGTGCCGCAGCGAGGGCCGGTCTGCATCTGACGCGGTCATAGTGAAGATCGCCGTGCGGATCTCCGCAATCGCCGCGTCGAGGGCATCCACCTGTTCGGAGAGCCTAGTGCGGGATGCCGCATCCGGCAGCGATCCCGCGAGCGCCTGAAGGCTCAGCCCCGCGCCGAACAGCCGCTGGATCACGTGGTCGTGCAGGTCGCGCGCGATCCGGCTCCGATCGTCGAGAGTGGCCAGTCTCAGGCGGTCGGCGCGGCCCGCGGCGAGGCGGAGGGCGACGCTCGCCTGACGCGCAAAGTCGGCGGCAGTGCCGAGATCAACTTCGGTGAACCGAGGCCGGCCCGGCGCGCGTGAGACGGTGAGCAGGCTGGTGGGCCCGCCGGAACTGCTGAGCGGGATCGCCATTGTCGGCCCGAGCGCGACGCCCTCGCCGACGACATTGGTCGGGGCAGCATCGGAAAGCACCGGCTGCCCGCTCTCGAGGGCGCGGCCTGCGATGGTGCCGTGCGCGCCGAACACGAGACCCGTGACCTCGGAGGCAAGTACGCCACGTGCGAGTTCCACGCGAAGAGTCGTGGGCGAGGCGGGCCCGAGAAATGTGACGAGGTCGGCTTCAGCAAGAGTCGCGATGCGCTCGGCCACAACGCCCAGCGAGTCCACGGCGTCGTCGGATAACAGGGCAGCCGTGACCTCAGCAAGGGCCGACGCCCACCGCTGGCGGCGTCGGGTCTCGTCGAACAATCGTGCGTGGTCGATTGCGCCGCCCGCGGTTGCGGCGAGCTCCACGATCAGTTCCTGGTCCTCCGCGCTAAATTCGCCGGCCGTGCTCTCCGAGAAGTAAAGGTTGCCGTACACGACCCCCCGCACCCGCACCGGAACGCCGAGAAAGCTGTCCATCGGCGGATGGCCCGCCGGAAAGCCCGACGAACGAGGATCATCGGCGAGGTGTCTCAGGCGGATCGGCTCTTGCTCGTCGATGAGCGCTCCCAGCAGACCGTGCCCCTCGGGGAGGCGACCGATGCGGGTCACGACGTCCTGCGGGAGGCCCGTGTGGATGAACTGCTCGAGCGTGCCATCGGGCGCGATCACCCCGATCGCTCCGAATCGCGCCCCCACGAGTTCGACGGCGGCCACGATGATGCTCTTCAACACCTCCGATAGTTCGAGCTCTCCGGCAACAACCCGCGTCGCCTTCAGGAGGCTGCGCAAGCGCTCAGACGTATGACTGTCGGGCACCGTCTCCCTTTCGATCGCGGGACCTTCGGCCCTGATATAGCGGCTGGTCACTTGTCAGTCTGACATGAGCACCGAACTGAAGAAGGAATACCATGACCGAACGTATCCTCGTCGGCATTGACGGCTCCGGGCCCAGCCGCGCCGCCTTCTCGTGGGCTCTCACCCGCGCTAGGGCCACTGGCGCGTCGGTGCTCGCCATCCACAGCGTGGAAGACGGGGCCGACGATCGAGGCGCCGAGCTGCTGGACGAGGCACTGAGCACATCGCGCGAGCACGCGGCTGGCGTGGTGATCGCCTCGCAACTCGTGCACGGTTCCGCTCCCTTTGAGCTTGCCGCACTCGCTGAACCGGGTGATCTCTTGGTCGTTGGCACTCACAAGACGGGTTACCTCAACGGTCGAGTGCTCGGCACGCGCAGCATCATCATCTCCTCAGTCGCCCACTGCTCGGTCGTGGTGGTTCCGGATGCCGCGCCGTCGGGCCGCACGGGAATCCTCGTGGGCGTGGCTACCGACGGCGCGTCCAACGCGGCGGTGATCGCAGGTGCTCAGGAAGCCGCGCGCCTGCGCGCAGACCTCACCCTCCTGCACTGCACCGACCCGACCACCGACGGCAACCCGGAGGCCACCGAGTCCGGTCGGGCTGCGCTCGCGGATGCCGTGGCGCTCGCGGCAACCGTCGCCCCCGGCCTCGTAGTGCGCAGTCGCCTCGCCCGGCGTCGACCCGCCGAGGCGCTCCTCGACGCGAGTCGGTCCTCGGCTCTCCTCATCGTCGGCGCGAGCCGACGTGGCATTGAGCATCTGGGCTCCGTCGCATGCGAAGTCCTACTCAACATCAACACGACAGTTATGGTGGCACGACAATGATTACTCCCGCACAACTTGAGACCATCAACGCCTGGTGGCGGGCCGCGAACTATCTCACGGTCGGGCAGATCTACCTCAGGGACAATGCGCTGCTCACGCGGCCGCTTGAGGAATCCGACATCAAGCCGCGTCTGCTAGGGCACTGGGGTACCTCCCCTGCACTCAACCTCGTCTACGCGCACCTGAACCACCTGATCGTCGAGAAGTCGATCGAGGTGCTCTACATCGCTGGCCCCGGGCACGGCGGCCCGGCAATGGTTGCCAACGCGTTCCTCGATGAGACCTACTCGGAGGTCTATCCGCGCATCTCCCAGAATGCCGACGGCATCCGGGCCCTATTCCGCCAGTTCTCGGCACCGGGCGGCATCCCGTCGCATGCCTCCCCCGACCTGCCCGGATCGATCCACGAGGGCGGGGAGCTCGGCTATTCGCTGGTGCACGCCTACGGTGCGGCCCTCGACAACCCGAAGCTGATCGTCGCGTGCGTGGTCGGCGACGGCGAGGCCGAGACCGGTACGCTCGCCGCGAGCTGGCACCTGAACAAGTTCCTGAACCCGGCCACCGACGGGGCGGTGCTGCCGATCCTTAACCTCAACGGGTACAAGATCGCCAACCCAGCTGTGCTCGCGCGCATCTCCGAGGAGGAACTCTTCTCGCTGTTCCGCGGCTACGGGTACGAGCCGGTGATGGTCTCGGGTGGGTTCGACGGCGAAGACCCCATGGTCGTGCACGAGTCCATCGCAAAGGAACTCGCGTGGGCCACCGATCGCATCGCCGCGATCCAGGCGGATGTCCGGTCTGGCGTCGAGACCAAGCGGCCGGCCTGGCCGATGATCATCCTGCGCACACCCAAGGGGTGGACCGGGCCGAAGATCGTCGACGGCCTCCCCGTCGAGGGCACCTGGCGCTCCCATCAGGTGCCCATCGCCGAGGTGCGCGGCAACGCGGAACACCTCGCCCAACTCGAGGAGTGGATGCGCAGCTACCGCCCCGAGGAGTTGTTCGACGGTGAGGGTCGGCCGAACGCCGACTTGGGGGTGCTGCGGCCACGCGGCATCCTGCGGATGAGCGCCCTGCCGCAAGCGAACGGCGGGGAGCTGCTCGTTCCGCTCGTGCTGCCACCCATCGACACGCGAGAAGTCGACATCTCGAAGGGCCGCGGGGTGAGCGCCGAGGCAACCCGGGTACTGGGTTACTGGCTGGCCGACGTGATGGCCGCCAACCAGAACTTCCGCATCTTCGGGCCCGACGAGACCGCGTCGAACCGGCTCGATGCAGTGCTCGAAGTCACCCCGAAGCAGTGGCAGGGATCCTTCGAACCCACCGATCTGCACCTAGCACCCGAAGGCAAGGTCATCGAGATCCTCAGCGAGAACCTCGTGCAGGGACTGCTTGAGGGCTACCTACTCACCGGTCGGCACGGGCTCATGAGCTCCTACGAGGCGTTCATTCACATTGTCGACTCGATGTTCAACCAGCACGCGAAGTGGCTCGAGGCATCGGCAGCGATCCCGTGGCGGCGGCCCGTGGCATCCCTCACCTACCTGCTCAGCTCGCACGTCTGGCGCCAAGACCACAACGGGTTCTCACACCAAGACCCCGGCTTCCTTACGGTCGTCATGAACAAGAGTCCCAAGGTCGTTCGGGTCTACTTGCCGCCGGATGCCAACACTCTCCTCGTGACCGCCGAGCACTGCCTGGGCAGCCGCGACTACGTCAACGTGATCGTCGCGGGCAAGCAGCCGGCGCCGACCTTCCTCTCGATCGACGAGGCGCGGGTGCACGGCGCGCGAGGCCTGAGTATTTGGGACTGGGCCGGAACAGAGATCGAAGGCGAGGCGCCGGATGTCGTGGTAGCCAGCGCGGGCGATGTTCCGACGCTCGAGGCGCTCGCCGCCGTGAAGCTGCTCTCAAAGGCCATCCCGGAGCTTCGCATTCGATTCGTCAACGTGGTGGACCTCATGCGGCTCCAGCCGAGCGAGGAGCACCCGCACGGGTCATCCTCTGCCGACTTCGACGCGTTCTTCACGACCGACAAGCCGGTGATCTTCGCGTTCCACGGCTACCCGGCGCTGATCCACCAGCTCGCCTACCGGCACACCAACCATCCGAACATCCACGTTCGCGGCTTCAAGGAGAAGGGCACCACGACCACGCCCTTCGACATGCTCATGCTCAACGACCTTGACCGTTACCGTCTCGCGATGGATGTGATCCGCCGGGTTCCCGGGCTCGAGGAGCGCCACGGGGGCCTTATGCAGCATTTCGCCGACGAACGGGCCCGCATGCGCACGTACGCGTACGAGCACGGCGAGGATAGCCCCGACGTGACCGGGTGGGACTGGCTGTGAGGGGAGCTGGGCAGATGACTTCCCCCGAAGGTCTGAGCCCGCAGGAGTGCTGGCGACTACTGTCCCGCGCGCGCATGGGACGAATCGCTTTGCACAACAATGGCGGCATCGACATCTTCCCCATCAACTTCGTTGCGACCCGGGAGCAGATCTTCTTCCGCAGCGCCCCGGGCTCGAAACTCATCAACATCGCGGCCAACCCGGTGGTGGCTTTCGAAGCGGACGGTCGGCGTACCGGCCACCGATGGAGCGTGGTCGTCAAGGGCACGGCGCATCGCTTGGATCGAGACGACGAGATCGAGAAGTCGGGCGTGGTGCGGCTTCACACCGAGACATCCCCCGAGAAATGGAACTATGTGTGCATCGCGCCCACCTCGATCACGGGGCGCAGGATCTAGACCCCGACCCCGGCTGCCGCTATCGTTCCGGCATGGCCGACTCGCCCGACGCATCCCACGAACCAGCCTCACTCGTCAGCATCGACCTGACCGGACCCGAATCGCCCGGGGGTACCGTGGGGCGAATCCTGATCGGGATGCTGCTGCTCGTGATCTTCGGAGTGCTGGCGGTCGCGTGCGCCATC
>JBJXDR010000002.1:0-16414 GCA_046155245.1 Rhodoglobus sp. | reverse complement strand
GGCATCCCCAGGGCCGCCGCGCTCTGGCGAATGACGAGGTCGCTCGTCAAGAGCACGTCTGGGTTGCCGAGCACCCGCATCGCCAGGTACCCCGCGGTCCAGGGGCCGATCCCGGGCAGGGCGGTGAGGCGCGCGGCGAACTCGTCAGCGGGCATTCCGACATCGAGTACGAGGTCGCCGGCGGCTAGAGCGCGGGCCGCGCCGACGATGGTCGCTATCCGTGAGACGGGCCCGCGGAGCACCTCGTCTCCGTGCTCGGCGAGCTCCACGGCAGTCGGGAACAGGCCGTCCGTTCCGAGTTCCGTGACGATTCGGCCGAGCACTGTGCGCGCCGCGGCGACCGAGATCTGCTGGCCGACGAGTGTGCGGATCAGGGCCTCCTCGGCGTCGAGCGTGCCGGGTAACCGGATGCCCGGCACAACGGCCACGAGGGGCGCGAGCACTGCATCCGCTGCGAGCGCGCTATCGATCGCGTGGGAGTCCGCGTCGAGGTCGAACAGTCGGCGGACCCTGGCGACGAGGGTCGCGACATCCGCGATGGATTCGAGACTTGCGGAGCAGACAACGCCAGCCGACCCGTCAAGACTCACCGTGAGGCGTGCAGTTCCGCCGGGCAGGCGCACCGAGCGCTGGAACGTCTGGTCGTCGCCGGATTCGAGTCCCGGCACGGCGTGGTCTGCAAAGAACCTCATGAGCCCGGGCCCGTCGAATGGCGCCCGGGCCGGCAGCCGGAGCGTGATGCTCGTGGCACTCGTGGCACCCGCGGCGGCCGTCGTACGAACCCGACCCCGTCGCGCGAGAGTGCGCAGCCCGCTCGGCGTGGTTTCGTAGACGCTGAGGATCGTGTCGTTGAACTGACGGATGCTGGAGAATCCGCTCGCGAAGGCGACGTCGGCGATCGACAATTCGGTTGAGGCGAGAAGCGTGCGCGCGCTCTGCGCCCGATGAGCCCTCGCGAGCGCGAGCGGTCCCGCGCCGAGCTCGGCTGTCAGCACCCGCGTGAGGTGGCGTGGGGTGTAGCCGAGGCGGGTGGCGAGTCCCGGCACCCCCTCGCGCTCGACGACGCCGTCGCCGATGAGTCGCATCGCCCGGGAGGCCAGGTCGTCGCTAAGGTTCCAGTCCGGCGACCCGGGGACCGCGTCGGGTTGGCATCGCTTACACGCCCTCAGGCCCGCTTCGTGGGCCGCCGCGGCGGTGCGGTAGAAGCTGACGTTCCTGGCCTGCGGAGTCATCGCCGGGCAGCTCGGCCGACAGTAGATGCCCGTCGAGTGCACGCCCGCAATGAACTGCCCGTCGAAGCGCGAGTCGCGGGATGAGAGCGCCCGGTAGCGCTCGGCGAACCGCGGGTCGGGTTGGGCCCGCGATACCTGCATGGTTCACAGAGTGCCACGGACCGCCGATGTTGACTAGCGGAATTCGGACACGGGCGCAGACCCTAGAGTGGTGCCATGACCGATGTCGTTCAGCTGTTGCGTGACGCGCTTGGGGATGCCGTTGGTGTCGATCCTGAAGCGCTTGATGCGGCACGGCAGGACATGTCCGGACACCTCTCGCCTGCCGCGCCGCTGGCCCTCGTCAGGGCGCGGTCGATCGAGGACGTGCAGACCGTGATGCGCATCGCGACCACGACGCGCACGCCCGTGGTCACGCGGGGGGCCGGAACGGGACTCGCGGGCGGCGCGATCGCGAGCGCGGGCGAGATCGTGCTCTCCACGCTCGGCATGGACCGCGTACTCGAGGTGTCGGTGGACGACGAACTCGCTGTCGTTCAGCCGGGCATCCTGAACGCCGAGCTCAACCGACAGCTAGAGCCCCACGGTCTCTGGTTCACGCCCGACCCGGCCAGTCGTGCGATCTCGACCGTCGGCGGCAACATCGCGACCAATGCCGGCGGGCTGCTGTGTGCGAAGTACGGCGTGACTCGCGAGGCTGTCCTCGGACTGACCGTGGTGCTCGCTGACGGCCGTCTGCTGCAGCTCGGCCATCGCACGGTCAAAGGGGTCACGGGGCTCGACTTCACAGCGCTCATGATCGGCTCGGAGGGCACGCTCGGGGTGATCGTCGAAGCGATCGTGAAGCTGCGGCCTCTCGTCACCGGTCCCGCGCCGACGATCAGCGCCCGCTTCGACACCGTAGAGGACGCGGCTCGCGCCTCGGCGGTGATCACCGCATCCGGGCTCCACCCGTCGATCATGGAGCTGATCGGCGACAGCGCCATGGCGGCAATCGCAGATCACCTCGGCATCGAGCATCCCGGTGGCTCCCAGTTGATCCTTCAGACGGACGGCCCTGGCGCTGAGGGCGAAGCGGAGGCCGTGGCATCCGTCATTCGCTCGCTCGGCGGCAGCGTCGAGCTCTCGGGCGATCGCGACGAGGCGCAACGTCTGTTCGCCATCAGGCGGGCATTCCACGGCGCGATGTCGGGCCTCGGAACCGTGCTGATCGAGGATGTCTGCGTGCCGCGCAGCTCACTGCCCGCGATGTTCGCGGCGATCCATGAGATCGAGCAGAAGTACTCGATCAGCATCCCCACGGTTGCGCATGCTGCCGACGGCAACCTGCACCCCAACTTCATCTACGACGGCGACGAGGTGCCGCCTGAGATCTGGTCCGCGGCTGACGAGATGTTTCTCGCGGCGCTTCGACTCGGCGGAACTCTCACCGGCGAGCACGGCATCGGCATCCTCAAGAAGCGCTGGCTGCGTGACGAACTCGGCGACGAGCAGTTTGAGTTGCAACAGAGGGTCAAGGCGGTCTTCGACCCGCTCGGGATACTCAACCCCGGCAAGGTCTTCTGACCGGGGCCTGGTCCGACCAGTAGCCTGTTCGCATGACGTTCCTGCCCACCACGACCTACGAGAGTCTGGATGAGACGGCCCGAGCGGCGAGTGATCGCCAACTCGAACGGCATGGCGGTCACATAACGAACATGAAGGCGACACTGCTCAGCCACGTCCCGAGCTTCGACGCCTACATGCAGTGGTACACCCTGTGGGACGCCCTCGTGCCCTTCATCGGCGAGCGGGCGGTCTCGCTGTTCAGCTACGCGATCTCGGACGAGAACGACTGCCTGGTCTGTTCGGTGTACTTCCGCCGCGTGCTCATCGACAACGGCGAGGATCCCGAGAACCCGAGCGTCACCGAGGCGGAGCAGTTGCTGATCGATTTCGGTCGGCGCATCGCGCGCACCCCGTCCGCGATCGAGCCGGAGTTCTACGCCCGGCTCGAATCCACCTTCACCCCTCAACTGCGTGTGCTGCTTGTGGCCTTCGCCGGCCAGATGGTCGCGACGAACCTCTTCGTCACGGTGGGCCGGATTGCGCTTGACGAGGAGCTGTACTCCTACCGGAAGCCTGGGGATGACCGCACCGGGCTATGAGCTGGATGCCACGTGGCTGTCGGCGACTCTCGTCCTCGCGCTGTGGCTCGTCGCGCTCTCGGTGCAGCTTGCAGACCTCGGCACCGCTCGCTTCGACATTCGCCGACTCAACCGCGGCACTCGCACGCTCGTTCGGCTGCACCCGGTCACGTGGGTTGTGCCGCTTGCGGCCGGGGCGCTCGTCGCTCTGGGATTCGGGGTCGACTACGGCCAGCGGCTGCTGTTCGAGGAGGGCCAGCCGGTGATGGCGCTGACGGTGGGCCTCATCATCGTCGTGGGGCTTGTTGCGGGATGGGTCGTGGTGACGAGTGCCGCGACTAGTCCCGCCGCAGACAGCTATCGGGCCATCCGTGACGAACTGGTCGAGTTGCGGGGCAGCCGCGTGCAGCAGGAGTGGCTCGATGGCCTGCGCGAGCGGCTCAGCGCAATCGACGAGGCGACTGCCCGCGCGCTCGCGCCGCCCGTCGTGTCGTGGCGCACGGCGACCGGCTGGGTGTTCCGCCGCCCCCAGCGCATCCTCCCGGTCGTCGCGGCGGTGCTGCTGCTCGTGCTCGCGAGTATCGCGGCGGTGGGCAGTCCCGGCCACGACTGGGTGGTGCTCGGCACGGTTGGCGCTGTGCTGGTGAGCTCGGGTCTCGCGGTGCTGGGGGCACGGGCATCCCTCGTGCTGCTGTCGGCTGTGCGCGAGACGCAACTGCAGTACCGACGTGACGCCGACCAGCTGCTGATCGAGGCCGAGAAGACGTCACGCAAGCCGGTCGCGGGGTTGGGCGAGAGGGTCAATCGGGCGCTTCAGATCCTGCGCGAGCAGCAGGGTTGATGACCCGTTTGGGTCGGCTCAGCCAGTAGTCTCGGGGCATGACAAACCCCACCGCGGCCACTCCCGACCACACCGCATCGGCGGGAATCACCGGCCCCACACCGACGGCAGCGCCCGCCGCGGTCGCGCAGACGACCGTCACCGCGCCGACGGGCCTCGCGGCCCCAGTGCGGCGCAGTTCGAGCCTTATCGTGCTCGCGATCATCGGAATCATCGTGCTCGCGGTGGTTGCCCTGTTCGTGACGGTGTACCTCATCTCCGGCCTTGGCGTCAGTGGCTTCGCGCTGGGCGGCGTGATGGCACTGGTTCCGCTGGCAATCGTCTTCATCGGGGTGCGCTGGATCGACCGGTGGGAGCGCGAACCACGGGCTGCGGTGGTGTTCGCCTTCCTCTGGGGTGCCGGCGTCGCGGTGCTCATCGCGCTGTTGGTCGGCGCCGAGATAGACAACGTCATTAACAGCCTGGGCGGGCCGGGTCCCGGCTACGACTTCTTCGCAGCGGCCATTCAGGCGCCGATCGTCGAGGAGACAGCCAAGGGCCTCGGGGTTCTGATTCTGTTCTGGGTCGCCCGCAAGCACTTCGACGGGCCGGTCGACGGCCTGGTGTACGCGGCGTGGGTCGCGGGCGGGTTCGCGTTCACCGAGAACATCCTGTATTTCGGGTCGGAGCTGCTCGACCCTCAGGGCGCCCCGCTTGAGATCTTCCTGATCCGCGGGATCATGTCGCCGTTCGCTCACGTGATGTTCACCGCCTGCACGGGCCTCGCGCTCGGTTTCGCTGCCCGGCGCACGGGTGCCTTCGGAGCGATCGGATTCTTCCTTCTCGGCCTCGTGCCCGCGATCCTGCTCCACGCGCTGTGGAATGGAGCCCTGTTCTTCGTGTCGGACTTCTTCGCGTACTACGCAGTTGTGCAGTTCCCGCTCTTCCTCGGCGCGGTTTTCCTCGTCATCTACCTGCGTCGGCAGGAGGCCAAGCTCACTCACGACAGGCTTGCGGAGTACGCCGCAGTGGGTTGGTTCAGCCCCGAGGAACTGCCCGCGCTAGCGAGTCGCCCCGGTCGGCGGCAGGCGATCGCGTGGGCCAACCGCAACGGCAAGGGCGCCCAGATGAGGAGCTACATTCGGGATGCCACCAAGCTCGCGTTCGCCCGCCAGCGCATCATCACCGGCCGCAACCGCATCGGCGCTGAAGCGGACGAGGCCGTGCTCCTCGCGGCGATCGTGGAGAGCCGCAAGAACCTCACCGGGCTGGCTTCTGCGGGGGCCTGACCAGCGCGACTGATCGGGCCACCTCAAGCCCACGCGCCTCAGCTCGTCGGGGTGAGCGAGTCGTAGTGGCGGAACGTGGTCTGTCAGTGACCCGACCGGGTCGACGCCGAGCTATTGGCCGACGAGAGCACCCAGAGTGTCTGCGAGCAGTGACCAACCCCAGATGAGTCCGAACACCACGACCGCGATGATCGCGGCCACGGATACCCCGCGCCGAAGCCGCCGGCCCTCGGGGGCAACGATGTTGGCCGCCGCGTTGCCGACCCGGTCATCCGTGTAGCGGTCGGTCTGGGAGAGCGTCTTCGCTCCCACGGTGTCGATGATCCGGAAGATCCGCTGGTGGGTCGCCGGTTGGCGCAGGTCGAACGCAGTGGCCGAGTAAACGAACATCCAGGTGTCGATGATCTCGACGTCGAACGGTGCCGCCTCGTCGATCAGGTGGGCCATGAGGTCGGGGGTGAAGACGTACAGCGCATCCCGTTCGTACTCGCGAGGGCAGTACAGAGTGAAGTGCTCGTTGAAGTCGCCTTCGAGCGCCAGCACCTGATCCTTCGTGAACGCGGTCGGAAGGTTCGTGCCTCCGAAGAGCCCGTTGTTCCGACGGGAGTCGAGCACCATGTGCGGCAGGGTACGGTCCAGGCTCAGGGCGAGGAAGCCCCAAGTGTGGGTCGTCGAGTTCTTACCGCTGCCCGTCGTGTAGCGAAAGTTGCCGTAGTCGAAGAACCGGTCGGCCAGCGTGCGAAGGTGGTCAACAGCCATCCGCGCGCGGCCGATCGTGAAGATCGCGCCCGGATACGAAGGGTCCGCGTCCGACGGGGAGAACTGCATCCCGTTGGCTGCCGCGAAGCCGCTGAGTCGATACCAGCGCTCCCAGCGCCCGCCCCCGCCGAGCGCGCCGCGGATCACGAGCACAACGACGGTCACGAAGCCCGCGACGAAGACGAGCGGAAAGATGAGGGAGACCAGGGTCGCCAGGGAGAACCCCTCGGCGGCGCTCGCCACCGCCATGCTCGCGATCACCCCGACGAATCCGACGAAGATGAACCCAATGATCGCAAAGACGAAGACCAGAACGACGATGGCAGCGGCACTGGACTGCCCTGCGAAGGTCGGGTCGCGGGATGCGGCCTGCCGGAATGCCCGCACGTCGGCGGAGGTCACGGGTGAGGTGAGCGCGCTGTAGTCGACCGGACCGGGCATGCAGCAATGGTAGTCATCGGCGCGATCACACGGCGGGCCCCGACAGACTCATCGCCCAGCGGCGCGGCATTGCCTGCGACTCGAAACTGGGCGATGAGTTGTTCTGTGCTCCACACTGCCACCGGCACTGGCGAGGCGCAAGGGTAGCGCGGCGTTCGCCTAGACTAGAACGCCGGATTTCGAGGGGACTGGGATGCCGTCAGGCGAGTTGGACGCGGAGCGCGAGTACGTCGCCACGCTCTACGCTCGACTCGACGCCCTGCGGGAACAGGCCCTGGTGCAACTCGAGGCCGTGCGCAGTTCGAACCCCGGGGGCACCCACCAGAACCGCTCCGAGCGGGATGCGTTCGCGCGCATCTACGAGGACCGCGTGCTGCAGCTTCGCCAGATCAATGAACGTCTCGCCTTCGGTCGGCTCGAGATGGAGCCTCGGGATTCCCGGCCCGTGCTGCACTACATCGGGCGGATCGGCCTGCGAGACGACGACCAGCAGCCACTGCTCCTCGACTGGCGCGTACCGCAGGCGCGAGCCTTCTACCAGGCCACCGCAGCCACCCCTCTCGGTGCACGGGCCCGACGCCACCTGCAGAGCCTGGGCCGCACGATTGTTCGCATCGATGACGAGATCTTCGATCCGGAGCTGCTCGACGGCGACGTCTCGGGTCTTCAGGGCGAGGCTGCGCTCATGGCTACGCTGACCGCGCAGCGCACAGGGCGCATGTCGGACATCGTCGCGACGATCCAGGCCGAGCAAGACGCCATAATCCGTTCCGAGCTCGCGGGAACACTCGTGGTGCAGGGCGGTCCCGGCACCGGCAAGACCGCGGTGGCTTTGCATCGGGCCGCGTACCTGCTGTATTCGCACCGGGACCGGCTCGCGGCATCCGGCGTTCTCATCGTCGGGCCGTCGCGATCATTCCTGCAGTACATCGAGGCGGTGCTCCCCTCGCTAGGCGAGACCGGAGTGGTGCTCGCGAGCGTCGGGCAACTATTTCCGGGCTTGGACGTGACGGCCGAGGATGCTCCGCAGGTCGCGGCCCTCAAGGGGTCGCTCGACATGGCGCACCTGCTTGCCAGGGCTGTGCGCTCGCGGCAGGTGGTGCCCAGCGAGCCCCAGGTGCTCGACATCAACGGGGAACTGCTCACCGTGCCCCCGCAACTCATCCACACCGCCATGCAACGCGCATGGGAGACGAGGAAGCCCCACAACCTCGCTCGCGTGACCTTCAACAAGCTCGCGATCTCCGCCCTGTCGCGGCAGCTCGCGGACCAGTTGCGATCCCACGGCAACACGATCGAGGACAGCGACCAGGCGTGGCTGCGCGAGGACCTTCGCACCTCGCCGGACGTTAAGGTTGCACTGAATACCGCGTGGTTGCCGCTCACTCCCCAGCGACTGCTGCAGGACCTCTACGCCCGACCGCAGTGGCTCGAATCGCTCACTCCGCAGTGGAGCCCCGAGCAACGCGCCTTACTGCAGCGCGACCGTTCGGCCGAGTTCACCGTGAGCGACGTCGCGTTGCTCGATGAGGCTGCCGAACTCCTCGGCGAATCGGATGATCTTGCCGACGCCCACAAGGCCGAACGCAAGCAGCAGCGCAAGCGCGACATCGACAATGCTCGTCAGGCGATCACCAACATGGGTGTCGAGGGCCTCGTTGACGCCGAGACACTTGCCGACGGGTTCGAGGCTGCCGTGGACCGCGGTACGACCGCCGAACTCGCGGCCGCCGACCGCGAGTGGGCGTACGGCCACGTCGTCGTGGACGAGGCCCAGGAGCTCTCGCCCATGCAGTGGCGATTGCTGATGCGTCGCAATCCCCTGAAGTCGTTCACGATCGTCGGGGATGTCGCACAGGCTAGCGCCGCCGCCGGCAGCACGAGCTGGCAGGACGCGCTCCGGCCGCACGTGGGCGACAACTGGCGGCTCGAGGAGCTCACCGTCAACTACCGCACGCCAGCCCAGATCAGCGAGCTTGCTGAGTCGATGGCCATTGCCCACGGGGTCACGATCACGAGATCCCGCGCGGTTCGTACGAGCGAGTGGCCGGTGCGGTTGGAGAAGACAGACGAACTGACGGCCGCGGTCGTGTCGGCGGTTGCGCTCGAACGTGAGACGGATGCGCGCGATACGGTCGCGGTGATCGCGAGCGAGGATCTGCTGCCGGGCATCCACCCAGCGCTAGCCGACCGTTTCGGGGCGGACATGGGCCGCGGCGCAGTCGGTCTGTCACGCCCCATCGCTCTTCTCAGCCCGCAGGAGGCGAAGGGGCTCGAGTTCGACGCCGTGATCGTCGTCGAGCCCCAGCGGATCGTCGACGAGATCCCCCGTGGGGCGGCCGCCCTCTACGTCGCGATGACTCGACCGACCCAGCGATTGACCCTTGTGACGACCGGCCAGGTTCCGGCTGGGATTGAGTAACACCTACCACACCAGTCACACCAATCTCGCGTCCCCCACTTCGGGGATGCCCCCAAGTGGGGGTTTGCAGCACTTTCACAGGAACGCCACACTGTAACTACGAACCCGCTCTTCGGGGGAAGAAGGTTCGATCGGGTGCGATTCGTCGCAGCGAGTGGGGCCGGAGGCGGGGGAGCCTCCGGCCCAACGTCGTTTCTGCGGCAGTTGGTCTCCTCTGGGCAATCAGGCTCCCCAACACAACGAGGGGATCACATGTCGCAGGGTCGCAGGCTCCGGGAACGGGTAGCGGGCCAGTCTGCGATGAGCGACGTCGTGCTCGCGAGGTCAGCTGCCGGGCAGCGCGGCTTCCTGGCCCGACTGGTCGGTATGAGTCCCCTGGATTCGACGACTCGGCGCGCCTACCGCGTGGCCCTGGGCGAACTCGTCGTCGGCGACATTCTTGACGGGCTCGGCCAACGCTGGGACGTGCTGCATGACGTGCCCCTGGGCGGTGACCTCACGCTTGAGCACCTCGTGATGGGTCCATCGGGAACTTTCGCGGTGCGCACAGTCAACGCCGGTGACGTCGACGTAGTCATAGACCGAGACATCTTGCTTGCCGGGGGAGAGCCGCTCGACGACATCGAAGTGGGCGTGCACCTGGCCGATGCCGCCGCGCGTGCGCTCACGGCCGCGGCGGGTGAGCCCATCGAGGTGCAGTGCCTCCTGGTCGTGGTCGCGCCCCGGCGGCTGATCGTGCGCCGCGAGCCGAGCGGTGTGCTCGTGTCCGCTTCGAACGGCCTCGAGCGCGCGCTCTCCCGGGCACCACGCCGACTGGACGGGGAACGCGTCGCTCGCATCTCGGATCTCGCCGATCTGGAGACGACCTGGCCAGCGGCATCCGAACTCGCGTTGGACACCCAGCGCCTGAACCGACAGTTCACTCTTGTGCGCGCCGAGGTGCGCTCCGCAATTCTGGTGCGGGATGCGTGGCTTGTGGGGGCGATCATCCTCGCCGGCGGTGGGCTTTGGACTCTGGTCGCCCGCCTCGTGACCACTCTGGTGGGCGCCTAGCGCCTTCTGAGGGCGTCGTGCAGGCTTCGCACGAGTTCGTGGGGCACCATGGGGGGATGTTCCTGCGGCACCCGATCCTCAGCGCCGTGACGCTGGGCTACCTCGCGCTCGTGGGCTGGGTCACCCTGTCACCTCAATCGAGCCTTCAGCGCGGGTCGCTCCTGTGGCGAATTCTGGAGCTGCTCGAGCCGGTGCCCGGCACCCAGTGGCTCACTTTCTCGCGACTAGAGTTTCTCGCCAACATCGCGATGTTCGTGCCGATCGGGCTGTTCCTCGTGCTGCTGCTCGGCCGGTCACGCTGGTGGCTCGCGATCCTTCTTGCCGTGGCCCTGACCTTCGCGATCGAGGCGGCTCAACAATTCGTCGTGGGCCGCGTCTCTGACCCTCGGGACCTGCTGGCCAATTCCCTCGGCGCAATCATCGGAACCGTCATCGCGCTAGCGGTGACCCGGGTTCATTCACCCACGCACTCCCCGCTTGATACCGTCGCGGTGAGGGACGGGGCCTGAATCGCAACGGGGTCGAGTACGGTCATTGTCATCGCGAAACCGACGTTTGCGGTGTCTGCGCTGCGGGCGAATACTACCCCGATGACCGTTCCGTCAAGAGTGAGCACCGGGCCGCCCGAGTTTCCCTGACGCACGTCCGCGGCCAGCGTGTAGACCTCGCGCGGCTGCGCGGTGTTGCCGTAGATGTCGTCGACCTGGGCTGTGCCGACCTGCATGACCCGCGCGGCGCCGGATGTGAATGGGCCACCGTAGGGGTAGCCCTGCACCGCGGCATCCGTGCCCTGAGATGCGGTGTCACCCAAGGGCAACGGGCCCGCATCGAGACCGTCGACGGCGATGATCGCGAGGTCGAGCACGGGGTCGAAGTACACGATCGAGCCGGCGATGACCTCACCGCCGGGGGATTCGACGACCGGCTCGCTGACCCCGGCCACGACGTGGGCGTTGGTGACGACGCGATCATCGGCCACGACAAAACCGGTTCCCGACTGCGAAACGCCGCACGCGAAGGCATTGCCCGTGATGCGCACCACCGACTGTGCGGCGGCGTTGAGTAGGGCGCTGCCGGTGTCGACCTCGGGGATGACCGGGGTGCCGCCACCGAGAGCATCAGAGATCACCGGCAGACCGCTGTCGGCCACGATCGACTTGAGCTGGGCAACCCAGGCCTCGACCGGATCGGGGGTCAGGGCGTTGATCGTGCGCAGCACGGCCGATCCCGCTGTCGCGCGCGACAGCACCGGCACCCCGAGCTGGCTCACCGTGGATCCCACGACCGACGCCACGAGTGCCGCGGCGACCCCCGTCACCACCGCCCCGAGCACCCGGTCGAGACCACTCAAGGGTGTGCGCTCGATGCCCCGACGGATGCCACGACCGACCCTTGACCCGAGCGCATGCCCGGCGGCCACCAGAAACACCGTCGCCGCGACCGTCACCACGGGGCGTGCCCAGGACCACGCAACCCAACTCGTGAGGAGCGGAACCACGAAGAGCGCCGCGATCGCGCCCGCGATCACACCGGCGATCACAAAGATGCTGCGCGAGAGTCCGTTGCGAAACCCGTAGACGACGTAGGCGAGCAGCAGCACGATCAGCAGCACGTCGAGCACGATCGCGTCGGTCATGGGTGCGAGCCTACGCGGCGCACGGTGCGGCTAGGCCGAGCCGGGGCCGGGGCGCGCCCCGTAGTGGGGACTGCCGCGGCATCCGCGTCACTGACTAGCGTGGGGTCATCGACATTCGGGGGGATGCGGTGACAGATGTGTTGACCCGCGCCACTGGCGCGGATGGCGGGGGCGGGGGCCCTCAGGCCGTTTCGCTCACGCTCGCGAGCGCGCGTGTTCGGGGCGCCGCGTACGGGGTGATTGCCGAGTGCCTGCGCGTGCAGGCCGACGCGCGCCCGCGGTCACTCTTCGCTCGTCTGTTCGGCGTCAGCCCACTCAGCTCGGATGCCCGCAGCTGGTATCGCGCCGCGCTCGACCAGATTCAGGTAGTGCGTGCTCTGGCCGGGCTGGGGCCGCCGTGGACTTTACTGCATCCCGAGCCTGGAGAGTCTGACGCCGACTACCTGCTGATCGGGGTCGGCGGGGTCTTCAGTGTGACGATCAAGAACCATTCCGGACAACGCGTGCTGGTCGAGGATGAGCAGCTGCTCGTCAACGGTCGACGTACGAATCACCTCCGGGATGCTCGCTTCGAAGCCGCACGGGTTTCGAAGCTCCTAAGCACGGAGGCGGGTGAGTCCATCGCAGTGAACCCCCTCATCGCGATTGTGGACCCAGGCTCACTCGCCTTCGTACGACGGCGGCCACAGGACGTCACTGTGGCCGCCTCCTCCCGACTGAGCGGCATCGTGACACGGCGGCGCAATGTGTTGTCCCCTGCATTGTGCCGAGCCCTCGTCGAGGTCGCCGAAGGGTCCGGCACTTGGCACGCGGCCGAGCACGTGATCGACGACACCCTGCGCCACGAGGCGCGATTCCAGCGGCTGCGCCACGAAGTGGATGCCGCGGCGAGCCGCAACGTCGCCTGGATCGTGCTCGCAGCCGCCGCCGTGCTTTCTCTCGTTCTGGCGGTCTACTTCCTGTAGTTCGCGCTACTGGGCTGGTTCGTGCTACTTGGCCGGCTTCGCGGGCGGCGCCGGGGGAGCGGCGGGAACAGCAACCGCATCGCTCTTCGACGGGTCGCACAGGCGCACGATCAGAACGATCGCGCCGGCGATCGGCAGCAGGATCCAGAAGATCTCCGTCCACCGGTGTCCAGCGTCACGCAGACGACGCACGGTGACGGCGAGGCTCGGCAGCAGCACGGCGACGCTCCAGAAGCCGGCGAGGTTGATGACTGGTCCCGTGCGGAACGCGTCGCCGAGCATGACGACATCGTTGTTGATGGGCTGGTAGCCGCCCATCATGTACTGGCCGGGCAGTAGGGCGCTCAGCGCTGCACTCACCAGGAAGCTGAACAGCGCGAACCACCAGAACTCGGGGCGGGTGGCCCTGCCCTCGAACGTGGCGTACTTGCGGAACACGGTCTTGATGGACTCGAAGAAGGTCATGCTTCGAGCTTGTCACGTTCCGGTCTCGCTCGGGAGGGGGCTAACCCCCGATTCGCGCGCCGGGGCGACGGGCTGGTGGCACACGCGAGCATCGTGACCCGTGTCGCAGGGGCGGCCGCTCACGCGACCATTGTGACCCGAGACTTGCCGAGCGGCTTCCACTGCCGCGCGGCATCGATCCAGGCGGGTGCGCGCAACTCGGGTCGTCCGTTGACCATTCTGAGTTCGTAGTCCGACGCGTGCAATGCGTGATGGTGGGCGGGGCACAACAGCACCCCGTTGTCGATGTCGGTCAGCCCACCATCGCAATACTCCTTCACGTGATGGGCGTGACACCAGCTGGGTGGGGCATGGCATCCGCTCCAGATGCACCCGCCATCCCGAACCGCGAGCGCGAGTCGTTGGGCCCGACTGAACAGTCGTTCGGTGCGGCCCAGGTACAGCGGTTCGCCGTGGTCGCCCAAGACGAGCGTGCGGATGCCGGCGTCGCACGCCAGTTCATTGATCGTGGCGGCGGAGACGGGCTCCGCGACGTCGTCGAGCCAGCCGATGCCGGTTCCTGCCTCGAGATCCTTCTTGTTGACCACGGCAATCACCGTCGTCAGGCTGCGCATGCTCGTGCGGGTGCTTTCACTCGACCGGATTCCCGCCGTGACCAGCCCCATCACGATGTCGAAGTTGCGTTGCCCGGTGGTGCGCGGGTCGCGGACCTCCGGGGCCGAGGCGAGTTCCTCTTCGGAGAGGAACCGCGGTTGAACATTCGGCCCACTGCGCTCAGCCAACGCCGCCTTGAGGAGCGCGGCGTTGACGGGGTCGGCGTACCCGCCGAACTTCGAGAGCCCGTTCACCTCCTGACCGATCCAGAATTGCCGGCGCCGTCGCAGGTCTTCGTCGCGAGGTTCGGCGCCATCCGGGTCGAGGGCCTCGCGCCACACTCGCGCGCGCACCGCCACCAGGTCGGCGGACATGCTGGCGGCATCCTCCACGAGGGCGTGCTCGGCGCGGTCGCGGTGTTCGCGAGGAGCGGTGTCGGCTTGAGTGAGGTGCTGCACGATCGCGGCGGCGGAGTCGAGCCCGAGCATCCCGTCGGCAAGACCTGCCGAGACGGCTGAGAACTCGGCGGGCAGGGGGCTGCCGTCGAGCGCGAACCTGGCCCGGGTTGCCCGCCCGAGGCGCACTCGTCGCGCTGCCTCGCGGCTGGAGACGAGAGTGACCTTCTCGATCAGGTGCACCGCGCGCGTTTCGCCGAGGCGCTGGGCGAGTCCGTCGCGACCCAGTTCGTAACGGGAACGCTCGTCGATCTCGCCCGCCAGTTGCACCCGCAGCGCGTCGACGAGGCGCCCGAGTTCTTCCGCAGTCGAGGCAGCGAGTACCAGGGCTGAGTCGTCAAGACCGGCGGCACCGGCGCGCGCGGCCGCGGCGAGAAGGCTCTTCGCCTCGCCGAGTTGGCCGATCGCATCCAGCGCTGGTGTCATGTTCACACTCTGACAGCACCCACCGACATTCCCTTTATGCTGATCAGAAGGTTAATTTACTGTGGAAAACTCCCTACAGCGCCAGCCTGTGGAGGAGAGGACCCAACCGCACGCATCCGATCTGCCAGACTCGAAGAAAGCACGACTACCCCCGCAGGAGGAACCCCCGTTGGTCACCGGTGAGCTCAGAAGCCAGGTCGACAAGGTCTGGAGCGCGTTCTGGTCCGGCGGCATCGCCAACCCTCTCGAGGTGATCGAGCAGATCACCTACCTGCTCTTCATTAAGCGCCTCGATGACCTCCACACCCTCGCTGAGAGCAAGGCCAACCTGCTCGGCACGCCGATCGAGAACCCGGTTTTCCCCGACGGGATGGATGACACCGGCCGGCGCCCGCGCCCCTACAGCGACCTGCGCTGGAGCCGCTTCAAGAACTTTTCCGCCCAGGAGATGTACGACGTCGTCGACCAGAACGTGTTCCCGTTCATCCGCGGTCTCGGTGCCGAGGGCTCGAGCTTCGCGGCCAACATGAAGGACGCGCGTTTCACCATCCCTACCCCGGCACTGCTGAGCAAGGTCGTCGACCTGCTCGAAGACATCCCGATGGATGACCGCGACACCAAGGGCGACATCTACGAGTACATGCTCGGCAAGCTGGCGACCTCGGGGCAGAACGGGCAGTTTCGCACGTCGCGTCACATCATCAAGCTCATGGTCGACATGACCGCGCCGACCCCGACCGATCGCATTGTCGACCCGGCGGCGGGCACGGCGGGGTTCTTGGTGGAGGCGAGCGAGTACCTGCGCGACAATCATCCCGAGATCTGGGCGGATGCCACGAGCCGCGACCACTTCAACCGTCTCGCGTTCACCGGCTTCGACTCCGACGCGTCGATGTCGCGCATCGGCAGCATGAACATGCAGCTACACGGTGTGGAGAATCCGACGATTCAGCGCCGCGACTCCCTCGCCGAGGAGCACAGCGTTCTCGCGGACGCCGAGGGCAGCTACACCCTCGTGCTGGCTAACCCGCCCTTCGCCGGCAGCCTCGACTACGAGACCACCGCCAAAGACCTGCTCGCGATGGTCAAGACGAAGAAGACCGAGCTGCTGTTTCTGGCCCTTATGTTGCGCCTGTTGAAGAACGGCGGGCGCGCGGCGGTCATTGTTCCGGATGGCGTGCTGTTCGGGTCATCCACCGCCCACAAAGCGCTGAGACGGATGCTCGTGGAAGACCACAAGCTGGATGCCGTGGTGAAGCTCCCGAGCGGCACCTTCAAGCCGTACACGGGCGTGTCGACCGCGATCCTGTTCTTCACGAAGACCAGCTCGGGCGGCACCGACCACGTGTGGTTCTACGATGTGCGCGCTGACGGTTTCACCCTCGACGACAAGCGCACCCCCTCCGAGCAGAACGATCTCCCCGACGTTCTGCAACGGTGGTCGAGCCTGTCGAGACCTGACAGCCCAGAGCTGACGCGACCCCGAACCGCCCAATCCTTCCTAGTCCCCAAGTCCGAGATCGCCGCCCAGGGCCACGACCTCTCCCTCAACCGTTACCGCGAGGTCGAGCACGAGGAGGTCGAGCACCGCGACCCGCAGGTGATCCTCGCGGAGCTGATGGAACTCGAGCGCGAGATCCAGGAGGCGACGGCGGCGCTGGCGAAGTCGTTGGCGGAGCGCAGCTAGTGGTGAGACTTGGCGAGGTGGCTCGCATTGACAGGCGATCGGTC
>JBJXDR010000001.1:0-2866 GCA_046155245.1 Rhodoglobus sp. | reverse complement strand
GCGCTGCGATCGAGCTCCAACGAGCGGCGGCGCAGGGTGGTAGCGTTCAGCCGGTGATCGATGTCGGGGGTGGCTCGTGACTACCACGATTGAGGAGGTCCTTCGGCTCGACGCGCAACAGGCGTACGCTGCGCTCGGCGGCGTGGCGACTGCGGCGGAACAAGCGGCATTCCAGACGCGGCAGGCCAGTGTAGCTGCTCTTGGGCTCTCGGACGCTGAGGCGGTTGCCGCCGCGTCGGTTCGGTCCGCCTCCGAAGCGGAGACGCTTCGGGCGCAGGTGCTCGGGGTGTCGGTCACCCAGCTTCGGCAGATGCAAAGCGCGCAGGCGGCGCTCACCGCGGAGACGAACCGCGTCGGCGACGCGTGGCTGGCCGAGGGCGAACACCTGAACACGGCCACGGGGGCAAGCAGACGTCACGGCGCCGCTCTGCAAAACCTGCGCTTTCAGATTGCCGACATCGGCACATCCTTAGCCAGCGGGTCCTCCCCATTCGTCGTGATGGCGCAGCAGGGGCCGCAGATTGGGGAGGCCATCGCCACGATGGACGGCGGGTTCGCTGGTTTGGCTGCGACCATCGGCGCCTTCGCTGTTCCGGTCGCGATCGTCGCTGTCGGGCTCGGCGCCGTCGCTGCGGCACTCCTCGTTGTCACCCGTGAGATCGCGCTGGAAGCGGAGCAGATGGCGCTCGCTACGGCCATCGCCCACAGTCACACGGCGGCGCTCCGGGCGAACGAGAGCGCCCACATTGACCTGATGGTGGCCTCCGGAGACATGTCCGAGGCGTTTGCGAAGGAGACTCGGGCGGCCTTCACGGCTCGCGACGCGGTCAGGGCTTACGGGGATGCACAGAGGGCGCAGCGCGATGAGCTCGCGTCGCGGGCAGAGACGGACAAGAAGCTTCTGTCCTACTCCTCGATCTTCAAGGTCGGCGAATCCGAGAACGGGGCCGGCGGCTTTGGCCCGGGGCAGCTTCTCGACGTTCTCACTGGCGCAGAGGATGACCTCGCCTTCACCAAGGTCGCGGTCGACTCGCTCAACGGTGCGATGCTCGATCAAGTCGCGATCGTGAAACAGACCAGAGAGGAGGCGCAGAAAACCGCCGTCATCGATGAGGATAACAAGGCCCGAAAGGACGCCCTGACTGCCTCCACGAAAGCCGGGACATCGGCTACCAAGGACGCGGCATCCGCGGCGCGCGACCTCGCAGCGGCCCTGAAAGAGCAAGCGACCGCCCGGGAGTTCCTGCTGAAGATCGGCGCGTCGGGAACCCCGCAGCAGGCCGAGGACGCCCGTTACAACGCCCAACGAAGCTCCATCCTCAAGGCCGGTGAAACGGTCGGCGACCCCACGATCACCCAGGCCGCTCTCGACGCTGCGGCGGACAGCCACGATGCGGTGATGACCAAGATCACCACCGACGTCGACAAGTGGTTTGAGGGAATGATCGCCAGCACCAAGAAGATCAGCAGTGACGCGGCGGCCGTTGCGCGGGAGCTCAACCCGGCACGGGCTGGTGGCCTCGCCGGGGCGGCCGGCATCGTCAGTGGTGGCGCCGAGAACGCGATCATCACGGCAATCGGCAAGATCCCCGTCCTCGGGGGCATTGCCAGCTCTCTGGTCTCGATCACGCAGAATACCGGCGCCTTCCTCGACGGAATAACCGGCTTTGTAACCGGCATCACTGGCAACCTCGGCAACCTGGGCGCGGACATCGCCGGCTTCGTCATCGACATTTTCCAGCAGATCCTACCCTCGCTGATCGAGGCGATCCCGGACCTGATCGAAGGGATCCTCGTCGACCTCGTGGCCGGGCTGATCGTCACCCTCACCGACCCGTCATTCTGGGCGGACATCGCCCGCGGGCTGTGGACCTCGCTAAAAGAGAGCTTTGTGGAGATCTGGCAGAACATCGGTCAGAACATCGTCGACGCCATCAAAGGGCTGCTTGGCGGCGGCGAGGGCGACGGTTCAATTCTCCGCGACTCCTCCGGCAAGCTTTTCGGCGGCATCCGGGGCAACCTCTCCGGCGAGAACCGGACGGGGACCAGTCGCCAGGTCGGCGAGGGGCTCGGGGACCTGATGAGCGGGCAGGCGACGTTCTCCTTGTTTCACCGCACCAACGGGGAGCAGCGGGTCGGCGGTGGCGTCGTTCTCGGCAGGCTCGGCGACATCGCCGAGAACATCAAACGAGGCGTTCAAGGTCGAAACATTGGGTGGGGGAATGGCTGATGGCAACGCGGATCATTTACTGGTACCCTGCCGACGGTGGCCCGCTCCGGACGATCACCTTTGACCGGTCGATCTCCCGGCTCGACGTCCAACCAATGCCGCAAGCATCGGTCGTCTACACCGGCGGGCAGGTACCCTATCGGTCCTTTTACGGGATGCGCTACAGCGTGTTTATCAGCGTCGAAAAGTACGTTGGCGGCGATCAATCGCTGGAGCGGCAAATCAAGGACCTCGAAACGCACCTCGGCGCTGGCGGGTCGATCGGCTTCTCCCTCGACCACGCCAAGACATGGGCCGCGAAGTGCTCGGGGGTTGTCCAGCCGACCGATACGATCGTCCATCACAGCGGGGGGAACGGCTTTGGCGTTTGGTCGTCGGCGGCGGCGCTGGCGGCGGACGACGAGATCGTGCTGGAGGGCGACCGGGATAGCGGGTGGCGGGCTCGTTACAGCCGGGTCGACGCGTACGCGTCTCACCAGACCACGATGGAGGACCAGGCCGGCTACGACTTCCCGTCCATGCCGCTGCTCCGTTACCGCTGGTTCTGGCCCGTCCTTCGCCAGCCGGAGGGCGCGTCGACTGCGCTCGTAACCACGGATTACCGTCTTCAATACGGCTTTTCGTTGATGCTCGAAT